>NZ_JBJZOH010000033.1:0-54953 GCF_047200595.1 Streptomyces sp. MS19 | reverse complement strand
GAGCTCGGGGGCGCCGCGGGCGTGACCGGCCGCCTCAGGCCAGCCAGACCGTCGCCAGGTCGCGCCGCGCCCGCGCCACGCGCGACCGCACCGTGCCGATCGGGCAGCCGGTGATCTCGGCGGCCTCCGCGTACGACAGGCCGAGCAGCTGCGTCAGCACGAACGCCTGCCGCCGCCCGCCGTCGAGGGCGCGCAGCGCGTCGAGGAGCGCGATCCGCTCCTCGAAACCGGGCGCCCTGCGCGGCTGCGCGCGGTCGGCCGCCGCGAGCCAGTCGGCCGTGTCGGCCAGCGCCGGGCGCACGGCCGCGCGCCGGTAGCGGTCGACGACCACCCGGCGCGCGATCGACAGCAGCCAGGCGCGGGCGCACGACCGCCCGGCGAAGCCCGGCAGGCTGCCCAGGGCGCGGGCGAACGTCTCCTGCGCCAGGTCGTCCGCGCCGGGACCGTCCGCGCTGAGGTGCGCGACGAACCTGCGGACGTCGTCGTAGGTGGCCCGGACGAAGCGTTCCGCCGCGTCCCGGTCGCCGTCGCCCGCGGCAAGCGCCCAGAGGGTGATGTCGGCGTCGGCCGCGCCCGACCGCCCGGCGGCGGTCCGGCGGCGCGGCCGGGTGGATACGGGTGGTGCGGGTGGTGCGGGTGGTGCCATCGTGTCGTGGGCAGCGTTCATCGCCACTGGTCCTCGGTGTTCTCGCGGAGCCGTCGGCACGCCGCAGCGGCCCCTCGGCGACCGTCACACGGCGGCGCGCCGCCGTGTGACGGGGGAACAGGTCGGCTCAGGACGACGGCACGGGCGGGCCGCGGCGCGACCCCCGGTGCAGCGCCAGCAGGTCACGCGGCCTGCGCGCCCGGCGTGGAGCGGGCGGCAGGGGTACGCGCGGCAGCGGCGGAACACCGGCTCCCGGCCGTCCGGCCACCCGGAGGGGCGCGCACAGCAGGAGCGCGACGCAGCGGGCGAGCTGCCGTGCGACGGCCTCACCCCGCCACAGCCACCAGCCGCACAGCAGCCCGGCCATCCCGTGGGCGACCGCCATGGCGACGCCCGCGTACGCCCCGCCGAACAGGGGGGTGAAGGCGTCGAGGGCGGTGAGGTCCGGGCCGGGTGCCGGGTTCGGGGTGTGGTGATGGTGGACGTGGCCGGTGTACGCCCCGTGCCCCACGGGCAGCTGGGCCGGCCAGTCGGTACCGCTCGCCGCCGGGCGCATGGGGTGCAGACCGCTGAAGACGGCGTGCAGCACCGCCTGGCCCAGGGCGCTCGCCCCGGTGATCAGCCGGATGCCCCGCTCGCGGTGGGCCAGCCACCAGCCGGCGACGCACATCACGGCGAACGCGAGGGCGACGCTCGCGGGCGGGAGACCGTTCCCGGCGGACAGCACATGGCCAAGCCCGGACACGGCGACGCACACCGTCGCGTACAGCGCGGCGTGGGCGAGGCGGAGTGCGGGTCCGGCTCCCATGCGCGCCATGGTGGCAGCGCCTCCCGGCCCCGGGGGAAGAGCAGGCGATGACGATAGATCACCCGTTCGACCGCTATGACGGGACACCGGACCTCTGTGATCTGCGTCACATTTCGGGGCGTACGGCCGGTCCGCCCGCCGGAACTGTACGCTCTCCGCCCCCCACCCCCCGAATCCCCGGCCCGGCGGACGCGCCAGGGGCCGCCGCCCGGCCGATACTGGCGGGTGCGCGGCGCCGTGGCCGCGCCCGGCCCCGGCCGGAGCCTGCTGGAGGTAGTCATGCGGATGCTGATCAACTCGGCGGAGACCGTCGTCGCCGACGCGCTGCGCGGGATGGCCGAGGCCCACCCCGAGCTGACCGTGGACGTGGAGAACCGGGTGGTCGCCCGCCGGGACGCGCCGGTCACCGGCAAGGTCGCGCTGGTCTCCGGCGGCGGCTCGGGCCACGAGCCGCTGCACGGCGGCTTCGTCGGCCCCGGGATGCTGGACGCGGCCTGTCCCGGCGAGGTGTTCACCTCCCCGGTGCCCGACCAGATGGTCCGCGCCGCCTCCCTGGTGGACGGCGGCGAGGGCGTCCTGTTCATCGTGAAGAACTACACGGGCGATGTCCTCAACTTCGACATGGCCGCCGAACTGGCCGACGAGGAGGACATCCGCGTCGCCCGCGTACTGGTCGAGGACGACGTCGCCGTCACCGACAGCCTCTACACGGCGGGCCGCCGCGGCACGGGCGGCACGCTCTTCGTCGAGAAGCTGGCCGGGGCGGCGGCCGAGGCGGGCGCGCCGCTCGACCGCGTCACGGCGGTCGCGCAGCGGGTGGCGGACGCGTCGCGCAGCTTCGGCGTCGCGCTCGGCGCGCCGACCACGCCCGCCAAGGGCGGTCCGACCTTCGACCTCCCCGCCGACGAGCTGGAGCTGGGCATCGGCATCCACGGCGAGCCGGGCCGCGAGCGGCGCGCCGTCATGACGTCGGCGGAGATCGCGGACTACACGGTCGACGTCCTGCTGGCCGACCGGAAGCCGGGCGGCCCCGTCCTCGCGCTCGTCAACGGCATGGGCGCCACGCCGCTGCTGGAGCTGTACGGCTTCAACGCCGAGGTCCAGCGCGTCCTGCGCGAGCGCGGCGTGACGGTGGCGCGTACCCTCGTCGGCAACTACGTGACGTCCCTGGACATGGCGGGCTGCTCCGTGACGCTGTGCGAGGTGGACGACGAACTGCTGCGGCTGTGGGACGCGCCGGTGAGCACGGCGGGGCTGCGCTGGGGCCGCTGAGAGGAGCGCGAAGTGGCTGCGATGGACGCCGGGTTCTTCCGGCGCTGGCTCGCCCTGGCCGCCGCCGCGGTGGACCGTGACGCCGGGCGGCTGACCGACCTGGACTCCGCCGTCGGCGACGCCGACCACGGCAGCAACCTGCGGCGCGGCTTCGCCGCCGTCACCGCCGCGCTGGACGAGCAGGAGCCGGACACCCCCGGCGCCGTCCTCCAGCTCGCGGGCCGCACGCTGGTCTCCAAGGTCGGCGGCGCCTCGGGGCCGCTCTACGGCACGCTGCTGCGGCGTACGGGCAAGGCACTCGGCGACGCGCCCGAGGTCGGCGGCGAGGAACTGCGCGACGCGCTGCGCGAGGGCGTGGAGGCCGTGGCCCGGCTGGGTGGCGGGGCGGCGGGCGACAAGACGATGCTCGACGCGCTGCTGCCCGCCGTGGACGCGCTCCCCGACACGGCGGCGGCGCGGACGGCGGCGCTCGGCGGCGCGGAGGCGACCGTCCCGCTCCAGGCCCGCAAGGGCAGGGCGAGCTACCTGGGCGAGCGCAGCAAGGGGCACATGGACCCGGGGGCGGCCTCCTCCGCGCTGCTGATCGGGGCCCTCGACGAGGCGGCGCACGGCACGGACGGTACGCACGGGAACGGGACGGTGGACGGCGATGGCTGACGGTGCGCGCGTGGGGATCGTGCTGGTGTCGCACAGCGCGGAGGTCGCCGCGTCCGTGGCGGTGCTCGCGGGCGGTCTGGCGGGCGGCGGCGACCTCGCCCCCGTGGAACCGGCGGGCGGCACGCCCGACGGCGGGCTCGGGACCAGCGCCGAGCTGATCGCGGAGGCCGCGCGCCGGGTGGACGGCGGCGCCGGTGTCGCCGTGCTCGCCGACCTCGGCAGCGCCGTGCTCACCGTGCAGGCGATGCTGGCCGAGGGCGACGAACTGCCCGCCGGGACACGGCTGGTGGACGCCCCGTTCGTGGAGGGCGCGGTGGCGGCGCTGGTGACGGCCTCGGCCGGGGGCGACCTGAACGCCGTGGCGGACGCGGCGGCCGAGGCGTACGACTTCAGGAAGCTCTGAGGACGGGCGGCGTCAGCCGCCCACGGCGGGGACGGGCCCGGCGGGCTCGAACCAGGTCGGCCCCTCCTCGCCCGCCAGCCTGATCCGCTCCAGCGCGAACGGGTCGAGCCGCGGCAGCTCGTCCAGCGCGAACCAGCCGACTTCGAGGGACTCGTCGTCGTTCACCCGCGCCTCGCCGCCGACCGCCCGGCACTGGACGGCGATGTCGGTGAACTGGACCTGGTCCCCGTTCGGGTACCGGGTGGGCGGCAGCGTCTGCACCAGCAGGATGCGCTCGGCGACGCAGCGCACCGCCGTCTCCTCCAGGACCTCGCGGACCGCCGCCAGGGCGGGCTGCTCCCCCGGTTCCGGGATGCCGCCGGGGATCGACCAGCGGCCGGTGTCGGCGCGGCGGCCGAGGAGGACGCGGCCCGCGTCGTCGTGGACGACCATGCTGACGCCCGGCAGGCACAGCAGGTCGTGGCCGATGTGGCGGCGGAGGCGGAGGATGAAGTCGGGAGTTGCCATGGCGGCGAGCCTACGCGGACGCCACCGCGAGCAGGCGCCCCTCCGGGTAGGCGAGGGCGGCCTCCGGCAGCGCGGCGGACCGGCCGGCCGCGAAGACGGTCAGACGGCCGGTGGGGGGCGCGGCGGGGTCGGGCGCGGAGCGCGCGCGGCGCAGGGCCTGCGCGGCCACGGCGCCGGCCGATCCGTGGAGGGTGGCGGTGATGCCGTACGCCGCCGCGAGGTGGTCGCGGATGCGGTCGGCGACCAGCTCGTAGTGCGTACAGCCGAGGACGACCGTACGGGTGGCGGGGGGTGTCAGGCCCGCCGCGGCCTTGACGGCGGCGCCGATCGCGGCGTCGTCGGCGCGCTCGACGGCGTCGGCGAGGCCGTGGCAGGGGACGCCGGCCGCCGGGAGCCCGGCGGCGAAGTCGGCGATCAGCCGCTGCTGGTAGCGGCTGGCCGTGGTCGCCGGGGTGGCCCAGACGGCGAACGGCTCACCGCGTGTGGCGGCGGGCTTGATCGCCGGGACGGTCCCGATGACGGGGATCGCGGGCTCCAGTTCGGCGCGCAGGGCGGGCAGCGCGTGGACCGAGGCGGTGTTGCAGGCGACGATCAGGGCGTCGGGGCCGGTCGCCGCGGCGGCGCGCGCGCAGACGAGGGCCCGTTCCGTGATGTCCTCGGGGGTGCGCGGGCCCCACGGCATGCCCGCGGGGTCCCCCGAGATCACGAGGTCGGCGTCGGGCCGCAGTCCGCGCACGGCGGCCGCGGCGGCCAGCAGCCCGAGCCCTGAGTCGACGAGCGCGATCCTCACTTGCGGCCCGGTGTCCACTGGAGCCCGAAGCCGTACGCGTGGTCCACCGTGCGCTGCGGGCTCACGCCGCGGTCGGGCACCAGGTAGCGCGCCTCGCGCTTGACGGTCAGCTCGCCGCCCTGCCCGGTCAGTTCGGCGAGCACGCAGACCGGCGAGGGGACGGTGCACTCGTCGAGGGAGAAGTCGACCGGCGCGCCCTTCTCCGGGGTGAGCGTGACGGTGGCGGTGATGTCCTGGAAGCTGGCGGCGCCGGAGTAGATCGTCACGAAGATCACGACGCGGCGCAGCTCGCGGGCGTGGTCCAGGTTGATGGTCAGGTTCTCGCCCTTGGCGACGGCGCCGGTGCGGTCGTCGCCGTCCAGGTGGATGTACGGCGCCTGGTGGAGGGAGCCGAACGCGTTGCCCAGCGCCTGGATGACGCCCTTGCGGCCGTCCGTCAGCTCGAAGAGCGCGCACAGGTCGAGGTCGAGGCCGCCGCCCATGGCCTTGTTGAGCCGCTCCTTCCAGCCGCTCTTGGCCGCGCCGGTCTGGCGCTGCTCCCAGTTGAGGTTGACACGCATCTGGCCCGAGGTGGCGCCCTGCTTGGCGAGCGAGATGGTCGGGGACGCCTTGGTGAGCGTGACCTTGCTCAGCCGCACCGGGGCCGCCGGCGGCTGCGGGGCCGCGCCGGGGGGCGGCGGGGGCATGGCGGCGGGGACGGCGCCCGCCGGGGGCGGGGGCAGGGGTGCCTGGGCGGGGGCGGGAGCGGTCGACGGGGGCGCGGGCGCGGCGGCCTGCGGGGCGGGCGGGGGCGTGTCGTCCACGCTGATGCCGAAGTCGGTGGCCAGGCCGGCGAGGCCGCTGTCGTACCCCTGGCCCACGGCGCGGAACTTCCAGGCGCCCTGGCGCCGGTACAGTTCGCCGAGGACGAAGGCGGTCTCCGTCGTGGCGTCGGTGCTGTCGAAGCGCGCGATCTCGGCGCCGCCGTCGGCGTCGCTCAGGCGGATGTGCAGGCCGGGGACGCTGCCGAACGTGCCGCCGTCGGCGGAGGCGGCCAGGGTGACGGTCTCGACGGCGGGCTCGACGGCGCCGAGGTCGACGGTGAGCCGGTCGGTGACGGCGCCGCCCTGCGGCTGCTTGCCCTCGTGGCGGACGGCGCCGGAGGCGTGGGCCGGCTGGTTGTAGAAGACGAAGTCGGCGTCGGAGCGGACCCGGCCGCCGACGAGGAGGAGCGCCGAGGCGTCCACGTCCGGTGTCCCCGGCGCGGCTGCCCAGCCGATCTCGACGCGCACCGTTCGCGCGGCCACCGGGACATTCGCACCTTTGAGCATCGGGGTTTCCTCCGTCGTGGGGCGTCGTCACGCCACGTGTTCCGCAGCCACCGCCCACTATGCCATCCCGCCTCGGGGAGACCCCTCGGAGCGGCGGGGGAAGCGGCCGCGCGAGCGGGGGTATTGCGCCTTTTCCGGCCTTTCACCGGAATTGCCTCGCATGGGGACCGGGCGGCTCGCCCGCATCCGGCCAAATCAGCTTCTCATCGGACTCCCCAACAAGCACACGGTGGGCTTAACTTATGGGGTATGACCTCCCCGCGCCCCTACGGTGGTGGGTACTCCTCACCGTCGTTCGCCGACACCCCGATCTACGACAGGCTGGTGGCCGAGCGGGGAACCCCGCAGATAGCCCCCATCCGCGTTCCCGCGGCCTACGACCCCGTGGGGTTCCCGCACCCGTCCCCCCAGCCCGCGCTGCCGGCCCTCCCCGCGCTCCCGTCGGCGCCGTCGCAGCCCTTCCAGCCGTTCCAGCAGTCCTCGCCCGGCATGCACCCCGTGCCGTCGGGGCAGTCCTTCCCCGCCTTCCCGCAGCAGGGCGGCGGTCCCGGTTACCAGGCCGCTCCCCCGCGCCAGCAGCTGCCCGCGCCCGCGGCGCAGGCCCCCGGGGGCTACTTCCCGCAGCAGGCCGCCGCGCCGCGCCCCGCGTTCCCGGGGAACGCGTCGCACATGCCGCAGGCCCCGGCGCCGCAGCAGATGCGGCCCGCGGCGCCCCGTCCGGCGGCCCCCCGCCCGTACCCCGGCGCGTTCCAGGGCCAGCAGCCCCAGAACGCGCCCTACCAGGGGCAGGGCGGCGGGCAGAACCCGTACCCGGCGCAGGAACGGACGCAGCAGCACCAGTACCAGTCGCCCGGCTACTGGTCGGAGCCGGGCGCGGGCCACTGACCGCGCCCGGCGGGCGGTGGGAGGAACGGGCGGCCGTCAGATCTCGACGTCCTCCAGGACGCCGAGGGCGTCGGGGACGAGGACGGCCGCCGAGAAGTAGGCGCTGACCAGGTAGGAGATGACCGCCTGGTCGTCGATGCCCATGAAGCGGACGTTGAGGCTGGGCTCGTACTCCTCCGGGATGCCGGTCTGGTGCAGCCCGACGACGCCCTGGTTCTCCTGGCCGGTGCGCAGGGCGAGCACGGAGCTGGTGCCCTCGGGGGTGATGGGGATCTTGTTGCACGGCAGGATCGGGATGCCGCGCCATGCGCGCAGGACGGTCCCGTCGATCTCGGCCGGGGTGGGGTAGATGCCCCGGGCGTTCCACTCGCGGCCGATGGCGGCGATGGTCCTGGGGTGCGCCAGGAGGTACTGCGTCTTGCGGCGGCGGGAGATCAGTTCGTCGAGGTCGTCGGGGGTGGGCGGGCCGGTGCGGGTGTGGATGCGCTGGCGCACGTCCGCGTTGTGCAGCAGCCCGAACTCCCGGTTGTTCACCAGCTCGTGCTCCTGCCGTTCACGCAACGCCTCGATCGTCAGCCGCAGCTGCTCCTCCACCTGGTTCATCGGCTCGTTGTACAGATCAGCCACCCGCGAATGCACCCGCAACACCGTCTGCGCCACACTCAACTCGTACTCACGCGGCGACAACTCGTAATCCACGAACGTCCCCGGCAACACCGGCTCACCCACATGCCCCGACGCCAACTCGATCACCGCCTCACCGCGCCGGTTCTGGCGGGGGACGGGGCGCGACGCGACGCCGTCGAGGTGCGCGCGGAGCGCGGCGGAGCGGTCGGCGACGGCGGAGACGGCGTCGAGGGGCAGCGCGAGGACGGTGCAGCGGGTGCGGGCCGTGAGGCCGTGCGGCCACTCGGCGGGGCCGCCGGTGAGGGCGCGGTCGCCGTCGTACTCCCCGTCCGCGAGGATGCCGAGGCTGCGCTCGGAGTCGTACGGTCCCGGGGCGAGCTGCTGCACCTTGCCGTGCGCGATGAGCAGGACCTCGGTGACGGGGGTGCCGCCCGCGACGACGACGTCGCCCGCGGCGTACTCGCGCTGGACGCAGCGCTCGGCGAGCGCGGCCAGGGCCTCCTCGTCGTCGAAGCCCTGGAGCGCGGGAAGTTCGGTCAGTTCGGCGGGGATGACGGAGACCTGGCGGCCGGTGGTGACGAACTCGACACGGCCGTTGCCGAGCGTATGGGTGAGGCGCCGGTTCACGCGGAACGTGCCGCCGGACACCTGCGTCCACGGGAGGATCTTGAGCAGCCACCGGGAGGAGACCGCCTGCATCTGCGGCGGCGTCTTGGTGGTGGTGGCGAGGTTGCGTGCGGCGGCTGTGTCCAGGCTGGACAGCGGCGGGTTCTGCTGGGCGTTCACGGGATGTGCCTTCCATGGGCGGGCCGGTACGCGGCGGTGCGCGGCGGCCGGATGCGCGGTGCTGTGCTGTGTTGTGCCGAGCTGTGCTGTGCTGTGTGACGACGTGCTGTGATCCGGGGCGCGAAGAATGCATTCTTCGCGCCGTGCGGAACGGACCCGGGAATTCCCGGCGGCGGACTCGTCGGAATCCGAACAGGGGTGCGCCGGACGGAAATGCGGGCGGAACGGCGGAATGCCTGCCGGGAAAAGGAGGCGGCCGCGGCTCAGTGGCCGATCTCGACGTCCTCCAGGATGCCGAGGGCGTCGGGGACGAGGACGGCGGTGGAGTAGTAGGCGCTGACCAGGTAGGAGATGACCGCCTGGTCGTTCACCCCCATGTACCGGACGGACAGGCCGGGTTCGTACTCGTCGGGGATGCCGGTGCGGTGGAGTCCCACGACACCCTGCCGTTCCCCGGTGCGCAGGGCGAGCACGGAGCTGGTGCCCTCGGCGGTGACGGGGATCTTGTTGCACGGCAGCACCGGCACGCCGCGCCAGGCCGGCACCGCGTGGCCGCCCAGGGAGACGGTGTCCGGGTACAGGCCGCGCCTGCTGCACTCACGGCCGAACGCGGCGATGGCCCTGGGATGGGCCAGGACGACGCTCGGCTCCTTCCAGACGGTCGCGAGGAGTTCGTCGAGGTCGTCGGGGGTGGGCGGGCCGGTGCGGGTGTGGATGCGCTGGCGCACGTCGGCGTTGTGCAGCAGCCCGAACTCCCGGTTGTTCACCAGCTCGTGCTCCTGCCGTTCACGCAACGCCTCGATCGTCAGCCGCAGCTGCTCCTCCACCTGGTTCATCGGCTCGTTGTACAGATCAGCCACCCGCGAATGCACCCGCAACACCGTCTGCGCCACACTCAACTCGTACTCACGCGGCGACAACTCGTAATCCACGAACGTCCCCGGCAACACCGGCTCACCCACATGCCCCGACGCCAACTCGATCACCGCCTCACCCGCGGCGTTGCGCGGCGCGGCCGCGGTGGCGCGTGCGGCGTCCAGGTGGGCGGCCAGCCCCGGGGCGCCGTCCACGACCTCCCGGAGCGTCTGGGCGTCGGCGGTGAGCACGGTGCCGCCGGTGAGCGCCACCAGGCTGTACGGCCAGCCGCCGGGGTCGTCCTCGGTCAGCAGCCGGTCGCCCTCGAAGTCGCCGCCGGCCAGGACGCCGTGCTCGGTCTCGCCGTCGTAGCGGCCGGGGCCGCGCCGGCTGACCTTGCCGTGCGCGACGAGCACCACCTGGTCGGCCGGGTCGCCGGCGCGGGTGAGGACGTCGCCGGGGCGGAAGTCGTGCTGTGTGAAGGCCGAGGCGAGCCGTTCGAGCACGGCGGTGTCGTCGTAGCCGGCGAGGGCGGGCAGTTCGCCCAGCTCGGCGGGGATGACGCGGATCTCGGTGCCGGTCGAGACGAATTCGACGCGCCCGTTGCCGAGCGTGTGGGTGAGGCGCCGGTTCACGCGGAACGTGCCGCCGGACACCTGCACCCAGGGCAGGACCCGCAGCAGCCAGCGGGAGCTGATCTCCTGCATCTGCGGCGGCGTCTTGGTGGTGGTCGCCAGATTCCGCGCCGCGGCGGTCGTCAGGCTCGACGGGCCGTTCGGCGCGGTGTTCCGCGCCGCGTTCTCCGGCGCGTTACCGGTTGCAGTCGTCATGTGTCGTGTCGCCAATCCACGGTGCTTTCGCCCTTTCCGTTCAAGGGCCAATCGGGGGAGATCCCGCGAAGAAACTAGAGGGTGCGGGGAGACGCGGCAATCACTCGAAAGAGCGGCCAACTACTGGATTTCCCAAAGGAATTGCGGGGTATCCCGGCGCGCCCTTCCTGCACGTCTCCACACAGAGCGACGAATTGATGACTCATCGTGACGGGCTAGGGTGTGAGGGCGCGCAGGCGCACTTCCGGAGCGCGGAGGCACGCGCGGGGCGCACGCCCAGTGCTGTCGCTCCGGTCATACCGGCAGCCCGCGGCGCGCTACGGTGGAGCGGCCAAGACGCCAATTCGCGTGGTAAAAAGCGCGGTCATCGCACGAGGTTGGGGCACAGCGGTCCATGACTAAGGGCTCGGTCCAGGTGACGCACACCGGTACGGGACGCTGGCGGCGGCGGACCGCCGTCTACAGCACGGTCACCGAAGCCCTCGCCGCCGCGGCCGACGGGGACGTGCTGGTCCTGGCGCCCGGCACGTACCGCGAGAACCTCGTCGTCGAACAGGCCGTCACCCTGCGCGGCCCCGCCGACGACCGGGACGGCCCGGCCCGCGTCGCCCCGCTGGACGGCGTGCCGCTGACCGTGCGCGGCTCCGCCACGGTGCAGGGGCTGCGGATCGAGGGCCAGGACACGACGGCGCCCGCCGTGCTCGTCGAGAACAGCATGCCGGAGCTGACGGGCCTCCTGATCCACACCTCCTCCGCGTCCGGCGTGGAGGTGCGCGGGGGCGCGCGGCCGACCGTGCGGCAGTGCACGGTGAGCAACCCGACGGGCACCGGCATCAGCGTCACGGACGGCGCGGGCGGCCTGTTCGAGGAGTGCCAGGTCACCGAGTCGGGGCAGCCTGGCATCGCGGTGCGCGGCCCGGCGCACCTGCGCCTCGAACGCTGCGCCGTGCGGCGTTCGCGCGGGGCGGGTCTCTCGGTGACCGGCGACGGCTCGGCGGTGGACGCGCTGGCGTGCGTCTTCGAGGAGGTGCGCGGCCCCGGCGTGCGGCTCGCGGACCGCGCCACGGCGCACCTCACCGAGTGCCGGGTCGCCGCGACCACGGGCGACGGCATCACGCTGGACACCGAGGCCGTGCTCACGCTCACCGACAGCGCGGTGACCGACATCCCGGAGAACGCGCTCGACCTGCGGTCCCGCTCGGTGCTGACCCTGGTCCGCACGGCGGTGCACGGCTTCGGGCGCAACGGCATGTCCGTCTGGGACCCGGGCACGCACGCGGACGCGCACGACTGCGAGATCCACGGCAGCACCGGCGACTACCCGGCGGTGTGGGTCAGCGACGGCGCGACTGCCGTCCTGGAGTCCTGCCGGGTGCACGACGTGCCGGACGCGCTGTTCGTCCTGGACGCCGGGTCCCGGGCGGACGTGGTGGACAGCCGGGTGGAGGACGTGCGCGGCTCGGCGGTCTCGGTGAGCGACGGCGCGACGGCGCGCCTCGACGCCTGCCGCATACGGCGGGTGGGGACCGGCGCCTGGTTCCGCGACGAGGGCAGCGGCGGCACGGTGACGGGCAGCACCGTCGAGGAGGCCAGGACGGGCTTCATCGTCACGAAGGGCGCCGACCCCTCGGTGGAGGACTGCACGGTCACGGGCCCGTCCGAGGCGGGGGTCTACGTGTCGGCGGGCGGCAGGGGGCGGTTCACGCGCTGCCGGATCTCCGGCTCGGGCGGCTACGGCTTCCACATCATCGACGGCTGCCGCACCGAGCTGAACCGCTGCCGCACCGAGCGGTGCGCGCGCGGCGGTTACGTGTTCACGGAGGACAGCCCGGTCCTGACCGGCTGCCACAGCGACGAGTCCACGGCCCCCGGGGCGGACGTGCGGCTCAAGACGCCGGAGCCCGCGCCCACGCCCGTCGCGGACACGGCAGTCGCCCGGTCGACGGCCGCCGCGTCCCCGGCACGCGCCACCGCGCCGGTCACGCCCGCCGCCCCGCCGCCCCCGGCGCCCGACGCGCGCTCCTCCGACGACGTGCTCGCCGAACTGGAGTCGCTGGTCGGCCTGGACACCGTCAAGCGCGAGGTCAGATCGCTCATCGACATGATCGAGATCGGCAGGCGTCGCGAGGCGGCCGGGCTGAAGGCCGCCTCGCCGCGCCGCCATCTCGTCTTCACCGGCTCGCCCGGCACCGGCAAGACCACCGTGGCGCGGCTGTACGGGGAGATCCTCGCCGCGCTCGGCGTGCTGGAGCGCGGCCACCTGGTCGAGGTGTCGCGCGTCGACCTGGTCGGCGAGCACATCGGCTCGACGGCGATCCGCACCCAGGACGCGTTCGAACGGGCGCGCGGCGGCGTGCTGTTCATCGACGAGGCGTACGCCCTCTCGCCCGAGGACGCCGGGCGCGACTTCGGGCGCGAGGCGATCGACACACTCGTGAAGCTGATGGAGGACCACCGGGACGCGGTCGTCGTCATCGTGGCCGGCTACACGGCGGAGATGGATCGTTTTCTGCTGGTCAACCCGGGTGTCGCCTCGCGCTTCTCCCGCACCATCAGCTTCGGCGACTACTCGCCGGAGGAACTGCTCAGCATCGTCGGGCAGCAGGCCGGCGAGCAGCAGTACGAGCTGGGCGAGGGCACGCGCGAGGCGCTGCTGAAGTACTTCACGACGCTCGACCGCGGCCCGTCGTTCGGCAACGGGCGCACGGCGCGCCAGACGTTCGAGGCGATGGTCGAGCGGCACGCCGGGCGCGTCGCCCGGCTCGCCGACCCCAGCACGGCCGACCTGTCCGTGCTCTACCCGGACGACCTGCCGCCGCTGCGCTGAGGCGGCCGCGCCGCCCTCACGCGCCGCCGCCCGCGTCCGTCCGCCGCGCCTTCCGCCCCGTGGCCGGCGCGGCCTGCCCCGGCAGGGCGATGGGCGCGGCGGCCTGGCCGCGCAGGAGCCGGCGGAACAGCGCGGAGCGCTCCTCGGCGAAGGCGGGGTCCTCGGGGTAGTCGCCGTGCCCGAGTACCGGTTCGGGCAGCGGGCGCAGGAGGTTGCGGCCGTAGAACAGCGGGTCGGACAGCGGCCCCCGGTCGACGGGCGCCATGCCGGGGCCGCCGAGCACCAGGACGGGCCCGCCGATGGGGTCGGTGGCGCGCCACAGGTTGCGCCAGCAGGGCACGTCCTGGTGGAGGGAGCGCAGCGCCGTCGGCCCGAAGTAGGCGGGGAACCAGCGGCCGTAGAGCCGTTCCAGCGGCGAGCCGTGCGTGAGCAGGGCGATGCGGCTGCGCGTGGCGGCGTCGAGCTGCCAGACGGCCGCCGCCGCGAGGACGCTGCCCTGGGAGTGCCCCGAGATGATGAGCCGCCCCGCCGTGGCGTCGATGTAGGTGCCCATGCGCCAGGAGAGGTCGGGCACGGCGCGCTCGGCGTAACAGGGCGGCGCGAACGGGTGGGCGGCGCGCGGCCAGAACGTGCCGACGTCCCACAGTATGCCGACGGTCCGCCTGGCCCCGCTGTCCGCGTACGCCCGGCGCCCCACCGCCAGCAGGACGACGACTCCTATGCCCATCAGCCACGAGCCGAGCACCTGGCTGATGTCCGTGACGGCGGTGACGAGGGCGGGCGCGCCCTGCACGAGTTCGGCGGGCGACTCGCCGGTGAGGGAGCCGCCCACGACCACGAGGCCCAGCAGGAGGCAGCTGCCGGCGATCCAGCCGACGAGGGCGGGCGCCGAGTCCGTGAGCCGCGCGCGGGCGACGGAGGCGGCGATCCGGGCGCTGCGCTCGCGCAGCGGGGCGCAGCTCTCGTCCGGGTAGCCGCTCCTGACGCCGGGCGCCAGCCGTGCGGCGAGGCGCCGGGTGCGCACGGCGGCGGCGACGGCGAGGACGAGGACGACCGCGAGCAGCGCGGGGATCACGGCGGCCTCCCAGCTGAGGACGACGGGCGGCCCGGTGATCGTGGCGCCCTCCTCGCCCGGCGCGGCCGAGGGGTCGAGCCAGTCGGCGACGCGGTCGGCGACGCCGCCGGTGAAGACGCCGCCGATGCCGCAGGCCAGCATGGCGACGGCCGGGCCGCCGAGGCCGAGCAGCGCGCCGCGTTCGCGCCGGGGGGTGTGGCGGTGCAGCCAGTAGGCGGTCAGCGCGAGGCCGACGACGAGGAAGCCCTGGAGGATCATCAGCGAGGGGAACGTGCCGCCGCCCGCCGGGAGCCGTCCGCCGCTGGTCCACCGGGGGCGGCTCCACGCGGTGTGGAGTACGACAACGGCCAGCAGCGCGACCGCGCCCCAGGGCAGCGTGCGGGTCATCGGCGGGTCGGGGCGTTCGTCGGGCTCCTGCTCGGTCCTGCCGTGGAGGATCTGCTGGACGAGCACGACGCCCCAGCCGAGGACCGTGAGGACCAGCAGGGCGCGGCCGGTGGCGTCGAGCGCCGCGCTGCCGCGTCCGCTCTGGTCGAAGGGGGCGGTGGCCAGCAGCAGCGCGGTGGTGACGGTGAACAGCGCGGCGGCGGTGTGCGTGGCGCGCAGCCGGGCCACCGAGCGCCGCCCGTACCAGAAGCCGGGCAGGCTGAGCGCGGCCCGTTCGCCGCCGTCGGGCCGGGGGCGCACGGGGGGCGACGCGGATTCGTAGCTGCTCCAGGTGCGGTGGGAGAGCCACCACAGCAGGGCCGTGAGCGCGACGGGCAGGGCGGCGGCGACGGCCAGGCGGCGTCCCGGCTGGGCCCACCAGCTGTCGCCGGAGAGCGGTTCGAGCCAGGACGTGCGCCGGGCGCAGGCTTCCGAGCCGGCGCACTGCCAGGCGATGAGGTCGAGCGCGACGGCGCACGCCCCCGCGGTGAACAGCACGGTGAGGGTGAGGGCGACGAGGCGGACGAGGACGGCGTGGACGTCCTGCGCGTGCCGGGCGCCCCCCGGCGCGGTGGGGCGCATCCAGTGGGCGAGGTTCACGATCATGAAGGGCAGCAGGAGCAGCCAGAGGGCGCGGGCGCCGTTGCCGGAGGTGAGTCCGGACCAGCAGTAGGCCTCGCGCTGCGGGTCGTCGTCGTCCCAGGGCCGTTCCGCCAGGTCGTCGGCGCGGCGGTGGATGCTCGCGGTGCCGTCGCCGGTGACGCGGGTGGTCCAGGTGGACTCCAGCATCTCCTGCGGGGTGGTGCCGCCGACGCCGTGGACGAGGAGTTCGAGGGCGGGTTCCGGCGGCGCGTGGCGCGGCTCGGGCGCGGGCCCGGCCGTGTGGCCGCCGGTCGCCGTGTGATCGGTCGTCATGGTCCGCTCCCCCGGGGTCGCGTGCTGTCCCACGTCTGTGTCTCTCCGTTGCCGGGCGGGGTGAACCGTCCACGGCCGGTGGAAGTTGGGGCGTGCGAGGATGACCCTTCCGGAGACGAGGGAGGCCCTGTGAGCGACAACCAGAATCTGCTGGCCGGGCAGCGGCGGGCGCTCATCCTGGAGGAGGTGCGGCGGCGCGGCGGTATCCGGGTGAGCGAACTGACGCGGATGCTCCAGGTGTCGGACATGACGGTGCGCCGCGATCTGGACGTGCTGGCACGGCAGGGCGCGCTGGAGAAGGTGCACGGCGGCGCGGTGCCGGTCGCGGAGCAGCGGACGCACGAGCCGGGGTTCGAGGCGAAGTCGTCGCTCGAACCGTCGGCGAAGAGCGCGATCGCCAGGTCCGCGGCGGCCCTGGCGTCACCGGGCAGCGCGGTGGCGCTCTCCGGCGGGACGACGACGTACGCGGTGGCGCGTGAGCTGCTCGACGTGCCGGGTCTGACGGTGGTCACCAACTCGGTGCGGGTCGCGGACGTCTTCCACGACGCGCGGCGTGCGGACCCGGCGGCGGCCGGGGCGCCGCAGACGGCGACGGTGGTGCTGACCGGCGGGGTGCGTACGCCCTCGGACGCGCTGGTGGGGCCGGTGGCCGACGCGGCGATCGGGTCGCTGCACTTCGACGTGCTGTTCCTGGGGGTGCACGGGATCTCCGTCGAGGCGGGGCTGTCCACGCCCAACCTGGCGGAGGCGGAGACGAACCGGCACTTCATCCGCTCGGCGCGCCGGGTGGTGGTGGTCGCCGACCACACCAAGTGGGGGACGACGGGCCTGAGTTCGTTCGCCTCGCTGGACGAGGTGGACACGCTGGTGACGGACTCGGGGCTGCCGGGCGCCGACCGCGAGGAGATCGCCGAGCACCTGGCGGAGCTGATCATCGCGGGGCCGGGCGAGGGCGCGGGGCGCTGAAGCCTGCCTTCGGGAAGAACCACACGTTCGTGTGACAGGACGCCCCGAAGGGCGCAAGCGGTGCCATAATCGGACACTTCACCCGTCCTTCGAGCCGCCGCGAGCCGGCAGATCGGTGAGGCGCCCCGTGACCCGTCCCCCGGCCGAGCCCGGCCACCACCGAGCAGTCGCCTTCCACGTGCCGCCGGACCGCGAGGAGCGGGCGCGGCGGATCGTTTCCGCCCAGCTCCGCTACTGGCGGGTCCCCGAGGTCGTCGAGGCGGCGGAGGAGGGCATGGGCCTCCTGCTCGCCGCCATGCGGCGGCACGCGGACGCGGCGCCGCGCTGCCGGGTCCAGCTGGTTCTCCTGTGGGACCGGCTGGCGCTGTCGGTGTGCGACCACCCGCCGGACGTCTGCGGCAGGACGGGCGGCGGCCCGGCGGGCCAGGACGGGGTGGCCGGGGTGAGGGACAGCGGCGGGGTGCGGACCTTCCAGGACGAGTCGGGCCGCACGCTGTGGCTGACCGTCCCCGTGCCGGTGCCGGAAGGCCCGGCCGAGGCCCGCGGCCTGCGGCTGCCGTGGTCAGCCCACGCCTGACCCGCCCGGCGGAGTACGCCTCCGGCCGGAGGAGATGTCAGTGCCCGATGCGAGAATCGCACGCATGAGCGATTCAGGTGCCGGCTCCGGGCGCTGGGCCATGGCGGACCACCCCGACGGCTCGGTCCGCGTGTGCCCGCTCGACGCCCACGGGCGGCAGGCCGGTCCCGTCACCGCCGAGCCAGGACCCGGCGCCGCCGTACGCGCCAGGCCGTGGGTGGCACGGTGGGTCTGGCGGTCCACGGCCGCCGCACTCCCCCGCGTCCTGGACGACGGCGGGTACGTGGACCGGTGCTACGACGTCGAGGCCGCCGAGGCGCTGCTGCTGGGCCACGAGGGCGCGCACCACCTCCCCCGCTCGCTCGGCGCCGCCTACGCCAGGCTGCACGGCCTCCCCGTGCCCCCCGACCTGCCGGCCGGCGTCCCCGACTCGGGCCAGCCGTCGCTCTTCGAGGCCGCCCCCGCACCCCTGCCGGGCGACGCCGACCCGCTCACGGCGCTGCTGGACGTCTACGCGGCCCAGCTCGCCCGTACGGCGGCCGTCGCCGAGGCGGGCCGCATGCGGCTGCTCCTCGCCGCCGAGTCGGCGGGCACACTGGTCGCCGCCGAGATGGGCCGCACGGGCCTCCCCTGGCGGGCCGACCTGCACGAACGGCTGCTGGACGAACTGCTCGGCGAACGCTTCCCCGGCGGCGCCCCGCCCCGGCGGCTCGGCGAGCTGGCGGCGGAGATCTCGGCCGCCTTCGGCCCCGGCGTCCACGTGCGGCCCGACCAGCCGGCCGACGTCCTCAAGGCGTTCGCGGGCGCGGGCATCAGGCTGAACTCGACGCGGGCCTGGGAGCTGCGGCGGATCGACCACCCTGCCGTCGAACCGCTGCTCCGCTACAAGAAGCTCTACCGCATCCACACCGCCCACGGCCGCGCGTGGCTCCGCTCGTGGGTGCGGGACGGGCGCTTCCGCTCGGAGTACGTCCCGGGCGGCGCGCCGTCCGGGCGGTGGACGACCAACGGCGGCGGCGCGCTCCAGATCCCGCGCGTGATCAGGCGGGCCGTGGTCGCCGACCCCGGCTGGCGCCTGGTGGTCGCCGACGCCGACCAGCTGGAACCCCGCGTGCTCGCCGCCATCTCCCGCGACCCAGGACTGATGACGGCGGCCGGGGACAGCGGCGACCTGTACACGTCGCTCGCCCGGCGCGGCTTCTCCGGGGACCGGGCCGCCGCCAAGCTGGCGCTGCTCGGCGCGGTCTACGGGCAGACGTCCGGCGACGGCCTGGCGCAGCTCGCGGACCTGCGCCGCCGTTTCCCGCGCGCCGTGGCGTACGTGGACGACGCCGCGCGCGCGGGCGAGCAGGGCCGCCTCGTCCGCACCTGGCTGGGGCGTACGTCACCTGCCCCCGGCTCCGGCACGGTCGGCGGCGACCCCGACGAGGTGCCGGACGGCGGGACGGCCGACCCGCCGCGCGCGGGGACGACACCGGCCGCCCGCGCCTGGGGCCGCTTCACGCGGAACTTCGTCGTCCAGGGCAGCGCCGCCGAGTGGGCCCTGCTGATGCTGGCCGCGCTGCGCCGCTCGCTGCGCGGCATGCGGGCCGAGCTGGTGTTCTTCCAGCACGACGAGGTGATCGTGCACTGCCCGGCGGAGGAGGCGGCGGCGGTCGCCGCGGCGATCACCGCGGCGGCCGACTCGGCCGGGGAGACGGCGTTCGGCCCCACCCCCGTCCGCTTTGCCTGCACCACGGCGGTCGTCGAGTGCTACGCCGACGCGAAGGACTGACGCGCACGGCCGGCCGTCCGCCGCCCGGTCCCGCCGCGCCGGAGCAGCGGGGCGCGGAAGGCGAGGACGAGACGGAGGACGGCGGACCAGAGGGCGAGGGTGACGTCCGGCACCCAGGTCATGAGCTGGTCGCGGCTCATCCGGCTCAGGAACGGCACGGCGATCCCCCACGGCAGGGCGCCCGCCAGGCACCACAGGAACGTGAGCGTGTTGCGGCGTGGCAGCGTGGCAGGCGCCGGGCGGCGCAGCAGGAGGGCGGAGCGGACGGCGGCGAGGAGGAGGGCGAGGGCGAGGACGGCGCTGCCCCAGACCGCCGCACGGTAGAACGACGCGGAGGGGGCGTCCGCGGGGGCCGCGCCGAAGGCGGCCTGGAGGACGGCCTCGTCCGTGAGGAGGCCGTAGAGGTTCTGCTGGAGGACGAGCGCGGTGTCCTGCTCCGGCAGCAGGAAGAGCGCCGCCGAGCACAACGGCAAGGAGTGCGGCGAGGTCGCGGCCGGCCTGGCCGCCTGGCCGGCCGCCGTCCGGCTCACCGCCGTGACGGAGGGGCTGGCGCTCCAGGTCTACCGCGACCCCGGCGGCGTGGAAGGCGTACCGGCCGCCGAGCTGGTCGCGTCGGTCCTCGACGCCGCACTGGCCGCCGTCTTCACCGGCGAGTGCCGCCAGTACGCCGCGCGCGCCGGCGGCTGAACCGTCCCCTCAGGAGATGTAGCCCGCCGGGGTGGCCAGGCCGATGCCCGCCGCTCCCCCGGCGACCAGGTCCGCCGCCGCCGCGAGCCGGTCCGCCGCCTCCGCGGCGACCGGTCCGCCCACGACGAACGGCACCCGCACATAGCCCTCGAAAGCGCCGTCCACGCCGAAGCGCGGACCGGACGCCACCCGCACCCCGAGCCGTTCGCCCGCCTCCGCGATCCGCGACCCGGACAGCCCGCCCGTGCGCACCCACAGCGTCATCCCGCCAGAGGGCACGGCGAACTCCCAGCCGGGCAGCCGGTCGCGGAGCGCGGCCACGACATCGGCGCGGTGTCCCCGCAGCTCGGCGCGCCGCTCGTCCAGCGCCTCGGCCCAGCCGCCCTCCGTCAGCAGCCAGGCGACCGCCAGCTGCTCCATGACGGGGCTGCCCAGGTCGGCCCACGCCCGCGCGGCGACCAGCCGCCGGATCACCTCGGGCGCGGCCCGCAGCCACCCGATCCGCAGGCCCGCCCAGATCGCCTTGCTCGCCGACCCGATGGTGATCACCGTGGACCCGCCGTGGTCGAACGCCGCCATCGGTCTCGGCCGCCCGCCGGGCACGGGATCGAGCCCCAGGTCGACCATGGTCTCGTCGGCGATCAGCACGGTCCCCGACGCCCGCGCGGCGGCGATCAGGCCGCGCCGCCGCTCGTCGTCGGCGAGCGCGCCGGTCGGGTTGTGGTAGTCCGCGACCACGTACGCCAGCCGGGGCGACGCCTCCGCCAGCACGTGGCGCCACACCGGGAGGTCCCAGCCGCTCAGCCCGTCCCCCATCGGGACGGGGACGAGCCGCGCGCCCGCCTCGCGGAAGAGCTGGAGGACGTTGGCGTACGAGGGCTGCTCCACGGCGACGCGTTCCCCCGCCGGGGCGAACATGCGGCAGATCGCCCCGACCGCGCCCATCGCCCCGGTGGTGATCATGATCTGCTCGGGCATCGTCGGGACACCGCGCTCGGTGTAGCGGTCCGCCAGGGCGGCGCGCAGCGCGGGCAGCCCGGCGGGGAAGTCGCCATGGGTACGGGCGGCCTGGGGCAGCGAGCCCAGTGCGGCCTGGAACGCGCGGCTGAGCCACGGCTCAGGGGCCGGGAGCTGGGCGCAGCCGAGGTCGATCGTGGTGCCGCCCGCCTCGGGCGGGAGGGGGTCGAGCCCTCTGGCGGGCAGGGCGCGTCCGGCCGGGACGGCGGTCCAGCTGCCGGAGCCGCGCCGTGACCGCAGGAACCCGTCGGCCCGCAGGCTCTCGAACGCGGTGGCGACGGTGGTGCGGCTCACCGCCAGGGCGGCGGCCAGTTCGCGTTCGGCGGGCAGCCGGGCGGCGACGGGCAGCCTGCCTTCGAGGACCAGCAGCCGGATGCCGTCCGCGAGCGCGCGGTACGCGGGGCCGCGCCGCCGTCCGGACGCCGCCTCCTGGGAGCCGAGGAGCCGGGCGAGCTGGCCGGCCCCGACCGTGGAGGTCCACTCGCTCATGATTCCGATCCACCTTCCGCGAATTGGCCCTGTGCCGCGTCGCGTTCCAGGCCACAGGCTGTCACGGACCAGGCCGCACGCGCCAGAGGAGACCACCGGATGAAACGGCTGCCACGCCGCCTGACCCAGCTGTACTGCGGTCTGGTGCTCTGTGGGGTGAGCATGGCCATGATGGTGCGGGCGGGACTCGGCCTCGACCCGTGGGACGTCTTCCACCAGGGCATGGCCGAGCGCACGGGCCTCTCGATGGGCATGGTGACCAACCTCACGGGCCTCGCCGTGCTCCTGCTGTGGATTCCCCTGCGGGAGCGCCCGGGACTGGGCACGGTGTCGAACGTGCTGCTCGTCGGGACCACGATGGACCTCGCCCTGCCCCTGTTCCCCCACCCGTCCGAACCGGTGGCGCAGGTGGCGCTGATGCTCGCGGCCGTGCTGCTGAACGGGGTGGCGACGGGCCTCTACATCACCGGCCGCTTCGGCCCCGGACCCCGGGATGGGGTGATGACCGCGCTGCACCGGCGCACCGGCAGGTCCGTGCGCCTGGTGCGCACGGGCATCGAGGTCACGGTGCTGGTGGTGGGGGTGGTGCTCGGCGGCACGGCGGGAGTCGGTACGGTCGTGTACGCCCTCGCCATCGGACCGCTGAGCCAGTTCTTCCTCAGACTGTTCGCCGTCCCGGACGCAGGGTATCCGGAGAGACACAGGGTGGAACCGGGAGGGGAATCCGGAATGGATTTCGAGGAGCGGCGCATGGCGGGTATCCTTCGCCTTCGGTCCCGCCGGACGGACCGTTACCCCGAGCCATCCCGCGCGGACGCCGGGTGACATCTCCTACCAGACGTGACAAACCGGACGCCGGTGGGTACAAGGAGGGGCGGCGCGACGGGCGACGCGGAACCCCCTCGGGAATCTTCACCGCCGACCGGACGTTGACCCGATTGATGACGACAGCGACACATGTCCTGTGGGCGACCAGCCCGGGAGGCACGATTCATGAGTGAGCGAGCTCTTCGCGGCACGCGGCTCGTGGTGACCAGCTACGAGACGGACCGCGGCATCGACCTGGCGCCGCGTCAGGCGGTGGAGTACGCATGCGGGAACGGGCATCGGTTCGAGATGCCGTTCTCGGTGGAGGCAGAGATCCCGCCGGAGTGGGAGTGCAAGGTATGCGGCTCCCAGGCCCTGCTGGTGGACGGCGAGGGGCCGGAGGAGAAGAAGGGCAAGCCCGCGCGCACGCACTGGGACATGCTCATGGAGCGGCGTACCCGCGAGGAGCTGGAGGAGGTGCTCGCCGAGCGGCTCGCCGTCCTGCGCTCCGGTGCGATGAACATCGCGGTGCATCCGCGCGACAGCCGCAAGACGGCCTGACCCGGCCGGACGCCCGCCCGGACGGAAAGGGGCCGGGACACCACACCTGTGGTGTCCCGGCCCCTTCGTCTTCTCCGTCTTCCCGTGCTCCGCCGCCCTACCGGCCGCCGTCCTGCCCGCGGGGCCCGTCCCCCTCCGGCCGGTCGTCCTCGCGGACGACCTCGCCCTCCACGACCTTCCCGTCGGGACGCCGGGCGCGCATCTGGTCGCGGAGGCCCTGGGCGTCCTGGAACGCCGCGCCGAGCGGCCCGCTCCCGCGCGTCACGTACCGCCGCGCCCGGCGCCGCAGCAGCCCGGCCGTGGGTGGGAAGACGCACAGCAGCCCGACCACGTCGGAGATCAGCCCCGGGATCATCAGCAGCAGCCCGCCGAGCATCGTCAGCCCGTTGCCGCCCCGCGTCGCCGTGGCGCCGCCCGCGCCGTCCGGCGGCGGGGGCCGCAGGCCCTCGGTGAGCCGGGCCCAGGCACGCCGCCCCGCCTGCTTGATCACGATCGCGCCGACGACGACACCGGCGACCAGCAGCAGGAAGACGGTCAGCCCGCCCGCGGCGCGGCCGACGAGGATCAGCAGCCAGATCTCCAGCACCGCCCAGGCGGCGACGGCGAGCGGCAGCAGCGGACGCGCACGGCGGCGCGGTGGCGGTGACGGCCGCCGGCCGCCGCCTCGGTACGGGTTCGGGGAGCCGGTCGTCATGACCCCAGTCTGCCCTGAGCCGGCCGGCGGCGTGCGGCGGGCCGCCCGAGCCTGGCGGCGACGCCCCACACGGTGACGCGCCACAGCGCCTCCACCACGATCTCCCGGCTCATCTTGCTGTCGCCCGCCCGGCGCTCGACGAAGGTGATGGGCACCTCGGCCACCCGGTACCCGGCACGCACCGCCCGGTGGGCCAGGTCGACCTGGAAGCAGTAGCCCTGCGACGCCACCCCGGTGAGCAGCCCGCTCTCCAGGACATGCCGCCGGAACGCGCGGAAGCCGCCCGTCACGTCGCGCACCGGCACGCCGAGCAGCAGCCGGGCGTACGCGCTGCCGCCGCGGGACAGCAGCTCGCGGTACTTCGGCCAGTGCACGATGCGCCCGCCGGGCACCCAGCGCGAGCCGAGCGCCACATCGGCGCCGCTCGCCAGCGCCGTGAGCAGCCGGGGCAGCTCCTCCGGCTGGTGCGAGGCGTCGCCGTCCATCTCGACCAGCACGTCGTAGCCGCGGTCGAGGCCCCAGGCGAAGCCCGCCAGGTACGCGGCGCCGAGGCCCTCCTTGCCCGCGCGGTGCAGCACGTGGACGCGCGGGTCGTCCCCGGCGATCTCGTCGGCCACCTTGCCGGTGCCGTCCGGGCTGTCGTCGTCCGCGACCAGGACGTGCACGGCGGGGCAGGCGGCGCGCAGCCGGTCGAGGAGGGGCGGCAGGTTGTCGGCCTCGTTGTAGGTGGGGATGATCACCAGCACCTGGCCCAGGGCGTCCACGGCGTCACTCACCGGCCGCTCCCGCGGAGGCGGCCCGGTGGACGTCCCGCCGCGCGGCGCGGCGGCGCACGAGGACGAGGGCCCAGGCGGCGAGCCCGGCCCCGGCCAGCAGCCACTCGGGCAGCGCGCCGACGCGGTCCGCGACCGTCCGGCCGTCGCGCAGCGGCAGGTCGGCGGTCAGCACGTCCTGCGTGAACTCCTCGGTCTGCTGCTCGACGGTCCCGTCGGGGGCGACCACGGCGCTGATGCCGCTGGTGGCGGCGGTGACGATGGCCCGGCCGTGCTCGACGGCCCGCAGCCGCGACATGGCGAGCTGCTGCTCGGGCTGCCCGGTGCGGCCGTACGTGGCGTTGTTGGTCTGGACGACGAGCGCGCGGGCACCGGCGTTGACGGTGTCGCGGACGATGCCGTCGTAGGCCACCTCGAAGCAGATGACGTCGCCCATGCGGGCGGGGCCGATGTCGAGGACGCCGGTGTGGTCGCCGGGGTAGAAGTCGCGGGGCACGCGCTCCAGGCGCGTGATCACGGCGCTGAGCTGCTCGCGGAAGGGCACGTACTCGCCGAACGGCACGGGGTGCTGCTTCGTGTACGACTCGCCGGGGCCGCGCTCGGGGTCCCAGACGATGCCCTGGTTCTCGACGTACCCGTCCTTGGTCGGGTGGTCCACGAGGGCGCCGACGAGGATGGGGACGCCGACGGCCCGCACGGCCCGTTCGATGGCGGCGGCGGCCTCGGCGTCGCGGTACGGGTCGAGGTCGGAGGAGTTCTCCGGCCACAGCACCAGGTCGGGGCGTTCGACACGGCCCGCGTCGATGTCCTCGGCCAGTTGCAGCGTGGCGTCGACGTGGTTGTTGAGGATCATCATCGGGCGCCCGAGGAAGTCCATCCCGGCCTGCTGCACGTTGCCCTGCACCACGGCTATGGACACGGTGTCGTCCGCGTCCGTGGGGACGGGCACGGCGTAGCCCGCGGCGCCGACCGCGACGGCCAGCGCGGCGGCCGCGGCGGCGGGTCGCCAGGACAGCGCGGTCCGCGCCTCCGCCGGGGTGCGCAGGCGCGTGGCGAGCCGCAGCGCCGTCCAGGCCAGCAGCGCGCCGGAGAGCGCGACGGCGAACGTCACCAGCGGCGCGCCGCCCAGCGCGGCGAGCGGCGTGAAGGGCGTGCCGGTGTTGGCGAACGCGAGACGTCCCCACGGGAAGCCGCCGAACGGCACACGGTCCCTCGCCCACTCCTGCGCGACCCACAGGCAGGCCGCCCACAGCGGCCACAGCCGCAGCCGGGACGTCGCGGCGAGTCCCGCGCCGAGCGGGAGGAAGAACGCCGCCTCGGCGACGGACAGGCCCACCGCGGCGTCCCAGCCGATCACGCGCAGCCAGCTGAGCAGGGAGACGAAGAACGGCAGGGCGAACGCGAAGCCGAGCCACGCGCCCTGCCGTCCGGTCCTGCCGTGCGTGAGCAGGGAGAGCGCGGCGACGGCGGCGGGCGACAGGAGCCAGACGTCGTACGGCGGGAACGCGGCCGTCAGCGCGAGCCCGGCCACGGCGGCCAGCAGGCTCGCCCGCCAGTGCCGCCTGCCGGACGCGGCGATCCGGCGGAGGCGGCCGGGGCGGCGCGCGCCGGGGGGACCGGCCGTGCCGGCGGCGGCGGTGCCGGGGGCGTCGGCTCTGCCGGCCGCGTCGTCGGCCATGGTCGTCTCGGAGCCCGTTGGCACAGTCGTGGCCTCTCTGCATGAGCGGGCGATGATGAACGACCGTACCTCGTACGGGTGGGTGTCTGCGGACCGGGACCGGCGCTCTTCGGTCCGACCCGGGGCCCGCTGGCTGCGGGTCGTCCGAAAGCCGTTGTCTACTGAGCGTCCGGGCCCGGCCCGGGTCGCACCAGCCGGCCGGACGGAACCTTCCGCCCCCGTGCCGCAGGCGCACTGGACCTGGCTCCCGGTGGCGCGCCTGCGCGGCGCCCCGCCCTCTGGCCCAGCGGCGTTCGACGACTGCGCGGAGGGGAGCGCCGGCCGGACGTCCTGTGGTGGACCCGGCCGAACCTACCTCCCGACGACCACAGCCTGTCAACAGTCCCCTGACCTGCGATTTCGCCTCACTTTCCGGCAAAAAGGCTGGTCAGTGCGGAGCTTGCGGGACGGCGGGCGGGCGGGATCGCACGTCGTTCGGCGGTATCGGCGCGTGCTGGATCACTCGTTCGGCCGGTCGTACACGGTCCGGCCGCCGACGACGGTCCGCAGGCAGGTCGGGAGCGGTTCGCCGGGGGCCAGATCGGGCAGCCCCGGGGTGCCTGAGCGGGGGTCGGTGGACCAGCGCGCGACCCGGTCGTCGGGTGCCTGGACGACGAGGGCGCCGGTCTCCCAGAGCGCGTAGTCGGCAGGGGCGCCGGGGACGAGGACGCCGCCGTCGTCGCGGCCGATCGCGCGCCAGCCGCCGCGCGTGTGGGCGGTGAACGCGGCCCGCACGGAGACGCGGTGCTCCTCCGTGCGGTGGTACGCCGCCGCGCGGACGGCGGCCCAGGGCCCGAGCGGGGTGACGGGCGCGTCGGAGCCGAAGGCCAGCGGGACACCGGCACGCAGCAGGGCGGCGAACGGGTTGAGCGCACGGGCGCGGTCCGCGCCGAGGCGGCGCGCGTACATCCCGTCGGGGCCGCCCCAGGCCGCGTCGAAGCCGGGCTGGACGCTGGCGGTGAGCGCCAGGTCGGCGAAGGCGGCGATGGCGTCGGCGCCGAGCAGTTCGGCGTGCTCGACGCGGTGGCGCAGGGCCCGTACGGGGCCGGTGCCGAGGCGGTCGGCGGCGGCCCGCACGCCCCGGACGACCGCGTCCACGGCGGCGTCCCCGATGGCGTGGAACCCGGCCTGGAGCCCGGCCTCGGTGCAGGCGGTGACGTGGGCCGCGACGTCGTCGGCGGACAGGTGGGCCGTGCCGGTGTGGGGGGCGTCGGCGTAGGGGGCGTGGAGGTGCGCGGTGTGGGAGCCGACGGAGCCGTCGGCGAAGAGGTCGCCCGCGGCGCCGATCGCGCCCAGCGCCCGGACGCGCGCGGCGTCCTCGGGGCCGCCGACGAGGGCGGCCCAGTAGCCGTGGACGCGGGGGCCCGGCTCGGCGGCGGCGAGGGCGAGCAGGGCGGTGAGGTCCTCCTCGCTGGAGATCTCGGGGCCGGCGCACTCGTGGACACTGCCGATGCCGAGGGAGGCGGCGTGTCGCAGCGCCGCGCGCTGGGCGGCGGCGCGCTGGGCGGGGCCGAGTGCGGCGTCGGCGGCGCGGCGTACGGCGTGGTGCGCGTCACCGGTCAGGGGACCGTCAGGGATGTAGCCGGGCAGCGCGGTGATGCCGGGGATCCTGCCGAGGAGCGCCGTGGTGGCGAGCGCCGAGTGGGCGTCCACGCGCACGAGGTAGAGGGGACGGCCGCCGGCGGCGCGGTCGAGTTCGTCGCGCGTCGGGGGGCGCCGTTCGGGCCAGCGGGTCGCGTCCCAGCCCTGGCCGAGGAGGACATCGTCCGCCGGGTGGGCGGCGGCGTGGGCGGTGACGCGGGCGAGGGCGTCGGGCAGGGAGGCGGCGTCCGCGAGGTCGAGGCCGGTGAGGGCGAGCCCCGCGGCCGTCGTGTGCACGTGTGCGTCGGTGAACGCGGGCGTGACGAGGGCGCCGTCGAGGTCCACGACCTCGTCCGCCGTCGGGGCGAGGGAATCGGCGGCGGCCTCGGAGCCGATCCAGGCGATGCGGTCGCCCTCGACGGCCATGGCCGTGGCGAACGGGTCGGCCGGGCTGTGGACCTCGCCGCGGCGCAGGAGGACGGTGCGGGGCCGTTCGCCCGGGGCGGCCGGGGTGGTGCTGTCGGTCATGGGGCCAGTCTTCCGGCCCGGCGGGCGGGCCCCTGCGGCGGGGTGGGGGCGCGGGCGTCAGACGCGCGGCGGGCGGGACTCGTAGGGCGTGGAGAGGACGACCGTGGTGCGCGTGGAGACACCGGCCAGGGAGCGGATGCGGGCGAGCAGCAGTTCCAGCTCGGCCGGTTCGGCGACGCGGACTTTCAGGATGTAGTTCTCGTCGCCCGCGACGCTGTGGCACGCCTCGATCTCCGGGACACCCGCGAGCCGGTCGGCGATGTCGTCGGGCGCGCTGGGGTCGAAGGGCTTGACGGAGATGAACGCGGTCAGCGGCAGGCCCACCGCCTCCGGCGCGACGATGGCCGCGTAGCCGCGGATGACGCCGCGCTGTTCGAGACGGCGCACGCGCTGGTGCACGGCCGAGGTGGACAGGCCGGTGGCCTTGCCGAGGTCGGTGTAGCTCATGCGCCCGTCCCTGACGAGCAGTTCCACGATGCGCCGGTCGAGTTCCTCCACGGTCCGTAACCTACCCGGCGGAACGGTCCCGCGCGGCGCGGGGCGTACGCGGCGGCGGGCCGTCCCGGGGGCCGCGCTGTGATGAACGCCACAAACCGGTACCGGTGTCCTGTTCGACTGCGCGATTATCGACGGAAAGGGGCGGGAAGTGCTTGCTGTGGCCAACGCCACTGCGCCGTCCGAGGGGGATTACATGCGCAATGTGAAGGCACTCCACCGTCCCGGGCCCGATCCGGTGCCCGCCGAGGACGACGAGGAGCAGCTCTTCTCCGACGAGGCCGGGGCGGACGACGACCTGCCTCGTGTCCTGTGCCCCGGCTGCGCCCGCCCGGTCGCGCTGGAGGAGCCCGGCGGCCCGGTGCCGCAGCACGCGGTGTGCCCGTCGCTGTTCGACCCGTTCGGGCTGACGGTCTGCCCGGGGTCGGGCCGCGCGGCGGCGGACGACGGCGTGCTGCCGCTGCCCGCCGCGTCGTTCGCCGTGGAGCCGGTGGCCCTGGCCGCGCTGCCGGAGAGCCTGCACTGGCGGCTCCAGCCCTTCTCGCACGCGGTGCGCCACGCGGCGCGGTCCGCGGCGGTCACCCTGCGGCAGGCGGCGTAGCGGCGGCCGCCCGTCCCCCGTCCTGAGCGGCCACGTCCGGCGCGGCCGCGTGCGGTGGCGGGGGGACGAGGTGGCGCGCGATGACCGAGCGCTGGATCTGGTTGGTGCCCTCCACGATCTGGAGCACCTTGGCCTCGCGCAGATACCGCTCCGCCGGGAAGTCGGCGGTGTAGCCGTAGCCGCCCATCAGCTGGACGGCGTCGGTCGCGGCCTGCATGGCGGTGTCCGAGCAGAACAGCTTGGCCATCGCCGCCTGCCTGCCGAACGGGCGGCCCTCGTCCCGCAGCCGCGCCGCCTCCAGGTACAGGGCGCGCCCGGCCTCGATCCGGGTGGCCGTGTCGGCGAGTGTGAAGCGCAGGCCCTGGAAGTCGGCCACCCGCCGCCCGAACTGCCGCCGTCCCACGGTGAAGGCGAGCGCCTCGTCGAGCGCCGCCTGGGCGAGCCCGACGGCGCAGGCGGCGATGCCGAGCCTGCCCGCGTCCAGGGCCTCAAGGGCGAGGGCGAAGCCCTGGCCCTCGGCGCCGAGGCGGCGCGCGTCGGGGACGCGCACGCCGTCGAGGTGGACCTGGGCGGTGGGCGACCCGTTCATGCCCATCTTGCGTTCGGGGCGGCTCGCGGTGAGCCCGGGGGCGTCGCCCGGTACGAGGAACGCGGTGATGCCGTGCCGCCCGTCGCCGCCCGTCCTGGCGAAGACGGTGCAGAAGTCGGCGACGCCGCCGTGTGTGATCCACGCCTTGGTGCCGCCCAGCACCCAGGCGTCGCCGTCCCGTTCGGCGCGGGTGCGCAGGGACGCGGCGTCGGAGCCGGAGGCGGGCTCGGAGAGGCAGTAGGCGCCGAGCAGGCCGCCGCCGAGCATGGCGCGCAGGTGCTCGGCGCGCTGGTCCTTGCTGCCGTGCGCGGCGAGGGCGTGGCAGGCGAGGGTGTGGACGCTGACGCCGAGGCCCACGGTGAGGCGGGCGGCGGCCAGTTCCTCGACCACCTGGAGATAGACCTCGTACGGCTGGCCCCCGCCGCCGTCCTCCGGCGGGTAGGGCAGGCCGAGGAGCCCGGTCTCCGAGAGGAGGCGGAACGCGGCGCGGGGGAACGTTCCTTCCGCTTCCTCGCGGGCGGCGTGCGGCGCGATCTCGCGCCGCGCCAGGTCGCGGACGAGGCCGAGGAGGTCCCGGGCCTCCTGGGAGGGCAGGCGGCGGCTCACGGGTCCGGCGGCAGCTTCTGCGGGCATGGTCGGGTCCTCCACTCGTCGGGCACGGCGCTGTGCGCAGCGGCGGGATGGGGGCGGCCTGGGGCAGCGGTACGGCGTCAGCGGGCGCAGGCGGGCGCGTCGGCGTCGACCGAGCGGGGACTGCCCTCGGGCACCACGTAGGTCGCATGGAGAACGACCGGCTCGTTCCCCAGGTTTCGCCCGATGTGGACGTGCCCGTCGCCGGGGGTCTCCACAAGCGTGTCACCTGCCGTGGAGACCTCGACCGAGCAGTCGTCGAGGGTGCGGGTCAGGGTCCCCGAGACGACGACGCCGAGGAGCGGGCCGTCGTGGTAGTGCCAGCCGGTGGAGCCGCCCGGTTCGATGACGATCACGCGGACGGTCACGTCGGTGGGGCCTTCGGCACGGATGTCGAGGCCGTGCGGTGCGGTACCCTCCGCGAGCGTGTGCGCGGTGACGCCCCCGCCCGGTGTGAGGGCGGCGGGCGCGGTGGCGGCGGCCCCGGCGGGCAGGAGTGCCAGGGCCGCCGCGCAGAGGGAGGCCGGAAGTGCCCGTAAGGGCCGTCGGCCGGAGGCGGCCACGGTCACCGGACCCCGGCGGCGGCGAGCGCGGCGCGCTGCGCGGACGAGGGCCTGACCGGGAAGTAGAGGTAGCAGACGCCGCCGGTGCCGCTGCGGACGGCGCCGTTCGCGTCGTACCGCTTGGTCCGCAGCCAGATGTTCTCGAACTGCCGCCGGGGATAGACGCGGCGGACCTCCGCGTTGCTGTCGCTGGCGGGGTCGTTGGCGATGACGTCGCCGTCCGCGGTGAAGCCGACGACCGTCATCAGGTGCCCGGAGGTGCCGTAGCCGGCGCCGTCGAGCTCGGCCTCGAAGAACGACTGGGACGTTGTCAACGGGATGCCCGCCGCGACGAGCCGCTCGGCGTCGGCCAGCGAGGCGATGCGGGTGACGACGCCCTGGAGGCCGTCGTACGTGGCGGCGTAGGCGGCGTTGAAGGGCCAGTTGCCGCAGCCGCCGTACTGGTGGTCGTAGGTGTAGCGGGCCGCGTGGCAGACCTGGGGGTCGGCGAAGTCCGGGTTGACCCAGGCGAGTTGCTCGGGCGTCGGGTGCTTGCCGAAAGACTCGATGATCATCTGCGACGAGGTGGGGCTGCACCACGCCTCGCCGCCGTTGTCGTACTCGGGGTACTGGCCGACGTGGATGTTCTGCGAGTAGTCCGGGACGGTCAACTCCGTACCGGCGGCCGGGCCGGGCGCCGTCGCGGGGACCTCGAAGCGGTCAGGCACGGCGGACGTCATCGCGCCCAGCCGCCAGACCGTCGGCGCCGCGCCGGAACCGGGGGCGCGGTGGAGGGTGAGCCGCAGCCGGTACGAGGTGAACCGCAGGCCGCTCGCGGCGTCGTCCACGGCGAGGGTGTCGGTCCAGACGGTCGCCTTGCCGTCCTCCTGGCCGTCCACCGAGGTCCGGCGGATGTCCTCGTCCCCGGCCGCCCAGACGCCGAGGGTCCACCAGGGCGTCCGCGTGCCGTCCGAGTAGCCGGCCTGCACCTCGACGCGCAGGAAGGTCCCGGCGGGGGTGTGGGCGTTCCAGGAGGCGATCAGCTCGGTCGCGGGGACGGCGGGCCTGCGGACCGGGGAGAGCCAGGTGGCGTACTGCCAGGAGGCGGTGGTGCCGGTGTGCGGGTCGGTGTAGTCCAGCGTGCCGCGCGGGCGGGTCAGGACGACACCGGTACGGCCGGTGGTGACGACGGAGACGCCCCGCGCGGTGCCGGCGCGCCAGTCGGCGGCGGTCACCCAGCCGTGGTAGGCGATGGTCGAGTCCGGGTCGGTGCCGTGGTGGCCCCGGCCTCCGCCGCGGCCCTGCGGTGCGGCCCCGGCGTCCCCGCCGAGGGATACGGACGAACCGACGGCGGCGGCTACGGCGGCGGCGAGTACGGTGCGGCGTGGCGGCGTGGTCACGAGGCGGTCTCCCGGTCGTCTCCGGACATGCGGGGATGCGCCGGACGGGGTGGGCCGGCGCGGCGGGCGAACCCCACTATCGCCGTTCCGGCCCGTGACGGCCAGTAATTCCCCACGAACGCGCGGAAAGAATATTGGTGTCTACCAGTGGCGCCGCTACGCTGACCGCGATGTCCGACGCCGCCCCTCCCCCGCCCGCGGGACCGCTCGCGGATGTCCTCGCGCGGACACGGGCGGCGCCACCCCGGCTGGGCCGGGTGCGGCTGGTGGGGATCGACGGGCACGCGGGGTCGGGCAAGAGCACCCTCGCGCGGCGCCTGTCGGCGGCCCTGGACGGGGCGCCCGTCGTGCACCTGGACGACCTGGCGAGCCACGCGTCGTTCTTCGGCTGGGCGGAGACCCTCGCCCGCGACGTGCTCGGCCCGCTGGAGCGCGGCGGGACCGCGCGCTACCGGGGGTACGACTGGGAGCGCGGCGGGTTCACGCGCGACCTGACGTGCTCCGCCGCGCCCGTCGTGCTCCTGGAAGGGGTCGGCGCGGGGCGGCGGGCGGTGCGGCCGTACCTGTCGCTGCTGGTGTGGATGGACGTCCCGGCGGCGACGGCATGGGCCAGGGGCCGCCGCAGGGACGGTCCCGGGCTCGCGGATTTCTGGCGCGCGTGGGAGGCGGCCGAACTGCGCCACTTCGCCGACGACCCGTCATGTCCGCACGCCGATATGCTGATCACTCCCGCGCGCACCGGTGAGGGATGGCCGCCGAAGGAGTCGCGAGCCGGTCGGGATGGGTAGGAAAGGCCCCAGGGGCAGGCGTGGTTACCCGTTGTGGGGGTCGTCATGATTTCTGGCACACACGGCGCACGTGACACTCACGATCGCGTTCCCCGCCACGCGGCCGACCTCGCGTGGCTGCGGGGAGTGGACGCGTACGCGGCCGGGGCCTACCCGGAGGCGGAGGAGGAGTTCCGCGCGGCCGTGCGGGAGGACCCCGGCATGGCCGACGCCTGGCTGGGGCTGCACGCGCTGCGCACCGACGTGCCGGTGGCGCTGCGGCAGATGCACCGGCACCGCGCGCGGTTCGGCGAGCAGCGGCGGCGGCACGGGCGCCCCCTGACGTCCTGGTACTGGCTCGGCTGGTGGGTGCAGCCCGTGCTGGAGACCGAGCGCGACCTGCTGCTCGCCCACGCGTCGCAGCTGCTCGACGGGCGGCGGATGGCGGAGCTGGACCAGGCGCTCACCGACTGCCCGCCGCCCGGGTCGGACCCGTACGCCCGCTTCCTGCACGCCTGCCGGTGCTACCTGTCGAAGGACTGGGAGGGGCTGTACCGCTACACGGCCTCGCTCACGGAGGACCCGCAACTCGGCGTGGAGGCTGGGCTGTTCGCCGGCATGGCCCGCGTGCGCCTGGAGATGTACGACCAGGCGGAGCCGCTGCTGGCCACCGCGCTGACGCGCTGCCGCAGCGAGCTGCCGCAGCGCAAGGAGCTGCGCTACTGGCTCGGCCGCGCCCGCGAGGGCACCGGGCGCACCGCGTCGGCGATACCGCTCTACCGGGCGGTGCACCACGCCGACCCCGAGTTCATGGACACCGCGCTGCGGCTGGCCGCGCTGACGGCGGAGGACCCGGACGCGGCCCAGGTGCCCGCGCCCGGCGGCGCCGTCCGCATGCCGTCGCCGGGCACTCCGGCGGGCGCGGAGCGGTCACGGACGGCCGCGAACGGCGGCCACGGCGGGACCGTCCCGGCGGCGGGACCGTCCCCCGCCGCCGACCCGGCGCTGCTGGCGCGGACACTGGACGAGCTGGACCGTATGGTGGGCCTCGATCCGGTGAAGGAGCAGGTACGCGCGCTGTCCGCACAGCTGCGGATGGCGCGGCTGCGCTCGGGCCAGGGCCTGCCGGTGCAGCCGCCGAAGCGGCACTTCGTGTTCTCCGGCCCGTCCGGCACGGGCAAGACGACCGTGGCGCGCCTGCTCGGCCGGGTGTTCCACGCGCTGGGGCTGCTGGCGTCCGACCGGCTGGTGGAGGCGCAACGGGCGGACCTCGTCGGGGAGTTCCTCGGCCAGACGGCGGTGAAGGCCAACCGGCTGATCGACTCGGCGCTCGGCGGCGTCCTGTTCATCGACGAGGCGTACAGCCTGGCGCACTCGGGCTACAGCAAGGGCGACGCGTACGGCGACGAGGCGCTCCAGGTGCTGCTGAAGCGGGCCGAGGACAGCCGGGAGCACCTGGTGGTGATCCTGGCGGGCTACCCGGAGGGGATGGACCGGCTGCTGGTGGCGAACCCGGGGCTCGGTTCGCGCTTCTCGACGCGGGTGGAGTTCCCGAGCTACCGGCCGTCCGAGCTGACCGCGATCGGGGAGCTGCTGGCCTCCGGGCAGGGCGATGTGTGGGACGCGGAGGCGCTGGAGGAGCTGCGCAGCATCGCCGGGCACGTGGTGGCCGAGGGGTGGATCGACGAGCTGGGGAACGGCCGTTTCCTCCGCACGCTGTACGAGACGTCCTGCGCGTTCCGCGACATGCGGCTGTCCGAGTCGGGCGGGGCGCCCACGCGCCAGGAGCTGTCCACGCTGCGGCTGCCCGACCTGATGCAGGCGTACGGCGAGGTGCTGCCGGCGCGCGGCAGGACCACCCGCCCACCCGAAGGCGAACTCCCGCCGCTCGGCCCGGCGTGACGGGAACGGGCGGCGTCCCCCGCCCGTGGGCCGGGACCGGCGGCGGCACCGTCGACCGCGGAGGCACGTACCGCCTGCCTCGGCGGGAGCGCGCCGTGCAGGGGGCCTGCTCCACGGAGCACGCGCGCGGGACGGACGGCAGTACCACCCGCCCGGAGACGATGCGCGCCGCTCAGCCCGGCCGGGCCGGGTGCGCGGCAGGGAGCAGTCCCGCGCCGCCGGCCCGGTGGGGCGACCAGCCCGGACCGGCAGCGGCGGCGCCGTCAGTCCCGGAGGCACGTACCGCCCGCCTCGGCGGAAGTCCGCAGCGTGCGCGCGGGAGGGACCGGCGTGACGGGACATGCGGCCAGCGGTCGGACCGGCGGCGGGAGTACGTGCCGCCCGTCCCGGTGAACTCCCGCCGCCCGGCCGGTCGCTGCCGTCAGTCCCGGGAGGACGTGCCGCCGGTCTCGGCGAGGGCGCGGAGGGTGCGGGCCTGTGCCATGGAGCGTGCGCGCGAGACGCCCGGCTGGATCGCCATGACGGCGAGGACCGTGCCGTCGGCGAGGTCGAGCGTCACCCAGGGATCGCCCGGCCGCAGCGTGACGCGGACGATCTGGGCCCAGGCGAGCCGCCGGGTCGTGGTGAGGTTGACGACGGTGACGCCGTCGCGGTCGGCGGTGACCCGCGGCCTGGCCAGGAGGGCCGTCACGCCGAGGACGAGCAGCCCGCTGCCGACGAACGCGGCGCGGTCCCCCGTACCCCAGACGACGGCGCCCTCGGCGGGCAGCAGGAAGGCGATCAGCGTCATGACGGCGAGGACGCCGAAGCCGATGGCGAGCAGGACGATCCGCGTCACGGTCGGCCGGAACGTCACGGGCAGCGGTGCGGCGGCGGCCGGGGCGTTCACAGGCGGGCGGCGTGGATGCCGGTGGTCAGGATGGCGCGGGCACCGAGGTCGTACAGCTCGTCCATGACGCGCTGGGCGTCCTGCACGGGGACCATCGAGCGGACGGCGAGCCAGCCCTGGTCGTGCAGCGGCGAGACGGTCGGGGACTCCAGGCCGGGCGTGAGGGAGACGGCCTTGTCGACCAGCTCGGCGCGGATGTCGTAGTCCATCATCACGTAGCGCCGCGCGACGAGGACGCCCTGGAGGCGGCGCAGGAACTGGCGGACCTTGACCTCCTGCGACTCCCCGCCGACGCGGCGGATGACGACCGCCTCGGACTCCAGGATGGGCGCGCCGATGATCTCAAGACCCGCGTTGCGCAGGGTCGTGCCGGTCTCCACCACGTCGGCGATGACCTCGGCGACGCCGAGCTGGATGGCCGTCTCGACGGCGCCGTCGAGGTGGACGACGGACGCGTCCACCTGGTGCTCGGCGAGGTGGCCCGCGACGACCCCGGCGAACGAGGTGGCGATCGACAGGCCGCCGAACTCGCGGACGTCGGTCACACCGCCCGGCCGGGTCGCGTACCGCAGCGTGGAGGCGGCGAAGCCGAGCTGCATGATCTCCTCGGCGTCGGCGCGGGAGTCGAGCAGCAGGTCGCGCCCGGTGATGCCGATGTCGAGGCGGCCTGAGCCGACGTAGATCGCGATGTCGCGTGGCCGCAGGTAGAAGAACTCGACCTGGTTCTCCTGGTCGATGAGGACCAGTTCCCTGCGGTCCTTGCGCTGCCGGTAGCCCGCCTCATGGAGCATGGCCGCCGCAGGCTCGGAGAGAGACCCCTTGTTGGGAACGGCGATGCGCAGCATGGACGGGCTTCTTCCTTCGCGTGGCGAGAACGGTGCTGAGGGGTGCCGGACGGCTCAGAGGTGAGCGTATACGTCGGCCGGGGAGATGCCCCGGGCGACCATCATGACCTGGAGGTGGTAGAGGAGCTGGGAGATCTCCTCGGCGGTGCGGTCGGCGCTCTCGTGCTCGGCGGCCATCCACACCTCCGCCGCCTCCTCGACGACCTTCTTGCCGATCGTATGGACCCCGGCGGCCACCAGTTCGGCCGTCCGGGAGGTCCTGGGGTCCGCGGTGGCGGCCTTGTGCCGCAGCTCGGCGTACAGCTCGTCGAAAGTCTTGTTGGCCATGGTGGGTCCAACCCTACGGCCTGCCGGCGGCCGCGACGCGCGCGGGTCGGGGCAGCTCGCGCAGCAGCGCGGCGGTCGCGACGGCGGCGGTGGCGGCCTCGTGGCCCTTGTCCTCGGCGGAGCCCGGCAGTCCGGCGCGGGCGAGCGCCTGCTCCTCGGTGTCGCAGGTGAGGACGCCGAAGCCGACCGGGACGGCGTGCTCGACGCTGACGCGGGTCAGGCCCTCGGTGACGCCCTGGCAGACGTAGTCGAAGTGCGGGGTGCCGCCGCGGATGACGACGCCGAGCGCGACCACGGCGTCGTACCCGCCGCGGGCCAGCGCCTCGGCGGCGACGGGCAGTTCGAAGCTGCCGGGCACGCGCAGGACGGTGGTCTCGGCGACGCCGATCTCGTCCAGGGCGCGGCGCGCTCCGGCGAGCAGGCCGTCCATGACGGTCTCGTGCCACTGGGCGGCGACGATGCCGACGCGCAGGGACGCCGCGCCGGTCGTGTCGGGGGTGATCTGGGGGGCTCCCTTGCCGCTCACGGCTTCTCCTCGGGGCTGGGTGGGGCTGGGTGAGGTGGATGGGGTGGGTGGGGTCACTGGTTGGCGCAGGCGCATGCGGGGGCGGGTGCCTGGTCGAGCCAGGGGAGGTCGTGGCCCATGCGGTCGCGCTTGGTACGCAGGTAGCGCAGGTTGTGCTCGCCGGGGGTGACGGGCACGGGCTCGCGGCCCGTGACGCGCAGGCCGTGGCGGGTGAGGGCGGTGGCCTTGTCGGGGTTGTTGGTCAGCAGGCGGAGGGAGCGGACGCCGAGGTCGGCGAGGATGCGGGCACCGGCGGCGTAGTCCCTGGCGTCGGCGGGCAGGCCGAGGTCGAGGTTGGCGTCGAGGGTGTCGCGGCCGCGTTCCTGGAGTTCGTAGGCGCGCAGCTTGGAGAGCAGGCCGATGCCGCGCCCCTCGTGGCCGCGCAGGTAGAGGACGACGCCGCGGCCCTCGGCCTGGACCCGTTCCATGGCGGCGCGCAGCTGCGGGCCGCAGTCGCAGCGCTGGGAGCCGAGGACGTCGCCGGTGAGGCATTCGGAGTGGACGCGGACGAGGACGTTCTCGCCGTCGCCGATGTCGCCCGCGACGAGGGCGAGGTGCTCGGCGCCGTCGGCGGCGGCGCGGTAGCCGTACGCGCGGAACGGGCCGTGCTCGGTCGGCAGGGACGTCTCGGCCTCGCGCCGGACGGCGGGCGTGGCCTCGGCACCGTCGGCGAGGGCGCGCCGGTGGGCGATGAGGTCCTCGATGGAGATGAGGGCGAGGCCGTGCCTGCGGGCGAACGCGCGGAGGGCGGGCAGCCGGAGCATCGTGCCGTCCTCGCCCGCGATCTCCACGACGGCGGCGGCCGGGCGCAGCCCCGCGAGGCGCGCGAGATCGACGCCGGCCTCGGTGTGTCCCGGGCGGACGAGGACGCCGCCGGTGCGGGCGCGCAGCGGGAAGACGTGTCCCGGCCTGGCGAAGTCGCCCGGGTCGGCGGCGGGGTCGGCGAGGAGGCGGATGGTGGCGGCGCGGTCGGCGGCGGAGATGCCGGTGGTGACGCCGTGGGCGGCGGTCGCGTCGACGGAGACGGTGAAGGCGGTGGCCATCGACTCGGTGTTCTTGTCGACCATCTGCGGCAGGTCGAGGCGGTCGAGGTCGTCCGGTTCCATGGGCACGCAGATCAGGCCGCGGCACTCGGACATCATGAACGCGACGGTCTCGGGCGTGATCCGCTCGGCGGCGACGACGAGGTCGCCCTCGTTCTCCCGGTCGGCGCGGTCCACGACGACGACGGGGCGTCCGGCGGCGATGTCGGCGACGGCGCGCTCCACCGGGTCGAGGGGGGCCTCGGCCGGGTCGCCGGGTGCGGCGGGGTGCGGGGCTGCGGTGGTCATGCGGGGGCTCCCTCCAGCGGTGCGTGCACGGGCTGTGCGGCGGTACGGGAGCGCCGCCACCAGTCGCGCATGCCCCACAGGACGAGGACGAAGTAGACGATGTAGACGAGGCCGGAGAACGCGAGCCCGCTGTGGAAGTTCAGCGGGACGCCGACGAGGTCGACCAGCAGCCAGGCGAACCAGAACTCCACCAGGCCGCGCGCCTGCGCGACCATCGCGACCAGCGTGCCGACGAAGATGTACGCGTCGGGCCACGGGTTCCACGACAGGTCGGGGTAGGCGGTGAACAGGCCGCCGACCAGCGCCGTACCGCCCGCGGCCCCGGCGAGGAGCAGCGCGCGCTCGCGCCAGGTGGCGAAGCGTACGGTGATCGCGCCGTCGCCCGTGTCCCGGCGTCCGGCGCGCCACTGCCGCCAGCCCCACAGGGCGACGGTGATGACGACGAGCTGCTTGCCGACGCCGCCGCCGAGGTTCGCCGACGTGTAGGCGGCGACCAGGATGACGCCGGAGAGCAGCTGCACGGGCCAGGTGAGGACGGAGCGGCGCCAGCCGAGGGCGAGGGCGGCGAGGCCGGCCAGGTTGCCGGTCATGTCGGACCAGATGACGTGCTGGCCGAACGCCTCGAACGCCGTGGAGTTGAGGGAGTCGACGAAGCTCACCGCACGTTCCCCTCGGGCACGGCCGCGTCGTACGGGTGGGCGGGCGCCTGCGCGCCGTGGGCCAGGAGGCGTTCGACGTACTTGGCGAGGACGTCCACCTCAAGGTTCACCGCGTCGCCCGGCTGCCTGCGGCCGAGGGTGGTCAGCGCCAGGGTGGTGGGGATGAGGCCGAGGGTGAAGCGGTCGGTGCCCGCCTCGACCACGGTGAGGCTGACGCCGTCCACCGTGATGGAGCCCTTGTCCACGACGTAGCGGGCGAGGTGCGCGGGGAGCGAGACGGTGACGCTGTCCCACTGGTCGCCCGGTGTGCGGTCGAGGAGGGTCGCGACGCCGTCCACGTGGCCCTGCACCAGGTGGCCGCCGAGCCGGCCGCCGAGGGCGACGGGGCGTTCGAGGTTGACGGGGTCGCCGGGCGCGAGGCCGCCGAGCGTGGAGCGGCGGAGTGTCTCGGCCATCACGTCGGCCGTGAACGCGTGCTCGCCCGGCTCGACGACGGTGAGGCAGACGCCGTTGACGGCGATCGAGTCGCCGTGGCCGCTGCCCTGGGTGACGACGCTGCCGCGCAGCCGCAGCCTGGCCGAGTCCCCGATGTGTTCGAGGGCGATGACCTCGCCCAGTTCTTCGACGATGCCGGTGAACAAGTCAGTTCTCCTTGGCGGGCTCGTGGCGGGTGGGAGCGGCGGCGGCGAGCGGGGCGGCGGTGACCCGCAGGTCGGGGCCGACGCGGGCGACGTCGGTCACGCGCAGGCGCAACGCCTCGGTGATCGTCGTGATTCCCGCGCCGTTCAGGGCGGTGGGCCCCGCGCCGAGCAGCGCGGGGGCGAGGTAGGCGGTGACGGCGTCGACGGCCCCGGCGGCGGCGAACGCCCCGGCGAGCGTGGGGCCGCCCTCCAGCAGGACCGCGCGGACGTCGCGCTCGTGCAGCGCGGCGAGGAGCGCGGTGACGTCGAGGCCGGGGCCGTGGGCGGCGCGCGGCAGGCGGACGACCTCGGCGTGCGCGGTGAGGTGGTCCGTACGGTCCCGTGGCACGTCGTCGGCGACCGCGACCAGGGTCGGGGCCGCGCCGTCGAGGACGCGGGCGCCCGGCGGGACGGCGCGGGCCTCGGTGTCGGTGACGACGCGCAGCGGCCGGCGGGCGCCGGGGACGCCGCGGACGGCGAGGTGCGGGTCGTCGGCGCGGGCCGTTCCCGAGCCGACGAGCACGGCGTCGGCCTCGGCGCGCAGCCGGTGCACGTCGGCGCGGGCCTCGGGGGAGGTGATCCAGCGGCTGGTGCCGTCGGCGGCGGCGACGCGGCCGTCGAGCGTGGCGGCGTACTTCCAGCGCACGTGGGGGCGGCCGAGGCGGACGGCGGTGAGCCAGGCGGCGTTCACGGCCTCCGCCTCGTCGGCGAGCAGGCCGCCGCGCACGTCGATCCCGGCCTCGGCGAGGAGGGCGGCGCCGCCGCGCGCGACCGGGTTCGGGTCGGCCACGGCGTAGACGACGCGGGCGATCCCGGCGGCGGCGAGGGCATGGGCGCAGGGGCCGGTACGCCCGGTGTGGGCGCAGGGTTCGAGGGTGACGACGGCCGTGCCGCCGCGGGCGCGGCCGCCCGCCGCCGCGAGGGCGTGGACCTCGGCGTGCGGGCCGCCGGCGCGCTGGTGCCATCCCTCCCCGGCCGGGACGCCGTGCGCGTCGAGCACGACGCAGCCGACGACGGGGTTGGGGCTGGTGGCACCGAGGCCGCGCGCGGCGAGCGCGACGGCGCGCCGCATCGCCTCGGCCTCCGGGCCCGCGGGGGGCTGCGCTGCTGGGGCGGCCACCGGGTCTCCTGCCTCTCAGGGCACGACTCCGGGGCTTCCTTGACCGACGGAACGGACGCGGGGCCACGCGGGAGCCACCGGGCGGACCCGGGGCGTCACGGCGGACACCGCACCTGCTTCCGCCGCGCACTGCCTCCCATCCGGACTTTAACCGTCGGTCCAGGAATCTCACCTGGTCAACCGGCCGCTGGCAGCGGCCGGGTCGCGGACTGTAACCGCCGGTTCGGACTTTCACCGACCCCGGAGTGCGCGTTCGTCACTGGTACGCCTCCAGTCTGCCACGCGCGGCACGCGGCCATGCGGGCGTGTGGTCCGCGTCACAGACGACCTCGTGAGGTCGCGCGTGGGCCACCGGGAGGCGGCCCGGCATCCGCCTGCCGGGCCGCCGTGCGCCTGGGCGACTCGTGACGGGGCCCGGGAGTACGCCATGACGCCGGATTCCGCGCCCGCCACCGCCCGTCCCGTGGACGGCGCAGGACCGGCCCGCCGCATCGTGGCCGGGAGCGCGGCGGCAGCGGCCCGGATCGCGCGCCTGACGGGTACCGCGCCCCGCCTGGCGACCGTGCTGGTCGGCGAGGACCCATGTCGGTGACATACGTGCGGATGCGGCGCGCCCGCGGCGCTGCTCGCTCGGTGACGGCGTATCAACTGATCGCGCTCATCGATGAATTGTCGCGTGATCCGGCGGTACACGGCATCCTGCTCCCGCACCCGGTGGGCGCGGGGATCGACGAGCGGGCGGGCTTCGGGGCGATCGCGCCGGAGCAGGACGCGGACGGGGTGACGGCCCGTCCGTTCGCCACCGCGGGCCTCGGCCTGCCCGGCTTCGCCTCGCGCGGGCCCGCCGGAATCATGCGGCTGCCGGAGGGGTACGACGTGGAACCGGCCGGGAAGCACGCGGTGGTGGTCGGGCGCGGCCCGATCCCGGGCAGGCCGGTCGGCATGCTGCTGCTCGGCAGGGACGCGACGGTGGCGTACCGCCACTCGCGGGGAGCGGACCTGGCCTCGCGCGAGCGGGAGGCGGACGTGCTCGTCGCGGCGGTCGGGAAGCCGCGGTTCCTGCGCGGCCGCCGTGGTCAACCGGAAAAGTCGGCGGCGCGCCGGGCGTCGCTGATCACGCCGGTGCCCGGCGGTGTCGGACCGATGACGAGCGCCGTGCCGCTGGAGCAGACCGTACGGGCGGCGGCGCGGCAGTGGGCGTGCCGGGCCCGGTCAGCGGGTGACGGCCGGGCCGAACAGGTCGTCGCGCGCCGCGTCGAGCGCCGTCACGAGGCCGCCGGCGAGCACCGCGCTGCCGCTGACGGTCGCGGGGCGGATCTCCGTCTCCAGCGGCGAGAGCGCGCGCAGGCGCAGGGACACCCGGTCGGCGAGCGCCCGGCCCCCGGCGCGGCCGATCTCGCCGCCGAGGACGACGCAGCCCGGGTCGAGGACGGCGACGAGGCCCGTGATGCCGGTGACGACCTGTTCGGCCAGCTCGTCGAGGAACGCGCCCGCCGGTCCTCCCCCGGGCGCGGCGGCGGCCTCGCGGACGGCGGTCTCGGCGGCCGTCACCTCGTCGCCCGGCGCGTCGAGGCCGTGCGCGCGGGCGATCCGCCTGACGGCGGGGGCGGCGGCGAGCGCGTGGAAGCCCGCTTCGCAGTCGGTCGCGGAGGGCATCCCGCCGGTACCGGGGACGGGGAGGAATCCGACCTCGCCCGCGCCGCCCGATGCGCCGCGCCACAAGGCGCCGCGCAGGACGAGAGCGGCGCCGAGGCCGTGCCCGAGCCACAGGAGGGCGAAGGTCTCGCGGTCGCGGGCGACGCCGACGCGGTGTTCGGCGATGCCCGCGAGGTTGACCTCGTTCTCCAGGTGGACGGGGCCGTCGAGCTGGGCGCGGAGTTCGGCCAGCAGCGCGGCGTGCCAGCCGGGGAGACAGGTGAACGGGCGCGGCGCGCCGGTGGCCGGGTCGGCGAGTCCCGGGGCGCCGAGGACGGCGGTGTGGACGGCGGGGATGCCGAGGCCGTCCAGGGTCTCCGCCAGCGCGGCCAGGACGGTGCCGATCGTGGACGCGCCCGGGTCGTCGCCGTCCGGGGGCACGGGCAGGGTGCGGCGGGCGACGGTGTGCCCCGCGAGGTCGGCGAGGGCGAAGGCGACGCTGTCGGTGCGCACGTCGAACGCCGCGACGTGCGCGCGTTCCGCCGCCAGCCCGTAGAGCCGCGCCTTGGGGCCGCGGCGCTCCTCCCCCGCCTCGCCGACGTCGCGGACCAGGCCGTCGCGTCCGAGGCGGCCGAGGAGGTCGGCGACGCTGGGGCGTGACAGGCCCGTCAGGTCCCGCAGCCTGGCCGCCGTCAGGGGGCCCTCCTCGGCCAACAGGTCGAGGGCGATGCGGTCGTTGATGGCGCGGGCCGTTCTGGGCGTCGCGGTGTGCGCGGTCATGCGGTGATCCTCGCAGACTTGAACGGGTTTTCTATCAGGAAAGCTTCCTGATAGTTTACTTCCGGCCGGCGCACCGGTCGCTCCACGCCCTCACGAGAGAGTCGAACGCCTCATGTCGCAGCCCCTCGCCGCGCCCGACCGGGACCGGACACGCCGCGCCCGGCTGGCCGTCGGCGTCGTGTTCACCCTCCACGGCTCCGTCAGCGGCAGCTTCGCCACCCGCCTCCCCTGGCTCAAGGACCAGCTGGACCTGAGCACCGCCGCCCTCGGCCTCGCCCTGGCCTTCCCCGCCATCGGCGCCGCCCTCGCGATGCCGCTGGCCGGCAGGGTCATGCACCGCTTCGGCGCGCGGGCGGCGGTCCGCGCGCTGCTCGCCCTGTGGACCTGCGCCCTCACCCTCCCGGCGCTCGCGCCGAACATGCCGGCGCTCTGCCTGGCCCTGTTCGCCTTCGGCGCGACCGCCGGCATGGCCGACGTGGCGATGAACGCGCAGGGCGTCGAGGTCGAGCAGCGCTTCGGCCGGTCGATCATGTCGGGACTGCACGGCCTGTGGAGCGTCGGCGCCCTGCTCGGCTCCGCCGTCGGCGTCGGCGCCGTGCACGCCGGTCTGGACGCGCGCGTCCACCTGCCGCTCGCGGCACTCCTGCTGACGGCGGCCGTGCCCCTGGCGTGCCGGAGCCTGCTGGACACCCGCCCGGCGCCGGACGAGGAGCCCCCGCCGCGCTTCGCCCTGCCGCCGCGTTCCGCCCTGCTCATCGGGGCCGTCGGGATGTGCGCCATCCTCGCCGAGGGCGCCAGCATGGACTGGTCCGGCATCTACCTGCGGGACATCACCGACGCCTCGGAGACGATCGCGGCGGCGAGCTTCACCGCGTTCGCCTGCACGATGGCCCTGGCGCGGCTGGCCGGAGACGCGGCGGTACGGCGGATGGGCCCCGTGCGCACGGTGCGCTTCAGCGGCGCACTGGCCGTCACCGGCGGGCTGTTGATCGTCACCGCCGGGAACCCGGTGCAGGGCACGGCCGGTTTCGCGCTGCTCGGCATCGGGATCGCGGTGGTCGTGCCGCTGGCCTTCGCCGCCGCCGGCCGCAGCGGGCCCAACCCGAGCCAGGCCATCGCCGGTGTCGCGACGGTGACCTACACGACCGGGCTGATCGCGCCCACGCTCATGGGGATGATCGGCGATCTGGCCTCGCTGCGCGCCTCGTTCGCGGTGGTGACGGCGGGTGTGGCGGTTTTCGGGCTGGCGGCGGGCGTCCTGGGCACCGGGGCGCGCGGCGGGGCCCCGGTCGCGTCCGACCGGAGCGCGGCGGACGACGGCCGCCGGGTGGCGGGCTGACGGCAACGGGGGCCGGCGGTCGCCCGCGCCGGCCCCCGTACCGCGTCAGCCGAAGGCGCGGACCGCCTGGTAGTACGTCCAGGCGAGTCCGTCGCAGGCGGTGCCGGTCGCTCCCGAGTAGCGGCCGCAGACCCGCTGGAGGTCGGCGTAGAACGCGCTGTCGAGCCGGGATTTGTTGGCGGCGAAGGTGCCGAGCGCCTTGTAGTTCCGGTAACCAAAATCATGCCGTGCGCATGACACTTCAAAGGGGAAGCCGAACGGATTGTCCGGCGAGGTGGAGCAGTAGTCGGTGCTCCAGTCGAAGGCGTAGGACGCCCAGGACGACTGGCTGCCCCTGGCGGAGAGCCAGGAGTTGTAGCTGGCCGCGCTGGTCTGGGTGAAGCCGGACAGCACCTGCGGCTTGTCGGCGGGGGCGGCGGTCGCGGGACCGGTCGAGGCGGTTACGGCCCCGAGGGAGAGGAGTGCGGTCGTGAGAGCGGTGACGAGCCGGCGGCGTACGCGCATGGGGGGACCTCCGGGAGTCGGGACGGCCCGCCGCAACGGGCCGCGCTTCCGGCCTCCGAAGCTACGGGGCGGTAACCCGATGCTCAACCCCCTGGACGTGCACAACAGTTGGACTCGCGTAGAACTCCGGGCGCGCGACACCGGTGCCGTACGCCGCGCAACCGCCGTACGCAGGACCGCCGTTGCGATCGCGACCGGGTACGCCCCCCTCGCCGGGCCGTGCCGCGCTCAGGCGGCCGGGCGCGCCCGCAGCCAGGTGCGGTCGGGCGTGAGATACCGGTCGAGTGCCAACCCCGCCTCGGCCAGCGCCCGTTCGAGCCCTTCGTCGGTCCAGCGGTAGGACAGGAAGGTCTGCGTCCACGTCGCGTCGGGGAACTCGTACTCCACCCGGACCGACGACAGGGCGGGGCCCGCCGGGTCCGCCGCGGCGACCCGGACGAGCCCGTCGCCGGTGCGGCGTTCGCGCGGCACGTCCAGGTGCCAGTCCGCGCCCTCGCGCTGGATCAGCACGCAGCCGGTCTCCGCCACGTACCGGCGGCAGGTCCGCAGCATGCCGCGCCGCACGGCGGGGTCGCCGTTGTGGACGAGGAAGGAGCCGAGGACCACGGCGCCGAAGCGTTCATCGCCCAGGTCGAGCGTCTCGATGGCGGAGCGCACGGTCCTGGCGCCGCGCACGTGGGCGAGCATCTCAGGTGACTCGTCCACCGCCGTGACGGTGAGGCCGCGTTCCACCAGCGGATGGGTGATCCGGCCGACGCCGCAGCCGAGTTCGAGGAGCGTCGCGCCGGGCGGCACGGCGGAGGCGATCACCTCGGGCTCGTCGCCCGGCGCGACGCGGAGGTACATCTCGACGGCGCAGCCGTCCGGTGTGATGGCACCCGGGCCGGTCCCGCCGTACCCGGGGCGCTGGTTTCCGTCCATGCGCTCCAGCACACCACGGGCCACGCGCGGCACGGAAGTACCGGGCGTGGCCCAGGTGTTCACCCGCGAGGGGTCACTGCCAGCTGGCGTGCAGCGGCTTGCCCTCAGCGAAGCCCGCCGCGCTCTGCACGCCGATGACGGCCCGCTCGGCGAACTCCTCCAGCGTCGCCGCCCCCGCGTAGGTGCACGAGGAGCGGACGCCCGCCACGATCGAGTCGATCAGGTCCTCGACGCCGGGCCGCGCGGGGTCGAGGAACATGCGGGAGGTCGAGATGCCCTCCTCGAACAGGCCCTTGCGCGCCCGGTCGTACGCCGACTCGTCGCTGGTGCGGTTGCGCACGGCGCGCGCCGACGCCATGCCGAAGCTCTCCTTGTACAGCCGCCCGTCCGCCGCCTGCTGGAGGTCGCCGGGCGACTCGTGGGTCCCGGCGAGCCAGGAGCCGATCATCACGTTGGACGCGCCGGCCGCGAGGGCCATGGCCACGTCGCGCGGGTGCCGCACACCGCCGTCGGCCCAGACGTGCTTGCCGTGCCGCCGCGCCTCCGTGGCGCACTCAAGCACCGCCGAGAACTGCGGGCGGCCGACGCCGGTCATCATGCGCGTCGTGCACATGGCGCCGGGGCCCACGCCGACCTTGACGATGTCGGCGCCCGCCTCGATCAGGTCGCGCGTGCCCTCGGCCGACACGACGTTGCCCGCGACGACCGGGACCGCCGGGTCGAGGGCGCGGACGGCGCGCAGCGTGGCGAGCATCGACTCCTGGTGGCCGTGCGCCGTGTCCACGACCAGGGTGTCCACCCCGGCCGCGAGCAGCGCCTCGGCACGCCCGGCGACGTCCCCGTTGATCCCGACGGCGGCGGCGACGCGCAGCCGACCGCCCGCGTCGGTGGCGGGTGTGTAGAGCGTGGCGCGCAGGGCGCCCTTGCGGCTGAGGATGCCGACGAGGCGGCCGTCGGGGCCGACCGCGGGGGCGATCTTGCGGTGCGCGGCGTCCAGGATGCCGAACGCCTCGCGCGGGTCGAGCGCCGCGTCGATGACGAGGAGGTCCTTCGACATGACCTCGCCGAGCTGCGTGAAGCGGTCGACGCCGGTCAGGTCCGACTCGGTGACGATGCCCACCGGCCGCTCGGCGGAGACGACGACGCCCGCGCCGTGCGCCCGCTTGGGCAGCAGGGCGAGCGCGTCGCCGACCGTCTGCGTCGGCGCGAGGGTGATGGGGGTGTCGAGGACGAGGTGGCGCCGCTTGATCCAGCCGATGACCTCGGTGACCACGTCGAGCGGGATGTCCTGCGGGATCACGGCCAGTCCGCCGCGCCTGGCGACGGTCTCGGCCATCCGGCGGCCCGCGACGGCCGTCATGTTCGCGACGACGAGCGGGATGGTGGTGCCGGTGCCGTCCGGGGTGGCGAGGTCCACGGCGAGGCGGGAGCCGACCGCGGAGCGGCGCGGGACCATGAACACGTCGTCGTAGGTCAGGTCGTACGGGGGTACGGAGTCGTTCAGGAACTTCATGCTCGCTCTCTCACCTGCTGCTGGTTCGTTCTGGCGGGTGGGGAGCTGCGGCTCCTACGCCATTATCACCGATGACCGTACAGACGGACGAACGGTTGATATGGCCGATTCGGGACCGGCCGGGCGGAAGGGGCACCGGTCGTCATCGCCCGTTCGGGTGAGTCTGGCCCGTGGACGCGCCGGGTAGGCATCGGCGGCCGGTGGAACGGCGGCCGGCGCACCAGGGGACGGAAAGGCGCAGCGACATGAGCGGTACACAGGCACACCCCCGCCGGCTCAGCTTCGGCATCAAGACCACCCCGGCGCACATCGGGTACGAGGACATCGTGCGCGTGTGGCGCGAGGCCGACCGTGTGCCGTCCATCGAGCACGCCTGGCTCTGGGACCACCTGGTGCCGATGTTCGGCCCGGCGGACGGCCCGGTGCTGGAGGGCTGGACGCTGCTGTCCGCGCTCGCCGCGCGCACCGAGCGGCTCGGCCTCGGTCTCCTCGTCTCGGGCAACCGTGTCAGGCCGCCCGCGCTGCTCGCCAAGATGGCCGCGACCGTCGACGTGATCGCGGGCGGGCGGCTGACCGTCGGCCTCGGCGTCGGGGCGACCAGGCGGGCGGCCGGCGGCAGCGGCGGCGTCCCGGCGAAGAACGCGGCGGTGGACGAGTACGCGGCGTACGGCATCACGCCGGTGGGCCCGGCCGAGGGCGTCGCCAGGCTCGCCGAGTCGTGCGCGATCCTGCGGCGCCTGTGGACCGAGGAGCGGGTGGACTTCGACGGCGCGTACTACCGGCTCGCCGGTGGCCACTGCGAGCCGCGCCCCGCCCGGCACCTGCCGCTGCTCGTCGGCGGCACGGGCACCCGTACCCTCCGCGTGGCCGCCGAGCACGCCGACGTGTGGAACGCGCCGGGCCCGCCGCACAACGACGTCGCGTTCCTCCGGAAGCGCGCGGCCGTGCTCGACCGGCACTGCGCGGACATCGGCAGGCCGCCGGAGGACATCGTGCGCTCGGTCCAGACCCATGTGTTCTGGGCCGACCCCGAGCGGACGCGCGCGACCGTGCGGGAGTTGGTGGACGCCGGGTTCGGCCACATCGTGCTGAGCCTGACACTGCCCCTCCCGGCGTCCGCCGCGCACCGGGTGGCGGAGGAGATCATCGAGCCGGTCCTCGCAGAGCACCGGACGGTGCCCGCGCGCGCCGGCTGAGACGCCGTCGCCGCGGTGCGCACGGCCGTGGAGCGCGCGGCCGGGGCGCGGACGCCGGCGACACCTGCCGCGGGTCTGCGGCCTGTCCACGGCCACGGCCATCTCAGGGGCCGCCGGGCCGGGCCCGGTCCGGGACGCACGGGAACGCGCCGAACCGCCCCGGTCCGGCGCTCTCGCCTGCCGGGGACCGACCGGCGCGGGCTGTGCGCGGCGACCGGAGTCCACGGCGGAACCGGCGAGGCAGTTGCACGACGGAGCGGGGCAGGCGGTCTCCGACCGCCGCGGTGACCGCCGTCCCGCCGCCGAACGGCTCACGAGCTGATCCGGCGTTTGGCACGACACGGCACGGCGGCGCCCGGCCACGGCCCCTTCGGTCCGGGCAGCAGTTGCTGTGCCGTCACATCGCCCGGACGGAGCAGAGTGCGAACCGCGGCGCTGTGACGCATCCGCCTGGGCCTCCACCAAGAACACCTGGCACCAGACCAGCCACGACCTGGACATCAGCCCCCGCTGGACCAGGCCCTGGCGGCCCCGGACCAACGGCAAGGCCGAACGCTTCCACCGCACCCTGCTCGAAGAATGGGCCCACCAGCGGCCTTACACCTCAGACGACGAACGGCAGACAGCGTTTCCCGACTGGCCGGATCGGTACAGCTACCACCGACCCACACCGGCATCGGCGGCCAACCACCCGCCGGCCGCGTCCCCGACCTCACGGGACAGCACACCTAGGCCGCGTCGGGGTCCACGCGTTCCAGCGCCGGGCGGCGGCCGGGCGGCTGGGCCAGCAGCCGGTCGGCGGCCGTGACGTCGGTGACCAGGCTGGTCACCAAGCCGGAACGCAGCACGGCGCCGATCGCGTCCGCCTTGCGCCGCCCGCCGGCGATCGCGACGACCTCGGGTATCCGCCGCAGGCGCTCCGCCTCGACGGTGATGCACCGCTCGCCGAGGTCCCGGCCGATGCGGCGGCCGTCCGCCGCGAAGAGGTGCGCGGACATCTCCGCGGCGATGCCGAGCGACGCGTAGTGCCGCCGCTCGGCGTCGCCCAGCATGTCGAGGACCGTGGAGACGCCCGGCTCCCAGGAGCCGATGGACACGGCCGCGATGGTGACCTTGTCGAAGTACTCGAACGCCGACGCGATCCCGGTCTGCCGCCGCAGCGCCGCCGCCGTGGTCGTGTCGGGCAGCAGCATCGGCGCGTAGATCGGGTGCGCCTCGCCGCCGGACACCGCCGCCGCGCGGCGCACCGCCTCGACGGAGCCGCGCTCGGCGGTGCCCGCGTCGTACACGCCGGTCAGCTGCACGACCGTGCAGGGCGGCAGCGAGCGCAGCGCCTGCGCCATGTGGATGGTGGAGCGGCCCCAGGCGAGGCCGAGGACGTCGCCCTCACTGACCAGTTCGCCGAGCAACTCCGCCGCCACCTCCCCGAGGTGCTCGGGGTCCGGGGTGTCGTCGGCGGTGTCCGCCTGGGACTCGGCGACGACGACGTGCCGCAGGCCGTAACGGGCGCGCAGGGCGTCGGAGCGCTCCGCGTCCAGCTCGGCGGGGACCCGGATCTCGATGCGGACCAGGTCGTGCTCCACGGCCGATTCGAGGACCCGCGCCACCTTGAACCGGCTCACGCCGAACTCGTCGGCGATCTGGATCTTGGACTTGCCCTCCAGATAGAAGCGGCGTGCCATGGCCGCCGCCTGCATCAGTTCGGCGGGCCCCATCCGTGGGGCTGACCTCCCGGTCGGCACCGCACTCACCTCACTGTCCTCCGCTCCCGTGTCCCCGCTCACACACCGCGTCCCCATCCTCGCAGATTCGAGGGGCATCGCAGATCCGCGGGGCGCCTGGTCCGTACCGGGCGCGGCGGGGGCGGCGCGCAGCCGGATCGACGTCCGCCGGTCACCCCCCGGTGGCCCGGACCGCCGCCTCCTCGGCCTGGCGCCGCAGCGCGCCGACGGCGGCGGCCGGGTCGTCGGCGCCGTAGACGGCCGACCCGGCGACGAAGACGTCCGCGCCCGCCTCGGCGCAGCGCTCGATGGTCGTGGCCGAGACGCCGCCGTCCACCTGGAGCCACAGCGGCAGTCCGTGGCGCTCGATGAGCTGCCGGGTGCGGCGGATCTTCGGCAGCATGATGTCGAGGAACGCCTGCCCGCCGAACCCCGGCTCGACCGTCATGATCAGCACCATGTCCAGCTCGGGCAGCAGGTCCTCGTAGGGCTCGATCGGGGTGGCGGGCCGCAGTGCCAGCGAGGCGCGCGCGCCCTTGGCGCGGATCTCCCTGGCGAGCCGCACCGGCGCCGCGGCGGCCTCGGCGTGGAAGGTGACGGACCCGGCGCCCGCCTCCACGAACGCCGGCGCCCAGCGGTCGGGCTCCTCGATCATCAGGTGGCAGTCCAGCGGGATGTCGGTGGCCTTGGCCAGGGCCTCGACGACCGGGACGCCGAGCGTGAGGTTGGGGACGAAGTGGTTGTCCATGACGTCGACGTGGAGCCAGTCGGCGCCCCGGACGGCCTCGGCCTCGTCGGCGAGCCTGGCGAAGTCGGCGGACAGCAAGCTGGGGTTGATCTGTGCCATGGGCCAAGTATCCCCGCAGTGCGTGGGCTTCCGGCGCCGGGTGATCACGCGGTGCGGCGCAGCAGGGTCAGGTGCATCGCGTCGGTTCCGTGCCGGTGGGGCCACAGCTGGATGTCCGGGCCCTCGCCGAGGCCGGGGACGCCTGGCAGCAGCGGCCGGGCGTCGATGCGTTCGGCCGCCGTACCGCCGGGCTCGTCCAGCACGTCGGACACGACGAACCGGGTCTCGGCCAGATGCGGCGAGCACGTCGCGTAGCCGACGACGCCGCCCGGCCTGACGGCGGCCAGGGCCTCGCGCAGCAGGCGCCGCTGGACGGCGACGAGTCCGTCCAGGTCCTCCGGGCGCCGCCGCCAGCGGGACTCGGGGCGCCGCCGCAGGGCCCCGAGGCCGGTGCACGGGACGTCCACGAGGACGCGGTCGAACGAGCCGGGCCGCCACGCGGGACGGGTGCTGTCGGCCGTGACGACCTGGTAGGGCCCCGGGTTGCCCGCCAGGGCGCGCGCGACGAGGCGGGCGCGGTGCGGCTGCCGCTCCGCGGCGACCAGGGCGGCGCCCCGTTCGGCCGCCAGCGCGGCGAGCAGCGCGGCCTTGCCGCCGGGGCCGGCGCAGCCGTCGAGCCAGCGGGTGTCGGGGCCGGTCAGCGGCGCGTCGGCGAGCGCGAGGGCGACGAGCTGGCTGCCCTCGTCCTGCACCCCGGCCCGCCCCTCGTGCACGGCGGGCAGCGCGCCCGGCTCCCCGCCGTCCGCGAGCCGCACGGCGTACGGGGACCAGCTGCCGGGTTCGGCGCTCGGCTCCTTCAGCAGCTCGTCCACGGTGCTGCGGCCGGGGCGGGCCGCCAGGGTGACGAGTGGCCGTTCGTTGTCGGCCGCGAGCAGCGCCTCGATCTCCTCCCGGCCACCGCCGAGCGCGTCCCACAGGGCGGAGACGACCCAGCGCGGGTGGGCGTGGACGAGCGCGAGGTGGGCCTCGGGGTCGTCGTCGTACGGCGGCGCGACGCGGTCGAGCCAGGCGTCGAGGTCGTGCGCGGCGACGCGGCGCAGCACCGCGTTGACGAACTTGGCGCGCCCGTCGCCCACCACACAGCGGGCCAGTTCGACGGTGGCGCTGACGGCGGCGTGGGACGGGATGCGGGTGCCGAGCAGCTGGTGGGCGCCCAGGGACAGCACGTCGAGCACGGGCGGGTCGACGTCGCGCAGCGGCCGGTCCACGCAGGCGGCGAGGATCGCGTCGTACGTGCCCTGGCGGCGCAGCGTGCCGTAGACCAGCTCGGTGGCGAGGGCGGCGTCCCGCGCGTCGAAGCCGCCGTCGCCAGGCGCCTCCTCCTTCGCCCGCGCGAGCAGCGGCGGGAGCACCAGGTTGGCGTAGGCGCCGCGTTCGGCGACGGCGCGCAGGGCGTCGAAGGCGAGGACGCGGACCGGGTCGCGGCGGGGGCGGCGGTAGGGCCTGGGCTGGCGGCTTTGCCGGCTGCTCACGTGAGGGGTCACTCCGGTGGGTGCGCGGGCTGGTCCCGCTCGGATGGTCAAGCCTACGGCGGCGGGGGCCGTGCGGGTCAGCCGCCCAGGCGTTCGCCCGGCTCGACGCGGACGCCGCGCGCCCAGTCGGCGGCGCGCATCGGCTTCTTGCCCTGCGGCTGCACCCACTCCAGCTCGACGGCGTGCGAGCCGGTGCCGGCGTGGACGTGCTGCTTGCCCGCCTCGATCTCGCCGGGCGCTCCGCCCGCCCGGTCGGGGGCGGGGGTCACCTGCCGCAGCTTGAGCCGTTCGCCGCGGAACGTCGTCCACGCGCCGGGCGCGGGCGTGCAGGCGCGCACCCGGCGGTGGACCGCGAGGGCGGGCGCCGACCAGTCCACGGCGGCGTCGTCGACCGTCAGCTTGGGTGCCAGCGTGACGCCCTCGGTCGGCTGCGGCACGGCCTGGAGGGTGCCGTCCTCGATGCCGTCCATGGTCGCGGCGAGCAGGCCCGCGCCCGCGAGCGCGAGGCGGGTGAGCAGGTCACCGCTGGTGTCCTGGGGGCGGATCTCCTCGGTGAGGACGCCGAAGACGGGGCCCGAGTCGAGGCCCTCCTCGATGAGGAACGTGCTGGCGCCCGTCACCTCGTCACCGGCCATGACGGCGTGCTGCACGGGGGCGGCGCCGCGCCAGGCGGGGAGCAGCGAGAAGTGCAGGTTGACCCAGCCGTGCCGGGGGATGCCGAGGGCCGGCTTGGGCAGCAGCGCGCCGTACGCGACGACCGGGCAGCAGTCGGGCGCGAGGGCGCGCAGCCGCTCCTGGAAGCCGGGGTCGCGGGGGCGCTCCGGGCGCAGGATCTCGATCCCGGCCTCGGCGGCGCGTTCGGCGACCGGGCTGGCGACCAGGCGGCGGCCGCGGCCCGCCGGTGCGTCCGGACGGGTGATGACGGCGGCGACCTCGTGACGGTCCGACGCGAGCAGGGCGTCCAGGGCGGGGACGGCGACCTCGGGGGTACCGGCGAAGACGAGCCTCATCGGGATGTGCGACCTCTCGTACAGGGGAAACGGCCTGCGGGCAGGGGGCTTTCCCGGTGGTGGCGGCTGACGGCCGGCGGGCCAGTCTATGTCCGTTCCCCGGCGCGCCTCCCGGCCGCCCGCGCGGGGGACGCGCACGCGGCGCGGACCTCACGGGGTTGACGAAGCGCGCCCTTTGCGTGACTCCTGCACGCATGGCGCGTTGGTCAAAGGAGATTGACCGAGACGGGCCCGGTCAGGCCCGTTCCTTCCCCTAGACACCGGTTCGAGAGGCTTGTTCATGGCCGACAACGCCACCCCCGACGCTCAGGCACGGGCCAGTCTGCACCTGCTGGTGCGGGACATCGAGCGGGTGCGCCGACAGGTTGACGCGCTGCGTACGCTCACCGCACAGCTGGGCAATGTCTACCGTCCCCGCCGCACCGGCCCGTCCGCCGGGTTCGTCGTCTACGGCCGCGCGCCGGCCCCGACGGTCCGGCTCGCGCAGGAACTCCGCGACAGCGTGGAGGCCCTGGTCACGGCCGCGGTGGACTTCGACCGTTCGCTCGGGTTCTCCTGGGACGCCGTGGGCTCGGCGCTCGGGGTGACCAAACAGGCGGTGCACCGCCGCTACGGCGCGCGCCGCGCCCCCGCGCAGGGGCAGGTGCAGGGCCCCGCGCGCGAGGGCGGGCGGACCGATCAGCTGTCGCCCGGTGTGCCGCAGGCGCGCCCGGTGGCCGGACGGCCTGGCCAGCCGGTGAGCGGCGACAGCAGGGCCGGGGTCTTCCCCGGCCAGCGCAACGCCTGACCCGTACCCCGGAGGTGCCGGGAGCAGCCTGGGGGGGGGGGGGGGGGGGGGGGGGGGGGGGGGGGGGGGGGGGGGGGGGGGGGTGGGGGGGGGGGA
>NZ_JBJZOH010000032.1:0-55629 GCF_047200595.1 Streptomyces sp. MS19 | reverse complement strand
GAGCGATGCACGGGAGTCAGTCACTAAGGCTTGCTCCCGTCACCCTAGGCGCCGAAGACCGCCTGGTATGCGCTCTGCCCTGCTCCGACCAGCATGGTCAGACCAGGGGTAGCGGTACCGATTGCTGTGAGGGTCGCGTTCAGCCGGTCGAATGCGGCCTGTACGCGCCCCGGTTCAGGCGCTTCGGTGGCGGCTGCTTCTTCCAGCACCTCTGCGTCCAGGACCAGTTGGCTTTGCTCGTCTGCGGAGACCCCCAGGCTTGGCGCGAACTGCCGTACCTGCTGGGCGAACTCGGCGAGTTTGGATGCGTCCAGGCCGAAGGTGTTGTTCTGGACGACATGCTGCTGGGAGCCAGCAACGAAGCCGTGTGAACCAGTGATGTTGTAGGTGTCGCCGCCGGTTGGCTGGCGGCTCAAGAAGTCGTTCACGGTTCCTCCAGCGAGTACGCAGCGGGTGCCTTGGGCTGTGATCAGGACTGCCACTCCGGCATCGGTGACCACTCGTTCCACGAGAGCGTGCTCGCGCAGGTAGTCGAGCGCGCTGAGAACCTCAGCCTCGGTCAGGGGATCGCCGGCGAAGCTGCACAGCGGATCTTCCAGGAACGCCAGCGCCGGAACAGCGGCTTGTCTTCCGCCCACGCGCAGGACCCAGCGCAACAACACATCGCAGGCGTTCCCGAAGCGTTCGACTGTGTCGGTGCGCAAGGCGATCAGCCGACGCGCTTCCAGTAGCCCGTCGTCGGTGGGGTAGACCTCGGAGAGTCCGCCAGCGAGGCTACGCGCGATCCTGACGAGTCCAAGTTTTTCCAACTGCAACGCCATGTTGTCGCTGTCGTCTTCTGGCAGTCCCTCGTTCTGCGCGAAGATCTTCACGTCTACGTAGGGGCCTGGATTCTGCTGGACGGACTCATACAGCCACAGCAGCAAGCGGGACAACTGCGGGTCGCCTTCGAGGCCACTGGCACTCGCGAGGGTGAGCACCCCCATGGACGGAGGCTCAACCTCGACGGGGATGCGTACGGGGTGCTTGCGGTTCGCCCGCTCGAACTCCTTGACGATCTCTTTCTGCATCTTCTCGATCGCGCGCTTGTCGATCTTGAACCCGGCCAATCCGGTCTCCTATGGGGCGGTGGTGGTTCAAGGCTAGACGCCGCCACTGACAACGGGCCTGTGCCTCGGGGCGGACTGCTCGTCTCCTGGGTGCGGTCGGATCGGCCGACGGCGTGGGAGCCAGATCCCGAAGTCGGCTCCCAAATGGCTCCCAGATTGGCCCCCGGACGCACATCAGGCCCGGCACTGATCTCTCAGTACCGGGCCTGACCTGGTATTTCTCTGTCGGGGTGGCGGGATTTGAACCCACGACCTCTTCGTCCCGAACGAAGCGCGCTGCCAAGCTGCGCCACACCCCGTCTTGCGGGGACCACTCTAGCCGACCCGGCCGTGTGGGGGAAATCAGGTATCGCGGGGGGTCAGGGTCAGGAGGGTTGCCTCGGGGGGGCAGGCGAAGCGGACGGGGGTGTAGCGGTTCGTGCCGCAGCCCGCGGAGACGTGGAGGTAGGCGCGGTGGCCCTCGGACTCGTGGGTCGAGAGGCCCTTCACGCGGGCCGGGTTGAGGTCGCAGTTGGTGACGAGGGCCCCGTAGAAGGGTATGCAGAGCTGGCCGCCGTGGGTGTGGCCGGCGAGGATCAGGGGGTAGCCGTCGGCGGCGAAGGCGTCGAGGACGCGCAGGTACGGGGCGTGGACGACGGCGAGGGAGACGTCGGCCTCCGGGTCGGGGCCGCCGGCGACCTCGTCGTAGCGGTCGCGCTTGATGTGGGGGTCGTCCAGGCCGGTGAGGGCAAGGTCGAGGCCGGCGGCGGTGAGGCGGCCGCGGGTGTTGGTCAGGTTGAGCCAGCCCGCGGCGTCGAAGGCGTCGCGCAGTTCCCACCAGGGGTTGCGGGGGACGTCGCGCGCGGGGCTGTTGCCGTTGAGGCCGTGGCGGCCGGAGGCGCGCTCGGCGAGGTAGCGGGCGGGGTTGCGCAGGGCCGGGGCGTAGTAGTCGTTGGAGCCGAAGACGTACGCGCCGGGGAACTCCAGCAGCGGGCCGAGGGCGTCGAGCGCCTCGGGGACGCCGGCGGGGTCGGAGAGGTTGTCGCCGGTGTTGATCACGAGGTCGGGGCGCAGCCCCGCGAGCGCGCGCAGCCAGCGCTGTTTCTTGCGCTGGCCGGAGACCATGTGGATGTCCGAGACCTGGAGGACGCGCAGCGGCCTGGCGCCTGGCGGCAGGACGGGGACGCTGATCCGGCGGAGGCGGAAGGAGCGGACCTCGAAGCCCGCCGCGTAGCCGACCGCCGCGGCGCCGAGACCGGCCACGGTGAGACCTGCGGTGAGGGGGATGCGGTATCGCGCGCGCATGGGGCAATGGTGTCACGGCTGTCACAATGGTGGGCATGACCTCCCTCAAGTCCCGACTCCAGGACGACCTGACCGCCGCGATCAAGCAGCGGGACGAGCTGCGTTCCGCCACCCTCAGGATGACGCTGACCGCGATCACCAACGAGGAGGTCGCCGGGAAGCAGGCGCGGCAGCTCTCGGACGACGAGGTGCAGAAGGTCATCGCGCGCGAGGCGAAGAAGCGGCGCGAGGCGGCGGAGGCGTTCGCCCAGGGGGACCGGCAGGCGCAGGCGGAACGGGAGCGGGCCGAGGGCGAGGTGCTGGCCGGTTACCTGCCGGCGCAGCTCGGCGACGAGGAGCTGGGCGCGCTCGTCGCGGACGCCGTGGCGGAGGCGCGTGCCGGTGGCGCCGAGGGGCCGCGGGCGATGGGCGCGGTGATGAAGATCGTGAACCCGAAGGTCGCCGGGCGGGCCGAGGGCGGCCGGGTCGCCGCGGCCGTCAAGCGGGCGCTGGCCGGCTGAGGGCGGGCGGGAGAACGGCGGAAGGCCCGCCCGGCGCGTCGTGCGCCGGGCGGGCCTTCCTCATGCCGGGCCGCGGTCAGTCGCGGTTGGGCGGGAACTCGATGTCGGGCAGGTCGCCGAAGTCGAAGCCGCCGTCGTTGTCGTCACGGCCGCCGCCACCGGGGCGGTTGTCGTTGTTGCCGCCGTTGCCGCCGTTGCCGCCGCCGGGGCGGTTGTCGCGGTCGCGGTCCCGGTCCCGGTCGTCGTCATCGTCGCCGTCGGTGTCGCCGCGCGGTACGTTGACGTCGGTGAACGTGCCCGGCGTCGTCCCTTCGAGCGCGCCCTGCATCGCCTGCCGCCAGATCGGGCCGGCGACCCCGGCGCCGCTGGCGCGCTCGAAGAACGTGCCGCCGATGCTCACGTTCTCCATCGGGAACAGTTCGCCGTCGCCGCCGACGCGGACGGCGGTGGACAGTTCGGGGGTGTAGCCGACGAACCAGACGTTCTTGCGCTCGTCGGTCGTACCGGTCTTGCCCGCGTTGTCGCGGTCCTGGAGGCCGACCCTGGCGCCGGTGCCGTCCTCCACGACGCCCGCCAGCATCTGGGTCACGGTGTCGGCGGTGTGCGCGGACATGACCTGGTCGCACTCGCTCGCGGGAACGGGCATCTCCTCGCCGTCCGCGTCGACCACCGAGGTGATGGCGATCGGGGTGCAGTACGTGCCGTGGTTGGCGAAGGTCGCGTAGGCGTTGGCCATGGCCAGGGGGGGGATCGTCTGAGAGCCGAGGGTGAAGGAGGGGACGACCTCAAGCGGCTCGCCGTCGCCCCGCTCGACGCCCATCTCACGTGCGAGCGTGACCGTCTCGCACAGGCCGGCGTCGCGTTCGAGCTGGACGAAGTACGTGTTGATGGACTCGCCGAGGGCGCTCGTCATGTCCCAGGTGCCGACCTCGTCCTCGCGCTCGTTGCCGACCTCCCAGGGGTCCGTCCTGGAGTCGCCGAGGCGGTTGTTGTCGCAGTCGGTGAAGTCCGCCATGTCCACCTCGATCTCCGCCTCGGTCTCGTAGGTCAGCGAGGGGCTGATGCCGGATTCCAGAGCCGCGGCGGCTGTGATCGGCTTGAGGGTCGAGCCCGGCTGGAAGCCGAAGTCCCCGCCGCCCATGGCATGGGAGACGTTGAGGTTGATCTGCGTCTCGTTCTGCTCGGCGTCGACGCCGTACGGGCGGCTCTGCGCCATCGAGAGGATGCGGCCGGTGCCCGGCTGGACCTGGACGACGGAGGCGACGGCCTCGTCGTCCGGGTTCGCGCCGTCGGCGGCGGCCTGGGCGGCGGCGGCCTGGGCCTGCGGGTCGAGGGTCGTCGTGATCGTCATGCCGCCGAGCAGCCAGCGGGCGCTGCGGTCCTCCTCGGTCTCGCCGAAGACCGGGTCGCTGAGGAAGACCTCGCGGACGTAGTCGCAGAAGAACCCGGCGTCGTTCACGGCCGTGATGCAGCCGACGCGGGGTTCGCTGACGTTGAGCCCCAGGTCGGACGCCTGCGCCTCCTCGGCCTCGGCCTGCGTGATGTCGCCGGACTCCACCATCTTGTCGAGGACGGTGTTGCGCCGCGCGAGGGCCGCGTCGGGGTTGCCGATCGGGTCGTACGCGGTCGGCGACTGGACGAGGCCCGCGAGCATCGCGGACTCGCGCAGGTCGAGGTCGGCCGCGTGCTTGGAGAAGTAGAGCTGGGAGGCGGCCTCGATGCCGTACGCCTGGCGGCCGAAGTACGTGATGTTGAGGTAGTTCTCCAGGATCTGGTCCTTGGACAGTTCCTGTTCCAGCTGTATCGCGTACTTCATCTCGCGGATCTTGCGGCCGAGGCCCTCGGGGCCGCTCTGCGACATGGCCTCGGCGACGGCCTCCTCGTTCTCGCCGGCGGCCTCGACGAAGACGTTCTTCACGTACTGCTGGGTGAGCGTGGAGGCGCCCTGCTCGACGCTGCCCGACTCGACGTTGCGGGTGAGTGCGCGGACGATGCCCTGAAGGTCGACGGCGCCGTGCTCGTAGAACCGCGCGTCCTCGATGGCGACGATGGCCTGCCGCACCGTCTCGGCCATCTCGTCCGTCTCGACGACCGTGCGGTTGCGGCTGAAGACGTCGGCGATCTTGTTGCCCTCGGCGTCCAGGATCGTCGTCTTCTGGCTGAGCGGTGGCCGCTCCATCATCTCCGGGATGTCGTCGAAGCCCTCCATGGTGCCGGCGGCGGCGAGTCCGATGACTCCCGCGGCCGGCAGCGCGAGACCTGCGAGCACCGCGCCGGACACGACGCTGACCCCGAGAAACTTGGCGATGTGCTGCGTCGCGCTCAGCCCGCCACCCGGACGCTTCCTACCCATGACGGCAAGCCTACGTTCTCAAAGCCCGGACAGGGGTCCATCTGTTCGCCTAGGCTGCTCACGGTTCAGACAAAATGACGGCCGTCAAGTTGAAGATCACCCGTTGGGGTGAGTTTGCTGAGACGCGGCACGTCGCGGATGCCGCCCCATCGACCGGCCCGCATTCCGTTCACTCGTACGAGTGATCCCGTATAGCGCATAGTCCGAATGGGCCATGGGAGATTAGGCCCCTTGGGGGTGTTGTGCTCCGGCTCCCGCCCGTAACGTCCTCAACCGGCGAGGCGAATATGCCAATCGCCGCCGTGGGGGAGCCTGGTTTCGGGGAAGGACGGCACCGGCACATGAGCTGGCTTACGGACTGGACCGCGCAGGCGGCCTGTCGCACGACCGATCCGGACGATCTGTTCGTACAGGGAGCGGCGCAGAATCACGCGAAGGCGGTCTGCACCGGTTGTCCGGTGAGGACGGAATGCCTGGCCGACGCGCTGGACAACCGCGTGGAGTTCGGCGTCTGGGGCGGGATGACGGAGCGGGAGCGGCGCGCGCTGCTGCGCAGGCGCCCGACCGTCACGTCGTGGCGCAGGCTGCTGGAGACGGCGCGGTCGGAGTACGAGCGGGGTGTGCGGCCGGTCGGCGGGGCGGCCGGGCCCGAATTCGACGGCCCCGGCCTGGAGGCGTACGCGAACGCGGGATAGCGGTCAGCCGCGCGGCCGTCGGCCCGCGAGCAGGCCGCCGATCCTGCGCAGGCCGGCCAGGTCGTGCACGTCGCCCGGCAGGGCGGCCACCTCCGCCACGGGCACCTCGGGGTGCACGGCGGTGAAGCGGGCCCGTACGCGCTGCTCGCGCGCCAACTGCCCGCTGCGCTCGGCGTGGACGCGCAGCAGACCGGCGGCGAGCGCGTCCGCCGGGTCGGCGGGGTCCGGGGTGGGAGTCGGGGGATCGTCCTCGGAGTGAGCATCCCCGGTGCGATGATCGTCCATGCCGGACGGCGCCATGTTCTCTGCAAGATTCTTTGCGCCGAGCGCTTCGGCCGCCGCCAGCGCACGCTCGGCGCTCAGTCCGGGGACGGCCGCGCCGTGCACGCGGTTGAGGACGAGACCGGCCAGCGGCATGCCGTCGGCGGCCAGCCGCTCCACGAAGTACGCCGCCTCCCGCAGCGCGTCGCGCTCCGGCGCGGCCACGACGAGGAACGCCGTGCCGGGCGCCTGGAGCAGCCGGTACGTGGCGTCCGCGCGCGCCCGGAAGCCGCCGAACATGGTGTCCATCGCCGCGACGAACGTCTGCACGTCCCGCAGCAGCCCGGCCCCCAGCACCTTGCCGAGCGTCCCGGTGACCATGCCGAGCCCGGCCGCGCCCAGGCTCATCACCTTCCGCCCCGCCCGGCCCCCCGCCTTGGCCGGCGCCATCAGCACGCGGATGAAGCGGCCGTCGAGGAACGAGCCCATCCGCTGCGGCGCGTCGAGGAAGTCGAGGGCGGAACGGCTCGGCGGCGTGTCCACGACGATGAGGTCCCAGCTGCCGCGTGCGGCGAGCTGCCCCAGCTTCTCCATCGCCATGTACTCCTGCGTCCCGGCGAACCCGGCGGACAGCGACTGGTAGAACGGGTTCGCGAGGATCGCCGCGGCACGGTCCCGGTCGGTGTGCGCCTCGACGATCTCGTCGAACGTCCGCTTCATGTCCAGCATCATGGCGAACAGTTCGCCGCCCGCCGCCGAAGCCGTGCCCGGCACGGGACGCGGCACGTTGTCCAGCTCCGTCAGGCCCATCGCCTGCGCGAGGCGGCGCGCCGGGTCGATGGTGAGGACGACGACGCGGCGCCCCCGTTCCGCCGCGCGCAGGGCGAGGGCGGCGGCGGTCGTGGTCTTCCCGACGCCGCCGGAGCCGCAGCAGACGACGATCCGGGTCGCGGGGTCGTCGAGCAGCGGGTCGACGGCGAGGGCGGGTACGGCGGCGTCGTCCACGGTCACCACTCCTGGTCGCGCAGCAGTCGGGCGAGCCGGTAGAGGCCCGCGATGTCGATGCCGTCCGCGAGCAGCGGCAGTTCGTGGACGGGGAGGCCGAGGGCGGCCAGTTCGGCGCGGCGGTCGGCCTCCAGGGCGAGCCGGTGGGCGTACGCGCGGCCCTGGGCGAGCAGGGGGGCGGCCGTACGCGCGGGTTCTGGCAGTCCCGCGCGTGCGAGGGCGGCGGTGAGCGCGGCGAGGCGGGCGGGCTCGTCGCCGTCTGCCGGGCCGGGCACCCCGGCCACCACGGGCGGCCGGACCATGTTGACGACCGTCGCGCCCACCGGCAGCCCGGCCGACCGCAGCTCGGCGATGCCGTCCGCGGTCTCCTGGACCGGCATCTCCTCCAGCAGCGTGACGAGGTGCACGGCGGTCTCGGGCGAGCGCAGCACGCGCATGACGGCCTGCGCCTGGTGGTGGATCGGCCCGACCCGGGCCAGCCCCGCGACCTCGCTGTTGACCCCGAGGAAGCGGGTGATGCGGCCGGTGGGCGGCGCGTCCATGACGACGGCGTCGTACGTGAACCGGCCGTCGGGCCCGCGGCGTCTGACCGCCTCGCACGCCTTGCCGGTCAGCAGGACGTCGCGCAGCCCCGGCGCGATGGTGGTGGCGAAGTCGACGGCGCCGAGCCGCCGCAGTGCCCGGCCCGCGCCGCCGAGCCGGTAGAACATCTGGAGGTAGTCGAGCAGGGCGCGTTCCGGGTCGATGGCCAGGGCGTGGACCTCGCCGCCGCCGGGGCCGATGGCGATGCGGCGCTCCTCGTACGGGAGGGCCTGGGCCTCGAAGAGCTGGGCGATACCCTGCCGCCCCTCGACCTCGACGAGCAGCGTGCGGCGGCCCTTGTCGGCGAGGGCGAGCGCCAGGGCGGCGGCGACGGTGGTCTTGCCGGTGCCGCCCTTGCCGCTGATCACATGGAGCCTGCGCACCACGCCGTCCCTCCGACACGTCGCGTCCGGTCCCGCGGACGCCGTGGCCCGGGGCTCACAGCGGCGAGCCTACGGGGCACCGCCGGAGCGCGGGCGGGCGCACCCGGCCCGGCGGGGGCGGGGGTGGTCAGGGCCTAGAGTGAGGCCCATGACCAAGTGGGAATACGTGACCGTTCCGCTGCTGGTGCACACGACCAAGCAGATCCTGGACAACTGGGGCGAGGACGGCTGGGAGTTGGTGCAGGTCATCCCGGGGCCGAACCCGGAGCAGCTGGTGGCGTACTTCAAGCGCCCCAAGGGCGGGCAGGCATGAGCGTCGTCGAGGACCGGCTGGCGGCCGTCGGGCTCGCGGTGCCGCCCGTCGCGCCGCCCGCCGGGGTGTACGTGCCGGCCGTGCTGAGCGGCTCGTACGTGTACACGTCGGGGCAGGTGCCGCTGGTGGACGGGGCGCTGCCGTACGCCGGGAAGGTCGGCGCCGCTGTCACGGCCGAGCAGGCGTACGAGATGGCGCGGCTGTGCGCGCTGAACGCGCTGGCGGCCGTCAAGTCGGTCGTGGGCGATCTCGACCGGGTCGTGCGGGTCGTGAAGGTGCTCGGCTTCGTCGCGTCGGCGCCGGACTTCACGGGGCAGCCGCAGGTGGTGAACGGCGCGAGCGAGCTGCTCGGCGAGGTCTTCGGCGAGGCGGGGCGGCACGCGCGCAGCGCGGTCGGGGTGGCGTCGCTGCCGCTGGACGCGCCGGTGGAGGTCGAGATCGTGGTGGAGGTCAGGACGGACACCGCCGCCGAGGGGCCCGCGGCCTCCTGACGCCGCGGTCCTGACACCGTCCGAACGCGCGCCCCGAAGTCGCGCCGGACCCCGGTGCCGGGCTCAAGCTCCGTGCCACAATGGCGCGTTGGCCCGGTGGGGCCGGTGCGGCCCCGGGTGTGCGGAGGGTGGCGTGAGCAGAGGCGATCACCGGTGAGCGCGCCGTTCGCGTACGAGCGGCACCTCACCGACCGGCCCGAGCGGGCGGACGCGCTGGTGGACCTGTCCGACGTGGTGCGCGACGCCCGCCTCGGGCCCCCGGGGGCGCGGTCCCTCGACCGGCTGCGGCTTGTCGTCCAGGCGCTCGGCGACCGGCTGCGGGACCGGTGGGTGACGGTGCACGCCATCGCCGGGCAGGGGCTGCGGGCGGCCCGCACCGAGTACCCCGACCGGCTGGACATCGACCGGCTCGAACGGCTCGCCAAGTCGGGTCTCGTCACCGAACTCCCGGACGCGGACGGCCCGCTCCTCGACATCGCCGGGATGACGGGCCTGCCCGTCATCGGCCGCGGCGCCTACGCCGCCCACCGCGCCGGCCGCCCCTGGCTCCAGGGCAACACCACGCAGTTCCTCGCCCCGCGCCCCGCCCCCGGCCGCACCGCGCACCTGGTGGAGCGCGACCTGGGCGTCGTCCGGGGCCACGCGCGCCCGGCCGGCCCGCCGCGTACGCCGCTCCCGGACATCGTGGCCCGGCACTGGCGCTGTCCCGAGCGGACCTGCTCCCTCTACGACCGCAGGCGCGGCGAGGCCGTCCTGCTGCCCCGCCTCCACGACGGAGTACCGGAGTGCGAGTGGCACCACGTCCCGCTGGCCGACGACGGGCCGCGCGTCCCGGTCGCCCAGCTCAAGCTGCTCCACGGCCACGGGACCGTTCACCGCTTCCACCTCGAAGCGGGCACGCGCGCCCTCCTCGGCCGGGCGGCGGGCGCCGCCGGGGGAACGGGCCGCGTGCTCGCCGTCGACGGGCTGCTGCCCCCGGCGGAGGCGGCGCGGCTCGCCGACCGCCACCTGGAGATCCAGGTGGCGCCGGACGCCGTTCGGCTGCTCGATCTGAGCGGCGGACGTACGCGGTTGTGGCGCCCGGGTCCTGACGGTGGCGGTTGGTCGCGGCTGAGCGGGGAGCGGCCCACCGTCCTGCGGGTGACCGATGTCGTCGAACCCGCGCCCGGCGTCACGCTCGCGCGCGGCGGGCGGCGGCTGCCCGCCGAGATCGCCGAGGAGTGGCGGCAGGCCGCCGCGCGGGCCGACGGCCATGACGGTGAGTGAGGAGCGAGCCACGCATTGTTTCACGTGAAACGCTGCGTAATGACCCCCGTGGCCCCCGGCGGCCCGACGCCGCCCCCGCCCATCGGGTAGAACAGACGGATGACTGACGCCACGTCCGACGACTCCCGGCAGCAGCCCGATTGGGAGAAGCGGTTCCGCGCGCCGCGCGTGAGCCTCCCGCGCTGGGCCGAGGACGCCCCCGACCGTTCCCTCTTCGTCTCGAACGCCACCGGCACGTTCGAGCTGTACGCCTGGGACCGCGCCACCGGCGAGCGGCGCCAGGCCACCGACCGTCCCAACGGCACGGTGCACGGCGCGCTCAGCCCGGACGGCGCGTGGATCTGGTGGTTCAAGGACAGCGACGGCGACGAGTTCGGCAGCTGGGTGCGCCAGCCGTTCCACGGCGGCCCGGACGAGCCGGCCACGCCGGGTCTTGAGCCCGCCTGGTCCGCCGGGCTCGCGCTCGGCAGGGACGGCACGGTCGTCGTGGGGCGGATGACCGAGGAGGAGGGCACCACCGTGCACCTCCTGCCCGCCGACGGCGGCGCCCCCGTGGAGGTCTACCGGCACCGCCAGTCCGGCGGCGTGGGCGACCTCAGCCACGACGGGACGCTCCTCGCCATCGAGCACACCGAGCACGGCGACGCGATGCACTCGGCGATCCGCGTCGTACGCCCGGACGGCACCCCGGCCGCCGAGCTGGACGACACGGCGGGCGGCACGAAGGAACTCGGCCTGTCCGTCCTCGGCTTCGCACCGCTGGACGGCGACCCGCGGCTGCTCGTCGGCCACCAGCGGCGCGGCCGGTGGGAACCGATGATCTGGAACCCGCTGACCGGCGAGGAGACCGAGCTGCACCTCGGCCTGCCGGGCGACACCGACGCCGAGTGGTACCCGGACGGCAGCGGCCTGCTCGTCTCGCACAGCCACCACGCGCGCGACGAGCTGTGGCGCCACGACGGCGCCACCGGCCGCCCCGAGCGGATCGAGACCCCGCCCGGCACGATCCTGGGCGCCTCGCCGCGCCCCGACGGCGCCGTCGAGTACCTGTGGTCGTCGGCCGCCGAGCCGCCCGTCGTACGGTCCACGACCGGCCGCACGGTACTGGAGCCGCCGGGGCCGCGCGCGCCGCGCTCGGTGCCGGTGACGGACGCCTGGGTGGAGGGGCCCGGCGGGACGGTGCACGCGCTCGTGCAGCGCCCGGCGGAGGGCGAGGGCCCGTTCCCCACCGTCTTCGACATCCACGGCGGCCCGACCGCGCACGACAGCGACGAGTTCGCCGCCGGGCCCGCCGCCTGGGTGGACCACGGCTTCGCCGTCGTCCGCGTCAACTACCGCGGCTCGACCGGCTACGGCCGCGCCTGGACCGACGCGCTCAAGCACCGCGTCGGCCTGATCGAGCTGGAGGACGTCGCGGCGGTCCGCGACTGGGCGGTGGCCGAGGGGCTGGCCGACCCGGAGCGGCTCGTCCTCACCGGCGGCTCGTGGGGCGGCTACCTGACGCTCCTCGGCATCGGCGCCCAGCCGGACGCCTGGGCGGTCGGCGTGGCGGCCGTGCCGGTGGCGGACTACGTCGCCGCGTACGACGACGAGATGGAGGCGCTGAAGGCGCTGGACCGCACGCTCTTCGGCGGCGCCCCGGAGGAGGTGCCGGACCGGTGGACCGCGTCGTCACCGCTGACGTACGTGGACGACGTCCGCGCGCCCGTCTACATCTCGGCCGGGCTGAACGACCCGCGCTGCCCGATCCGGCAGATCGAGAACTACGTGGACCGCCTGAAGGCCAGGGGCGCGGCGCACGAGGTGTACCGCTACGACGCCGGGCACGGCTCGCTCGTCGTGGCGGAGCGGATCAAGCAGGTGGCGCAGGAGATCCGCTTCGCGCTGGCACATCTTCCCGAGGCCGCGACCGGGACATAGGAGGGGCCTGCTGCGGCGGCGCGATGCCCAGCTCGGCGTCCCGCCGCTGCTCCACCTCGCGCCGCACCAGGCGGAACCACATGAAGACCGTGAAGGCCGCGAAGACGAACCACTCGGCGGTGTAGCCCAGGTTCTGGAACGCGTCCATGTCGAGGCCGGTGCCGGACGGCGCCGTCACGGGCACCGCCCGCATCGGCTCCTCGGCGTCCCGCACGGTCAGCCAGCCGTCGGTGACGGGGTACGGGAGGATGTTGATCAGCGACGCCGCGCCGATCACCCCGAGCTGACCCGACGGCAGCCCGTCGGTGGGCCCCTCGACCTCGCTGGGTGACTCGGGGGCCTGCACGGCGCCGGTGACGGTGACCTCGCCCGCGGGCGGCTCCGGTACGCGCCCGGCGTCGGCGGTACCGGGCAGCCAGCCGCGTACGACGGGCAGCGCGGGCGAGCCGTCCGCCGGGCGCAGCATCGCCAGCGCGTAGAAGCCGGTCTCCCCCTCCAGGCCGCGGCCGGGGACGAGGAGCTGGTGCCCGGCGTCGAACGTGCCGGTGACCTCCGCCTGTTCGCCGACCGTCTCGGTGGTCAGCGGGAGCAGTTCCTCCAGCGGGCGCGGCTCGCCGGTCGCCTCGGCCTGCTCCTCCGCCTGCCGGTGGTTGTCCACCTGCTGCTCGAACCGTCCCAGCTGCCACATGCCCGCGATCAGGCAGACCGGGATCGCGAGGACGGCGAAGACGTTGATCGCCCACCAGCGCGGCGTGAGGAGGAACCGGTACACAGCCCCCACCGTACTGGGGCGGGCCGGGCTCAGACCGCCGGGGCCTCCAGAACACCCGTGCGGTAGACCGTCCCGGAACAGCTGCCCTCCAGGCGGATCTGCGCCGCCTCGGGCCCGCCGGCCGCCGGGGTGTAGCGCAGGAGCACCCCTTCGGACGACTCGGCGCCCCCACCGCCCGTGCCGCCCGGTGTGGGGTCGGTGCCGCCGGTGCCGCCGTCGACCGGGGGCTGGGAGCCGCCGGTCTCGCCCGTGCCGCCGCCGGTGGCCGGGGGCTCGCCGGTGCCGCCGGTGGACGGCGGGGTGGGCTCGGTGGTGCCGGTCTCGCCGCTGCCGCCGCCGGTGGCCGGTTCGCCCGTACCGCCGGTGGACGGGGGCTCGCCGGTGCCGCCGTCGGTGCCGTCCGGGTCAGTCCCCACCGGTTCGCCGCTGGGTGTGGAGCCGGGCTCGGAGCCGCCGCCCAGGTCGGTGCTCAGCCCGCCGTCGTCGGCCGGTTCGGCCGCGACCTCGCACGAACGGGCCGCGCCGGTGCTCGGCACCCACGCGAACCGCACCTCGTACGCCTCGCCGGGCGGCAGCACCAGTTCCTCCGGCGTCTCGTCCGGCGCGGGCAGGCCGGGCGCGCGGTCGCCCTCGGTGCGGTCGAGGACCTGGACCTGCGCGGTGGTGAAGCTGCCGCCGAGCGGCAGGGCGGAGAGTTCGCCGTTGCCGGTGACGCGGCAGGCGTCCGCCGAGACATTGACCAGGCGGATGGAGCCGTAGACGCGGCCCTGGCCGTCGGGCGTGCCCGTGACGGTCGTGACCTGGCCGAGCTGCCCGCGGTCGCACGTCGGCGAGGCGATGCCGAGGTCCCAGTCGCTGTCGCCGTCCGCCTCCTGACCGCCGCCGCCGTCCTCGGGGGAGTCGCCGTCCGAGCCGTCGGGGCGGGGTTCCGCGGAGGACCAGGAACGGCCGTCGGACGGGTAGGGGCCAGGCCCGCCGGGCTCGCCGCCCTGCTCGTGCGTGCCCTCGACGACCGCGCCCTGGTCGCTGCCGAGCGCGGCGCCCTGGCGGCCCGGCCCGCCGGAGCCGCCGGTGGCGGACAGGACGAGCGGCGTGCCGATGCCGAGGAGCGCGACGGACGCCGCAGCGCCGAACAGCAGTTGCCTGCGGCGGCGCCGCCGCGTCGTCACGGCCTGGCGGAGGTGGTCGAGCGTGCCGGCGGCCGGTTCGCGCGCGATGCCGTCCACGGCGTGCCGCAGCAGGCGGCGCAGGCTCTCCTCGCCGGCCTCCGCACCGGCGTCGTCCGGCGGCTCGGGGCCGTCGGGGAACCCCGCCACCGGGTCCGTCCGCAGCGGCTCGCGCGGTGGACGACCGGAGTCGCGGTCGGTCATCTGGCGTCCTCCATGGCGACGCGCAGCGCCGCGATGCCCCGGGAGCCGTACGCCTTGACCGAACCGGCGGAGATGCCCAGGGTCCTGGCGACCTCGGCCTCGGTCATGTCGGCGAAGTAGCGCAGCACGAGGACCTCGCGCTGGCGGCGCTGGAGGCCGCGCATGGCCTTGATGAGGTCGGCGCGTTCCAGCTTCTCGTAGGCACCCTCCTCGGCGCTCGCCATGTCGGGCAGCGGCTTCGAGAGGAGTTTGAGGCCGAGTATGCGGCGGCGCAGGGTGGAACGGGACAGGTTCACGACGGTCTGGCGCAGGTAGGCGAGCGTCTTCTCCGGGTCGCGGACGCGGCTGCGCGCGGAGTGGACGCGGATGAACGCCTCCTGCACGACGTCCTCGCACGACGCCGTGTCGTCCAGCAGCAGGGCGGCGAGACCGATCAGCGAGCGGTAGTGCGCCCGGTAGGTCTCGGTGAGGAAGTCGATGGTGGTGCCTTCAGCCATCGTGCCGTCCGCGGCCTCGCCCACGGCGTGGCGGCCCGCCGCGGGCCGGGCGGCGGGGGCTGCGGCCGGAGCCGGTGGACCGGGCGGCGACGGCACGGAGGCGGGCAGGGGGGCGATCACCGGCATGCCCCGAAGGCGCGGCGCTGCTGTACGCGGTAGGCGTCGCGGGGGCGTTGTCGTGATGTCGAGTACCTCTGCCACGCCTGTTGGACACGCTCTCCCCCGCAAAGGTTGTACGGCGCGGGCGGGATGACGGTCGGGGGGCCCAGCGTCCTCACTTCCACCACCTGCCCGTATGTCCTGTCCGATGGGCGTCCTGATGGCCCGGGAGGGCTCCTGAAGACGCTCCCCGCACCGCGGTTGGTTCCAGGCGGTGCGGGGAGAGGAAATCGTCCCCCGGGCCGTCGGCCCTGAGCAAGGCATCCGGCCCTACGACTTGGTCACGGGAGCTTCACATCCGGTAGGGGGCACTCGGCTCCCGGGGGCGGCGCGGCCGGGTGTCAGCGGCCGGTGCCGCCGTAGACGACGGCCTCGTCCGAGTCGCTGTCGAGGCCGAACGCGGTGTGGACCGCGCGGACGGCGGAGCTGACGTCGTCGGAGCGCGTGACGACCGAGATGCGGATCTCGGAGGTCGAGATCAGCTCGATGTTCACGCCCGCGTTGGACAGCGCCTCGAAGAACGTCGCGGTGACGCCGGGGTTGGTCTTCATCCCCGCGCCGACCAGCGAGATCTTGGCGATCTGGTCGTCGTAGCGCAGCGCGTCGAAGCCGATCAGCGGGCGGCGCTTCTCCAGCGCGTCGATCGCCTTGCGGCCCTCGTCCTTGGGCAGGGTGAACGAGATGTCCGTCAGGCCGGTCGCGGCCGCGGAGACGTTCTGGACGACCATGTCGATGTTGACCTCGGCGTCCGCGATGGTGCGGAAGATGGTCGCCGCGACACCCGGCTTGTCGGAGACCCCGACGACGGTGATCTTCGCCTCGGAGGTGTCGTGGGCGACGCCCGAGATGATTGCCTGCTCCACCGGCTGACCTCCGAGCGGTTGGTTGCTGACCCAGGTCCCCTTCAGGCCGGAGAACGACGACCTGACGTGGATCGGGATGGTGTAACGACGCGCGTACTCGACGCACCGGTGCAGCAGCACCTTGGAGCCTGAACTCGCCAGCTCCAGCATGTCCTCGAACGAGATCCACTCGATCTTCCGCGCCTTCGGGACGACGCGCGGGTCGGCCGTGAACACGCCGTCCACGTCCGTGTAGATCTCGCAGACCTCCGCGCCCAGCGCCGCGGCGAGCGCGACGGCCGTGGTGTCCGAGCCGCCGCGCCCGAGGGTCGTGATGTCCTTGCCGCTCTGCGACACGCCCTGGAAACCCGCGACGATGGCGATGTTGCCCTTGTCCACGGAGCTGCGGATGCGGCCCGGCGTCACGTCGATGATGCGCGCCTTGTTGTGGACGGAGTCGGTGATGACGCCGGCCTGGCTCCCGGTGAACGACTGCGCCTCGTGCCCGAGCGCGCCGATCGCCATCGCCAGCAGCGCCATGGAGATCCGCTCACCCGCGGTGAGCAGCATGTCCAGCTCGCGCCCCGACGCGACCGGGGACACCTGCCCCGCCAGGTCGATCAGCTCGTCCGTCGTGTCGCCCATCGCCGAGACGACGACGACGACCTGGTTGCCGTTCTTCTTGGCCTCGACGACCCGCTTGGCGACCCGTTTGATGCCCTCGGCGTCGGCTACGGAGGAGCCGCCGTACTTCTGCACGACAAGGCCCACGTGTGTCGCTCCTTGCTCTCTCAGTGCTCTCACTCCCCGTGACCGTGGGGCGGGCACGGACGGATGCGGATGAAGTGTAACGAGCGGGTGCCGCCGCCCGGCCGCCCGTCCAGCAGCGACCCCTGCCCGCCCGGACGCGCGGCCACACGGAAACGCGCGGGAAACGTAACGGACCTCACACGGCGGCGGACGCCCCTCCTCCTCACCCGGACCGGATGTGTGTCGCCCACGGCCGTCGTAATGTGCCGGTATGGGGCATTCATCCGGCGTCGAGGCGCTGGACCGCTTTCTGGTCGACGCGGTCCGCTCGACGGGTGGGCACAGCGGCGTGATCTACCTGCTCGCGCCCGGCGAGCCGGTGCTGCTGCTCGCGTCCGTCCTCGGGCTGCCCGCCGCACAGGCCGTCACCTGGTCCCGCATCAGCCTCGACACCCCCATGCTGCTGACCCAGGCCGTCCGCGACCAGCGCCTGCGCTGGCAGCACAGCCAGGAGAACCAGCAGGCGGGGCTCAGCCCCTCGATGCCCTACCCGTTCGCCATCGCGCAGACGCCGCTGATCAGCGACGACGGCACCTGCTGGGGCGCGCTCGGCGTCATCTGGTCCCCCTCCCACCCCGCCGCCCTGTCCCCGGCGGAACGGTCGTCGCTGGAGGACGCGGCACAGGGCGCCGCCACCCTGCTGCGCCGCGCCGCCGACGCCGGGCGCCCCATGACGGCCGGCAGGTACGCCCGCGAGGTGACGCCGCCCCGTACCCGCACGCCCAGCCACGAGGAGGCGCTCGCCGCGGCCGACTTCACCGAACGCCTCCCCGAGGGCTGCTGCGGCCTGCGGCTGGACGGCACCGTCGTCCACGCCAACAGCGCCGCGGCCCGCCTCCTCGGCACCGACCGGCCGGAGGAACTGCTCGGCGCGCCCCTGTGGGAACGCCTCGCCTGGCTCAACGACCCCGTCCACACCGACCGCTACCGCGCGTCCCTGATGAGCCGCGAGCCGAAGACGTTCCTCGTGCTGCGCCCGCCCGACCAGTCGCTCCGCTTCCGGCTCTTCCCCGGCGCGTCCGGCATCAGCGTCCGCATCTCCCCGAGCGACGAACAGGCCGCCGCGCCCGTACGCGGCGCGACGGCGACCCAGGACAGCGTCCTCCAGCGCGTCACCCAGCTCGCGTCCGCGCTCACGCAGGCCATCGGCGTGCAGGACGTCGTGCGGCTGGTCGCCGACCAGGTGCTGCCCGCGTTCGACGCGCAGGGGCTCGTCGTGTACGTGACGGAGGGCGGCCGGCTGCGCGTCGCCGGCTACCGGGGGTACACCGCCGAGGCCATCGACCACTTCGACGGCACGCCGCTGGAGTCGCCGCCCAACCCGGCGGCCCAGGTGGTGCACGACCGCCGCCCGCAGTTCGTGGAGTCCACCGGCGACATGCTCGCCCGCTACCCGGAGATCCCCGACGTCACCGGCAAGGCCGCCTGGGCGTTCCTGCCCCTGGTCACGACGGGCCACGCGGTCGGCTGCTTCGTCCTGTCCTACGAACGGCCGCACGCGTTCACCCGCGACGAACGGACCGTCCTCACCTCGCTCGCCAGCCTCATCTCCCAGGCCCTCGACCGCGCCCGCCTCTTCGACGCGAAACAGCAGCTCGCCCGCCAGCTCCAGGCCGGCCTCCTGCCCCACGAACTGCCCGCGCTGCCGGGACTCGACGTCGCCGCCCGTTACCTCCCGGCGACGCGCGGCATGGACATCGGCGGCGACTTCTACGACGTCATCCCGCTGGACAACGGGAACGTCGCCGTCGTCATCGGCGACGTGCAGGGCCACAACGTCACCGCCGCCGCCCTGATGGGACAGGTCCGCACCGCCGTGCACGCCAGCGCGGGCGAGCCGCCCGAAGAGGTGCTCGGGCGGACGAACCGGCTGCTCACCGACCTGGACCCGGGCCTGTTCACCAGCTGCCTCTACATCCAGCTCGACGTGACGCGCTGCCGCGCCGTCGTCGCCACCGCGGGCCACCCACCGCCGCTGCTGCGCCACCCGGACGGGCGGATCACCGTCCCCGACGTCCCGCCGGGACCGCTGCTCGGCATCGAGGCGGGCGCGCAGTACCCGGAGGTCGAGCTGCCGATGCCGCCCGGCTCGGTGCTGCTGCTGTACACGGACGGCCTCGTGGAACGCCCCGGCCTCGACCCCGACGACGCCACCGCCGCCCTCGCCCGCGACCTCGCGGCCGCCGCCGAACGGTCCGCCGGGCTCGGCGGCACGATGGACGACCTCGCCGACCGGCTGTTGCGCACCCGCCACACCGAGAACCGCGACGACGACATCGCCCTCCTCCTGCTCAGCCCGTCCGGCCCCGCCGCCGCTCGGGAACCGGCGGCGGCCCGCCGGCCGTAGGCGTGCCGCGCGGCGTGGACCTCGTCCATGTGCGCCTCCGCCCAGCCCTTCACCGCGCGCACCACCGGCACGGCGGGCGTGACCGTACGGGTGACCAGGCCGTCACGCTCCAGGCGCCGCAGCGTCTGCGTCAGCCTCTTCCGGCTGACGCTCGCGAGCCGCCGCGCCGGCTCGCTGTACCGGCAGGGGCCGTCGGCCGGCGCGACGGGCAGCAGGCTGACCCACTTGTCGGCGATGCGGTCGAGCAGCTGCGTCCGCACACCCCGACCGTGACCGTCAGGAGGCGCCGCCGGTGCCGCCGGCGGCCTTCAGCCCCAGCGGCGTGGCGATCTCCGCCTCCATCACGCGCCCGGCCTGCCGCTCCAGGTCGCCGTCCTCCGCGTCGCTGTCGGTGTCGAGACCGTCCAGCTCGGCCAGCGGGGTGTCGAGCCGTACGTGCGCCACCAGCGACTGGAGCGCGCGCAGGGCGCCGCTCGCGGTCGGCCCCCAGTTCGACAGGTACGAGAACTGCCACCACCACAGGCCCTCGCTGACCCGTCCCGCGTGGTAGTGGGCCATGCCGTGCCGCAGGTCGGAGATGATGTCGGCCAGGTCGTCCGAGATGCGGGACGCGACCGGCGTGCTGCGCGGCACGTACGGGTCGAAGACCTCCGAGTAGACGTCCACCGGCGCCAGCAGCGTGGCCAGCCGCTCGCGCAGCTCGTCCATGTCCGGCTCGGGACCCGTGTCCGCCTCGTACCGCTCGTCCGGGACGATGTCCTCGTGCGCGCCCAGGCGCCCGCCCGCCAGCAGCAGCTGGGAGACCTGGAGGAGCAGGTACGGCACCGCGCTGTCCGGGTCGTCGCCCTTCGCGACCTCCCCCACCGCGACGATGAAGCTCTCCACCTGGTCGGCGATCTGGACGGCGAAGCTGTCGGGCCCGGCGGCCCCTTCCGTCCCCTGCTGTCCCGGCCCGTCGTGCGTACCCGGCGTACTCGACATCACGCGGTGGCCTCCCCTGCGGTCCCTGCGTCCGCTCCGGCTGTCCTACACATCAAGCAGCCGCCTTCCCTCGAACGCGCGGCCCAAGGTCACCTCGTCGGCATACTCCAAGTCTCCCCCGACCGGCAGCCCGCTGGCCAGCCGGGTGACGCGCAGACCCAGCGACCCGACCATCCGCGCCAGGTAGGTGGCGGTGGCCTCGCCCTCCAGGTTCGGGTCGGTGGCGAGGATCAGCTCGGTGACCGCGCCGTCGGCGAGGCGGGCCAGGAGTTCCCTGATCCGCAGATCGCCGGGGCCGACGCCGTCGATCGGGCTGATCGCCCCGCCCAGCACGTGGTACTTGCCGCGGAACTCCCGGGTGCGCTCGATCGCCACGACGTCCTTGGGCTCCTCGACCACGCAGATCACCGCCTGGTCGCGGCGCGGGTCGAGGCAGACGCGGCAGCGTTCCTCCTGCGCGACGTTGCCGCACTCGGCGCAGAACCTGACCTTCGCCTTCACCTCGGTCAGCGCGCGGGCGAGGCGCGTCACGTCGGCCGGCTCCGACTGGAGGATGTGGAACGCGATCCGCTGGGCACTCTTCGGGCCGACGCCGGGCAGCCGGCCGAGCTCGTCGATGAGGTCCTGGACCACGCCTTCGTACACGGCTTGCCTCGTCTCTGTCCCGGGCTGCCCGGGGAATCCGGAAGGGTAGGGGTGGGGTCAGAAGGGCAGGCCGGGCAGGCCGCCACCGCCGCCGAGGCCCTGGGCGAGCGGGCCGAGCTTCTCCCTGGCGAGGTCCTGCGCCGCGCTGTTCGCGTCGCGCACGGCGGCGACGACGAGGTCGGCCAGCGTCTCCGTGTCCTCCGGGTCCACGGCGCGCGGGTCGATCACCAGGGCGGTCAGCTCGCCGGAGCCGGTCACCGTGGCCTTGACCAGGCCGCCGCCCGCGCTGCCCTCGACGGGCGTCTCGGCCAGCTCCTGCTGGGCCGCCGCGAGATCCTGCTGCATCTTCTGGGCCTGCTGCAACAACTGCTGCATATCGACCCCGCCACCACCACTGGGAAACACGGCCTCACTCCTGGCTCGTCGACGTCTCGTGCACCCCCGAGCCTACGGGCTGGGGGCGCCGCCGTGTCACTCGTGGTGGAACTCCTCGATGACCGTCGCCCCCAGCTCCCGTACGAACAGCTCCTGGCCGCTGAGCGCGGTGTCGGACAGGTCCGGGTCGTCGTCGGCCGCGATGTCGTCCTCGGCGGCGACGGGCGGCGGCGCGACCGGCCGGGGCGGTTCGGGCGCGGGCGGGGCGGGGCGGGGCGCGGGTTCCGGCGCCGACGGTGCCCGTGCGGGCGGCGGCGCCTGCTGAACGGGCGCGGCGGGACGCGGCGGGACGGGCGCGCCACCGCCACCGCCACCACCACCGGTCACGACCGCCTCGACGCGGCACTGCGCGCCGAGGAGGTCACCCATGACCTGCCGCAGGACATCCTCGCTGCCGCTGTTCGCGAAGCTGTCCCGCGCGCCCGCGGTGGTGAAGCCGAGCTGGAGCGTCGCCCCGTCGAAGCCGGTGACCCGCGCGTTCTGGCTGAGCAGGATCCAGCTGAACCGGCGCCGCTTCTTGACGGCCTCCAGGATCTCCGGCCACATCTGCTGCACGCGCGAGGGATCACCGCCGCCTCCGGGGGGCGCGGCGGCGGGCGGCGGCGGGGCGGCGGGCGCGGGTACCGGCTCGGCGGGCGCCGGAGGCGGCGCGGCGGCGCTCCGGGTGGGCCACGCGCCGGGCCGGGTGGCGGGCGCCTCCCGCACGGGCGGCGGAGGCGCGGGGGCCTGCACGACGGGAGGAGCGACCGGCGGCTGAGGTGCCACGGGCTGCGGGGGCGCCACCGGCTGCGGCTGCTGCTGAACGGGCGCGACCACCGGACCCGCCGCCGTTCCCCCGCCGCCGACACCCCGCTCCAGCCGGTCGAGACGCGCCTGGAGCGACCGTTCGTCCCCGTACGCGGCGGGCAGGAGCACGCGCGCGCAGATCAGTTCAAGGTGGAGGCGCGGGGACGTGGCGCCGCGCATCTCGGTGAGCCCGGTGTTGACCAGGTCGGCGGCCCGGCTCAGCTCGGCGGGGCCGAGCGCCGTGGCCTGCGCCTGCATCCGCTCCCGCACGTCCGCCGGGACGTCGACGAGCCCCTTGTCCGCCGCGTCCGGCACCGCGGCGAGGATCAGCAGGTCGCGCAGCCGCTCCAGCAGGTCGGCGGCGAACCGGCGCGGATCGTGTCCGCCCTCGATCACCCGGTCCACGACGTCGAAGACCGCCGCGCCGTCCCCCGCCCCGAAGGCCTCCACGACGGAGTCGAGCAGCGCCCCGTCGGTGTAGCCGAGCAGGGCGGTCGCCATCTCGTAGGTGACGCCCCCCTCGGCGGCGCCGGCGAGCAGCTGGTCCATCACGGACATCGAGTCACGCACCGACCCGGCGCCGGCCCGCACCACCAGCGGCAGCACGGCGTCGGCGACGGGGATCGCCTCGTGCGCGCACACCTCGGCCAGGTAGTCCTTCAGCGTGCCCGGCGGCACGAGCCGGAACGGGTAGTGGTGCGTCCGTGACCTGATCGTCCCGATGACCTTCTCGGGCTCGGTGGTGGCGAAGATGAACTTCAGGTGCTCCGGCGGCTCCTCGACCACCTTCAGCAGGGCGTTGAACCCCGCCGGGGTCACCATGTGCGCCTCGTCGATGATGTAGATCTTGTACCGGCTCGACGCGGGCCCGAAGAACGCCTTCTCCCGCAGGTCGCGCGCGTCGTCCACACCGCCGTGCGAGGCGGCGTCGATCTCGATCACGTCGATGGACCCGGGCCCGTTCCTCGCCAGGTCGCGGCACGACTGGCACGCGCCGCACGGCGTCGGCGTGGGACCCTGCTCACAGTTGAGGCAGCGCGCCAGGATGCGCGCACTGGTCGTCTTGCCGCACCCACGCGGACCGCTGAAGAGATACGCGTGATTGACCCTGTTGTTCCGCAGGGCCTGCTGCAACGGGACGGTCACGTGCTCCTGCCCGATGACCTCGGCGAAGGTCTCGGGTCGGTAGCGGCGGTACAGCGCGAGGGAGGACACGTCTCCGACGATATAGGCCCCCACTGACACACAAGGGCCCCTCACGCACCCGCCAGAGCCCACCTACCCTTGCTGCCTTCCGGCCCTGGGGGAGTTCAGCGAGATAGCGCCACGTGAGGGGCTGCCCCCCACCCTACCGGATCACCACCCCCCACGCCCCCTCCCCCAAGCGGTTCGCAACCACAGCCCGTCGTCTTGTATCGTTTGCGACGGAGGATTCGCCTAGAGGCCTAGGGCGCACGCTTGGAAAGCGTGTTGGGTTCACACCCTCACGAGTTCGAATCTCGTATCCTCCGCACCCGCCCACCAGGGCAGACGAAGGGTCCGACCGCACTGCGGTCGGGCCCTTCGTCGTTGCGTGGTCTCAGTTCTGGTCTCAGTTGGCGCGCCCGGACGGTCATGAATCTGCGCGACTGCGCCTGGGGTGTGAGTGAGTCCGAGGTTCAGTTGGTGACCGTCTCGCACCACATACGTCTGGGCGAAGGCACGCGAAGGCTGGACTCCGATGAGCCACCATCGGGGCACGAATCCGAGCAGGTACGAGAAGTCCTCTGGCGGGGGTGCCCACAGATAGCCTTGAGGTGAGGCTCGTCTGGTGAGCCAGGACGAGAGGAACCCATGGCTGCAGCCGCCCCCGAAGAGGTCGAGTACGGCGAGGTCTTCACCCGTCGATGGGTCGTCGAGACGATTCTTGACCTGGTCGGTTACACGGCCAACAAAGACCTCACCCAGATGCGGCTCGTCGAGCCGTCGATCGGGTCGGGAGCGTTTTTCGTCCCCGTACTGGAGCGCCTACTCGAGTCCGCAAAGGTCCATGGCACCGATCTGTCGGCGCTGGCTGACTGTCTGTACGGTCTCGATCTCCAGCACGAGCATGTTGCGACCTGCCGAAAGAAGGCGGCGGACATGCTCCAAGCCGCTGGGGCAAGTCCGGCTGAGGCCCGAGTCCTATCCGCAGGCTGGCTGCGTCACGGCGACTTCCTTCTCGACGAGGTACCGACGGATGTCGATTTCGTGATCGGCAACCCGCCGTACATCCGCACCGAGGATCTCGATGATGAGACCGAGGCTGCCTACCGCAAGACATGGAGAACGATGCGTGGACGGGCGGACATCTACGTCGGCTTCTACGAGCGTTCACTCTCCGTGCTCGCGAGCGGCGGAAAGATCGGGTTCATCTGCGCCGACCGTTGGATGCGGAACGCCTACGGGAAGCACCTGCGGGGTCTCGTGACCTCACGCTACGCGGTCGAGTCTGTGTGGCAGATGCACGACGTGGACGCATTCGAAGCAGAGGTCTCGGCCTATCCCGCGATCACGGTACTGGCCAACTCTGAGCAGCGCAGCGCCACGTTCATCGACACCACGGCCGTATTCGGAGCAGCCTCCGCGAGCGAAGCCCTGTCGTTCGTGCGGAGCGAGGTGGAGGAAGCGTCGGGCCAGGGGTGGGAAGGCGCGCGCCTGCCCAGCTGGTTCGAGACCGACGATTTCTGGCCCGCAGGATCCCCTCACACCATCAAGCTCCTGGAACACCTTCAGGAGACGTTCCCGACCCTCGAAGCTGACGGCGCGACGAAGGTCAGCATCGGTGTCGCGACCGGAGCCGACAAGGCTTACATCATCAGCCCGGACGCCGGCATCGACGTCGAGCAAGATCGCCTGACGCCCATCGTCATGGCCGACGACATCCGTGCAGGTCGCCTCACTACGCCGTCGAAGATGCTGCTGAACCCGTGGGACGACGAGGGCAGGCTCGTGGATCCCGCAAACTACCCGAAGTTTGCTGCCGCGCTCGCGTCACACCCGAACGTCAAGAAACGGTTCGTGGCGAGGAAGAACCCGAACACCTGGCACCGCACCATCGACAAGGTCTACCCCGGCCTCGCCGAACGGCCGAAGCTGCTTCTTCAGGACATGAAAGCCAAGATCACACCGGTACTGGAGCCCGGCGGTTACTACCCGCACCACAACCTGTACTACATCGTCTCGTCGTCGTGGGACATGGAAGTGCTCGGCGGGCTGCTGTTGTCACGGATCGCCGAGGCTTTCGTGAGCGCCTATGGCGTGAAAATGCGTGGCGGCACACTCCGATTCCAGGCGCAGTACCTGCGGAAGATCGCCGTTCCACGCCCCGAAGACATCCCCCAGGACATCGCCTCAAGGCTTCGTGAGGCGTTCCGCGCCAGCGATAGGACAGCCGCGACGCTTGCGGCCGAAGAAGCGTACGGGCTGCCTGCCGGCAGCATCTGAGCATCCAATTAGAAGAAGAGGGCCATGAGCGACCTGACACCTGTCGAGATCTGGCGCGCCGCTGTTCTCGGCTACTGGACCGGCCTGGACCTGCAAGCCGCGAAGCAGGGGCAGGTGACCGGAGTCAGGGACACGGGTAACCGTGCAGCCGTCACGGGTGGGAAGCAGATGGACGCGATGCAGGAAGCCGTGGCGAAACTTTGGCGTGCCCATCCGGACATCACCCTTGAGGTGCGCACGGAGGGTCACAATAATCTGCCGGCGTACTTTCGCCCGGCGAAGAACTGGGATCTCCTGGTGCTCTACCGCAGCTCTCTGATCGCAGCGATGGAGTTCAAGTCTCAGCGAGGTCCCTCGTTCGGCAACAACTTCAACAACCGAACCGAGGAAGCCCTCGGGCTCGCGGCCGACTCCCAGACGGCCGTGGAGCGGGGCCTGTTCGGCAAATTGAAGCCGTGGTTCGGCTTCATCATGCTCGTGGAGCGCGCGCCCGGATCGTTGAGCGCGGTCAAGGTGCCCGGCAACATGCCGTTCAAGGCTGACCCGATTTTCGAGGGGGCCTCGTACGTGGACCGGTACAAGATCTTCTTCGAGCGCATGGTCAAGGAAGGCAACTACGACGCTGTTGCTCTACTCACTGCCGAGGCGGGCAACGAAGACTTCGTCGAGCCATCGGTGAGCCTGTCGTTGGCCAATCTTGAGGCAGCCATCCGTGCACGCATCGAGTACATCAAGACGCTGCCGGACGATGTGTTCGACGAATTGACACACTGAATCGATCCGTTTGAGGGCATCAGTGATCACGTGATTACAGGGCCAGTACCGGGTGGGGAAGCAGGCACGGGAGGAGACAGCAGGGCGCGGCGCGGGCGCGGGAGAGGGCGTCGGGCGCGGCCCCGGGGGGCGAAGGTGCGCTTCCACCGCGGCCATGTATCGCTCGCGGACATCCGCCAGCGCCCGCAGGTCGACGACCGACGTCGGGATCACCATCGCCGTGTCGTCTGCCACTGGGGCCGAGCGCCACGCATCCTTCATGCTCTACCCGGCCACCATCCGTGTACGGGCGACGAGTTCGTCATACGCGGCGCCCACCTCCGGAGCCAGCACGCGATCGGCCGCCACCTCCAAGTCCGGGCCTCAACAGAACTTGATCAAGGTCGGCGAGTCACTGACAAGCGGCACTGCGTTCATCGGGGTGGCACCCACCAAACGAGATCTCGTCGACATCTACATCGACTGCGCAAGCGGGAGCCGGCTCGGCGACGGCAGCCATGTGATCTCGGAGCTGCTCCCGCCCGACCAGGCGCGCGAGCTCCTCACCACGATCATCAAAACGACCCCCTGGCTCCAGGAAGCCCTTGCACTCTCAGTGGTAGACGGGTGGCTCGCGGGCGACTTTCCGAAGTAGGTCCCTCGGCCGCCATGGGCTGCCCCAGCCAGTCGCCTAGTTTGGGTCTCATTCACCCCCGTCCGGCCGGGTTCACCCACCGTCCAGTGGTTCGTTCCGCCGCAGGTCAGGACGGGTGTGAACCCCGACGGACGACGTTCGGGAGAATGGGAAAGCGTGTTGGGTTCACACCCTCACGAGTTCGAATCTCGTATCCTCCGCACCCGCCTGAACAGGCGAAACGAAGAACCCGGACCGCTTCGGCGGCCGGGTTCTTCGGTATGTCCTGGCCTCAGTTCCAGTCCCGCTCATCTCGGGCATTCGCGACATCTCGTGCGGCGTGCCAGGGTCGCCCGCACTCCATCCCCGTCGACAAGCGCCCTCTGCGGGTGAACTCCCCACCGGATGGCGACGGTGGACCCGTCGAATGCGCGATTCTTGGCTCCGCTGGGGGCCGCCCCGGTCCCCAGCCGTGTTCCCGGTTTCGCGAGGTGTTCCGCATGACGTCCCGATCCACGCTGACGGCCTGGTTGGCCGGTCTCGACGCGCCACGGCTGTCGCGCGTACTCGGGATACGTAAGGACACCCTGGCGCCACCGGAGCCACGTTCCATGGAGGAGTCGGCGGAACGTCTCCTGCGGCCAGGCTCGGTGGCGCTCGTCCTGCCACAGCTACCGCTGCCCTGCCTCCAAGTGGCCGAGGCCCTGGCCGCCTTGGGAACTCCCCTGTCGCGCGGCGCCCTGGCGAGGGCACTGGGAGCGACGGCACCCGCCGCCTCTCGGGAACTGGACGTCGTTCTGGAGGCTCTGGCCGATCACGCGCTGGTCTGGCCGGACGGGGACGGGAACCTCCACATGGTCGCCCCCTTGCGGCAGTCGTGGGACGCGCCCCTCGGGCTGGACGCACCGCTGGAGGAGCTGCTGGAAGGCGTGACCTCCGAGGAACTGCGCGGCATGCTCGTAGCGCTGGGCATCGAGCCGCCCGGCACCAGGCGGCAACGCACGGCCGCCGTCCTGGAACACCATGGCGATCCGCAGCGCGTCGCCGCAGTGATCGCGAAGGCGCCTCCGGCCGCCCGGCAGCTGCTGGAGCGACGGGCGAAGTCCGCACCACAGGACACTGAATTCGTCATGTTCGGGGCTGCCATGGCCAATGTCCCGCCGGGCGAGCGATGGGCCCTGGACAGGGGGTTCCTGATCCGCGGCCGCCACGGATACGGGCCGGGCCGCATGCCCGCCGAAGTGGCACTCGCGCTGCGCGGGCCGGACTGGAGTGCGCCGTTCGATCCCGTACCGCCCGTGGCGGAGCTGGTGCCCGTCACAGAGGTGGAGGTGGAACGAGAGGCGACCGCGGCTGCCACGGCCTTCGCGATCCACGCCGCCTCGGTCCTGTCGGCCTGCTCGGCGGCCCCACCGGTCCGGCTGAAGTCCGGCGGGATCGGCGCGCGTGAACTGGGGCGGATCGGCAAGGCCGCGCAGGCCGACGACGCGGTGGTGCGCATCACCCTGGAGGTCGCCTACTCGATCGGTTTGCTGTGCACCGACGGCGACCGCATCGTACCCACCGCGGTGTACGACACCTGGGCGGCGCAGGAACCCGCAGCGCAGTTCGCCGACCTGCTTCACGCATGGTGGAACCTCCAGCTCACTCCTTCGCAGTCCCGCGACGAGGACAACAAGGCGCTTGCCGCCGTGGCCGGGGCCCCTCGCTGCGGTGCTTGCCTCCAGGCCCGGCGCGGGCTGCTCGCAGCGGCGGCAGCGCTTCCGGAAAGCCAGGGTGTGCGGGTCGGCACCGATCTGGGTCCGCTCGTGGCCTGGCAACGTCCGCTCGCCCATCCGTCGTTCCACGACGAGACGCCCTTCGCCGCAGCCGTCCGCGAGGCCGAGCTGACGGGCGTCATCGCCCGAGGCGCTCTCTCCCGGCTCGGTGCGGCCCTGACGACCGGCGACCGGGAGAAACTGGCCGTCGCATGTCGGCGGCTGTTGCCGGAGGCCACGAGAACGGCCCGGTTCGGCGGCGACCTCACCGCCGTCGTCACCGGCACGCCCTCCGTGCGCCTGGCCGAGCTCCTGGATTCGACCGCCGACCGGGAGACCAGCGGTATGGCCTCGGTATGGCGGTTCAGCGGCGACAGCGTCCGCCGCGCCCTGGACACCGGTCGCACTCCGGACGAGATCTCGGCCGAGCTGACCGCCGTCGCCGACGGGCCCCTGCCGCAGCCCTTGTCCTATCTCGTCACCGACGCCGCCCGCCGTCACGGTCGCATGCGCATCGCCCCCGCCGCCTGCGTCGTCCACAGCGACGAACCCGCGCTCCTGGCCGAGCTCGCCGCCCACCGGGCGCTCGGCGTACTCGGGCTGCGACAGCTCGCCCCGACGGTGCTCGTCAGCGGCAGCTCGCCCGACAAGACCCTCGCCGCGCTCCGAGGCCAGGGCTATGCGCCCGTCGCCGAGGCCCCGGACGGAACCGTACGCATCGAGAAGGTGCCGCCTCGGCGGGCCGCCGAGGTTCCGGCCCCCCGGAAGGCCACCGCGGAGGCCGGCACCGGGCGCTCAGCACACCGAACGGCGGAGGCGCCCGCAGTCGACCCGTCCGCGGTGGCGGCCCGGTTGCTGGTCACCCCACCGACCGTTCCGGAGCCCGATCCATTCGGCACCGGGGTTCCCTTCGGCACGGACACCGAAGAGATCGTCGCCGGATACGCAAAGCATCTGCCGTACACCGACGTCCGCCAGCTGGCACACGCCATCGACAGGGGCACGGCCATCACCGTCGAGTACGTCGCCGCCTCGGGCAGCCGCACCGTGCGCACCCTCGGCCGCCTCGAACTCGACCCGCCCTACCTGGAAGCGTGGTGCCGCCTTCGAAACGCCGATCGTGTCTTCACCCTCTCCCGCATCCAAGGCGTCATGCCGGCGTGGGCAGACGACCTGGCGTAACGCCCACGCCGCGGCGCGGCGGCCGCACTCCCCGACAAAAGCCGGGACACCTGTCACCCATCGAGATATAGCTGATGGCACGAGTGATATCAGGAGGTGTGCCCCATGAGTCGAACCGTGATCGACCTCGACGACGAGCTGCTGGCCGATGTCGCCCGAGCGCTCGGCACCAGAACCAAGAAGGAGACGGTCAACACCGCGCTGCGCGAGGTACTGGAGAACCGGCGGAGGGCGCTCGTACTCGCTCGACTGCGCGCGGCCTCCGCCGACGGCGCCTTCGACCTGGAGCTCTTCCAGAAGAAGGGTGACTACCGCCGGTGAACGCCGCGCAGTTCCTGATCGACACCAGCGCCCTGGCACGCCTCATGCGCACCGACGCCGAGCAGTTCGGCTGGGACCAGGCAGCCGCCGCCGGACTCATCGCGACGTGCCCGAGCACGGAGCTCGAATTCTGCTACAGCGCCCGCTCCGCGGCAGACCGCGCTCAAGGCATCGAGGACATGCGTGTGCTGTTCGGATGGGTGCCGGTCGATGACCGCGCCTACGACCGCGCCTGACAGGTGCAGGAAGCGCTCACCAAGCGAGGACAACACCGCAGTGCCGGAGCCGTGGATCTGGTCGTGGCCGCTACGGCGGAACTGCAAGGGCTGACGCTCCTGCACTGCGACGGCGATTTCGAATGCATCGCGACGGTCACCGGCCAGGCCCTTCAGTGGTACGGACCGGACACCGGCAAGTAAGGCAGAAGGACGCCGGACTCCCGCTGTTCGCAGTCTCACTTCTGGTCTCATTCACACCTGTCCTCCTCCGTCCGGACGGGGCTACTCCGAGCGATCCGCCGCAGGTCAGGATGCCCCCGGCCTTCGCCGGACCCCCGTACGCACATGTGGTGAGCGTGTGGGGTCCACACCCTCACGAGTGCGCATCTCGTGTCCTCCGCCGGTGCTTCACCGGGCACGATGCCGAAGGGTGGCCCCGCCGGTCGTGGTGGGGCCCTTCGATGTCGAGCGTCGCGTCGTCCGGAGCGCCGGCGGGTCCGGCGGCGCGGTCAGGCCTTCCGTCGCGTCGCGCGCAGTACGACGTCGCTGACGTGGTGGGTGCTGGCCGCGCCGGCGGGTCGTGGCCGGGTTTCGTGGGTCTCGACCTGCCAGGTGTCGGGGTCGGCGGTGAGCGCGGCGGCGATCTCGTCAACGCCGACGAACGCCTCCGGGTCGTACATCCGGGTCTGGGCCGCCACGTCCACCGGGTCACGCAGGGGGGTGAGGTCGTGGTGCACGACCAGCAGCGTGCCGCCGGGTGCGACGGCGGCGAGCAGGCTCCGAAGGCCGCGCTGGTCGGGGGTGCGCTTGAACGAGCCGTATTGCAGGGAGACCAGGTCGAAGGTCTCGGTGCCGAAGGGCGCAGGGTCGTTGGCGTCGCCGCGTACGAGGGTGACGGCGAGTCCGCGGTGTTCGGCCTCGGCGCGGACCCGGGCGAGCGCGTTGCCGGAGATGTCGGTGGCGGTCACCTGCCAGCCGTGCTCGGCCAGCCAGAGGGCGTCGGCGCCCTCGCCGGTGCCGACGTCGAGCGCCCGGCCCGGAGGCAGGGCGGTGGCCTCGTGGACGAGCGTGCCGTTGGGGTTGCCGCTCCACGCCCGGTCGGGGCCCGCGTAGCGGTGGTCCCAGTCGGCCTCCTCGCCCGAGCGCCGGACGGCGTCGCGCAGATCCTCCTCGGCGAGGCTGAAGGCGATCATCGCGCCGACCTGGCTGCCCTGGGCGGCCGACGGCAGCACCTGGAGGCTCGGGTCGGTGACGTTGCCGGCCGCGTAGATTCCCGGCACGGCGGTCTCACCGCGCGCGTCCACCGCGAGGACGTCACCGCCACCGGTCGGGTGCGGGGAGGTGGTGAGCCCGACGCCGGCCAGCGCGTCGGCGCGCGCCCGGAACCGCGAGCCGACCACGACGGCGTCGGCCTCCAGGACACGGCCGTCGCCGAGTTCGACCCCGGACACCTCGCCGTCGGGACCGGTGCGGACCCGGCTGACCTCGCCGCGTTCGACGGTGACGCCGGAGGCGGCGAGGGCTGCGACGGCTCCCTCGTCCACCCCGGCCGGGTCGTGCAGCACGACGGTCAGCCGGTCGGCCAGGTGCCGGAACAGCGGGGTGGGGTGCAGGCCCAGGGGGCTGGTGACGATCTGCACCAGGCGCCGGTCGCGCACCTCGAAGCCGTGGCAGAACGGGCAGTGGATCACACCGCGTCCCCATCCCGCGGCGAGGCCGTCGATCGGGGGAAGTTCGTCGGACAGGCCGGTCGCGGCGAGGACGCGGCGGGCCACCAGCGTGTGCCCGCCGGTGAGGTCGAGCCGGAACCGGCCGTCGTCACGACGGCTCACCCCCACGACCCGGCCGGGGAGGACCTCCGCACCGTACGCGCGCACCTCCGCACGCCCGATTCCCGTCAGCTCGCCGGGTGCGGCTCCCTCGTGTCCGAGGTAGCCGTGCATGTGCGCGGCCGGGGCGTTGCGCGGGGTGCCGTCGTCCACCACGACGACACCGCGCCGCTGGCGGGCGAGTTGCAGGGCGGCGGCGAGACCGGCGGCCGAGCCGCCGATGACGGCGACGTCGCAGTGGCGCTCCATGGTGGGGTGTCCGGGGTGGCCGGCCTGCTCGGCGGGCTCGGACGGGACCGGGTGCGGACGGTGGGTGAGGTGCTCGTTCATGCGTCCGACGGTACAGCGCCTGGCGGTATCAGCAAGGAGGCTTGCGCGATCCGCAAGAAGTGGCAGGATGGACGCATGCACGGAGTCGCTGACATCGAAGCTCTCGCACGATCACGCCTGCGCAGCATGCGCACCACCCTGGGGTACTCCCTCGACGAGCTGGCCGCGCGCACCCACCTCAGCCCCTCGACCATCAGCCGCGTCGAGACAGGCAAGCGCACCCTCAGTCTCGATGTGCTCGTACCGCTGGCCAACGCCCTCCAGCTGAGTCTCGACGCGCTCTTCGAGGTGCCCACCGACGACGACGTCGTCATCCGTCCGGTCGCGCACAGCGACGGCACCCGGACGACCTGGCCGCTGAGCCGCCCGGACGGGCGCACGGTGGCAGTGAAGATCCGTCTGGAGCCGACCGAGGCGTCGTCCGGCCAGCGGATGCACCCGGGCCACGACTGGTTCCTCGTGCTGGAGGGGCGCGTGCGGTTGTGGCTGGGCGAGCGACAGATCGATGTCGCCACCGGGGAGGCGGCGGAGTTCGCGACGATGGTTCCGCACGCGTTCACGGCCCTGGACGGCCCGGCCGAGCTGATCATGGTCTTCGACCGTGAGGGACAGCGCGCCCACGTGCACCAGTGAACCCGACGCACGGCACGACACGGCGCGGGCGGCGGCGTACGGCGGGCGGGTGATGTGCGTACAGCGCCTGTTCGCTGATCGACGGCGCGCCCCAGGCGTGGGACCTGCCTGCCGTCACGTCGCGGGGTCCGGGCGCGGCCGTCTCCACGGCGCGGGGCGGGGCGGGGTGTGTCCGCGGCCTAGACTGCGGCGGTCGTGGTGTGGGTGAGGTGAGGGTGGCGGGCGTGGGTGAGCTTGAGCGGGAGTTGCGGCGGCTTGATGGTGCTGCTTATGGGCGGTATCGCGGGCTGGTCGGGGAGTGGGAGTTGCCCGGTGGGTTCGCGCTGCGTGTCGTGCGGGCGCAGGCTGATCCGTATGCGCCGCCCGCGCGGGTCGCCGTGCGGGTGAGGGGGGAACGGGCCGGGTTCCCGCGTGAGTTGTGGGATTCCCCTGTGCGGCGGCGCGCGTTGGCCGGGTGGCTTGTGCGGCGTGCGGCGCGGGAGGCGGCGCGGGAGGCGGCGTTCCATGTGGACGCGGGTGGGCAGGAGGTGCTGGCGCGCAGTTCGTGCACGGTCGGCGACGACGGGTCCGTCACGTTGCGGCTCGGCGTCGCGCTGCCCGGCCCGCGGCGGCGGATCGACGGGCGCGCGGCGTGGGAGCTGCTGGGTGAGGGGCTGCCGTGGATCGCGGAGCACGCGCTGTGCCATGACGGGGAACGGGCGGCGGAGGCGGCCGGGTTCGTCGCGGCGGTGGAGGACTCGGCGGCGCTGCGCGAGCGGTTGCCGGAGCTGGGGCTCGTCGCGTTCGTCGCCGACGGGGCGTTGCTGCCGCGCCGTTCGGGGGCGGACGACCGGCCCGCGCGGGGCGGGGGGCTGGTGCCGTTCCTGGCGCCGGAGGAGCTGCGCGTGACCGTGGACCTGCCGCACGCGGGCGCCGTCACCGGGATGGGTGTCCCGGCCGGGGTGACGCTGGTCGTCGGCGGCGGGTTCCACGGCAAGTCGACGCTGCTGCGCGCGCTGGAGACCGGGGTGTGGGACCACGTGCCGGGGGACGGGCGCGAGCGCGTCGTCGCCCACCGCGACACGGTCAAGATCCGCGCCGAGGACGGCCGGAGCGTGTGCCGCGTGGACGTGCGCGCCTTCGTCGACCACCTGCCGGGCGGCGCCGGCACCGCCGACTTCTCCACCCCCGACGCCTCCGGTTCCACCTCCCAGGCCGCGTCCCTGTGCGAGGCCGTGGAGACGGGCGCGCGGGTGCTGCTGATCGACGAGGACACGGCCGCGAGCAACCTCATGATCCGCGACGCGCGGATGCAGGCGCTGGTGGCGAAGGAGCGGGAGCCGCTGACGCCGCTGGTGGACTCGGTGCGGTCGCTGCACCGCGACCACGGGATCTCGACGGTGCTGGTGATGGGCGGTTCCGGGGACTACCTCGACGTGGCCGACCGTGTGGTGATGATGGACGACTACCGGCCGTACGACGTGACGGCGCGGGCGCGGGAGGTGGCGGCCGTGCCCACCGGGCGGCGGGCGGAGGCGTTGTCGTTCCCCGGTGTGGCGGCGCGCCGTCCCGAGCCGGCGTCGCTCGACGCGTCCGCGCGCGGGCGTACGCGCGTGCGCGCCCGGGGTACGGACCACCTGGTCCTCGGCGAGAACGAGGTGGACCTGCGCGCCGTCGAGCAGCTGGCGGACGGGCCGCATGTCGTCGGCGTCGGGCTGGCGGTCGAACTGCTGGTGCGGCGCGGCCACTTGGACGGGCAGCGCACCCTCGCCGACGCCCTCGACCTGCTCGACAGCGACCTGGCGGGCCCCGGCGGCGTCGCGGCGCTGCTCGGCGTGCACGACGACGACTTCGCCGTCCCGCGCCGCCACGAGGTCGCGGCGGCCCTCAACCGCGTACGCGCGCTGCGGGTGCGCCGCTGACACGGACGGCCAAAACGGGCTGCCGGAACGCCGGGGTTCGGCCATGGTGCGGCGCGCACTCGCGGCGGCGGGGGCGTACCGGCGAGCATGGAACGGCATCCGGGGGAGTCGGCGCGGGGAGGACACGTGGCCAAGCAGCTCAAGTGCGGTTCGACCAGGACGAAGTCCGGGAAGCCCTGCGGCAACCCGGCGATGATCGGATATTCGCGCTGCCAGGTGCACCGGGGCGAGTGGCGGCTGCCCCAGAAGAAGAAGCCCAAGAAGCGCTGACTGCCGGTGACCGCGCACGCGCCGGCGCCCCGCTCAGCGGCGTGGCCCGCGCGCCGGGTCCGCCTCCGCGCGCGGGCGCGGGACGGGCGGTGCGGCCGAACGCCGTCCCGCGCGTGCGCGGTACAGCAGCGCGGCGCCCGACACGGCCAGCGGCCACAGCAGGTACACGCCGGACATCGCCACCATCGCCACCATCAGGAGTACCGCCCCCGACGCCGCGACCGCCGCGCGGTGGCCCGCCGTACGGCGTGGCAGCAGGCGCAGCGCCGCGGCGACGCCGACCGCGTACACCGTCACGAACGAGCCCGTCGTCAGCAGGACGAGCCGGTCCGTGCCGACCCCCGTCACCAGCACCGTCGTCAGCGCGACGGTGCCGAGCCCGGCCACCAGGCCGAGGCCGCGGCGCGGGATCTCCCCGGCCGCGCTGCCGCGCGCCAGCCAGGGCGGCAGGGCGCCGTCGCGGCCGAGGGCGGCGGCGAGGTTGGCGGCACCGGCGTAGTACGCGTTCATCGTGCCGGTGGTGAGGAGGACGGCCGCGGCGGCGGCAGGGAAGCGGGCGTCGGTGCCCATCGCACGGGCCATCAGCTCGCCGAGCGGCGCCTCCGTCTCCCCGGCGGCCGGGCCCAGGACCGCGACCACGGCGAACGCCACCAGCAGGTACAGCGCCCCGACGACCACCACCGCCGCCCCCGCCGCCCGCGGCAGGTCGCGTTCCGGCCGCCGGAACTCCCCCGCCAGGTGCGTGATCGCCTCCCAGCCCGCGAAGCTCCACACCAGCAGCGCCGCCGCCGGGCCGACGGCCGTCCAGCCGTGCGGGGCGAACGGTTCGAGGTGCGCGGCCCGCGCGTCCGGCAGCGACAGGGCGACGGCGCTCAGCAGCAGGACGGCGAGGACGGCGGCCAGGACGGTCTGGAGGCGGCCGGTCACCTTGAGGCCCGCCGCGTTGGCGGCCGTCACGCCCGTCATCAGGACGAGCGCGGTGACGGCCGTCGTCGCCGTCCCGCCGCCGAGCGCCGCCGCGACGTACGCGCCCCCGAACAGCGCCGCCGCTGCGGCGCCCGGCGGCACCGCGAGCAGGAAGCACCAGCCGACGACGGCGAACGCCCGTTCCCCGAACGCGTGCCGCGCGTACGTCGCGACGCCGCCCGCGTCCGGGTGCCGCGCCCCGAGCGCGGCGAACGTCGCGGCGAGCGGCGCCGACAGCACGACGAGCCCGAGCCACGCGAGCAGCGACGCCGGGCCCGCGGCCTCGGCGGCCAGCGAGGGGAGGGCGATGACGCCGGTGCCGAGGACGGCGCCGATGTAGAGGGCGGTGCCCTGGAGGGCGGAGAGGTGGCCGTGGGCGGGTGTGGTCATGGGCGCCAGCCTCGTGGGGGCGGCGGGCGGGCGACAGCGGCGGTTTCGCCGTACTCCGCTAAATTACCGCCATGGACCGCCATGTCGTCGCGCTGGCCGTGACCGAGGGTGCCCCGATCTTCGAACTGGCCGTGCCTTGCGAGGTGTTCGGCATCCAGCGCCCGGACCTCGCGGACCCGTGGTACGAGTTGCGGATGTGCGGCGACGGCGCGGCGTCCGTACCCGTCGCGGCGGGGCTGCGCGCCGACACGCCGCTGCCGTGGGCGGCGCTCGCCGACGCGGACACGGTCCTCGTCCCGGCGTGCTCGCGTCCCGTGCAGCTCGACCCGCCCCCGGCGCTGCTGGCGGCGCTGCGCGCGGCGCACGAACGCGGCCGCCGCATCGTCTCGCTGTGCGCGGGCGCCTACCTGCTGGCCGCCGCCGGCGTCCTCGACGGCCGCGACGCGACCACCCACTGGGTGAACGCCCCCGACTTCGCCGTCCGCTTCCCCGCCGTGAACGTACACGCCGCCGCCCTGTGGACGCGCGCGGGCCGCGTCTACACCTCGGCGGGCACGGGCGCCGCCATCGACCTGTGCCTGCACCTCGTCCGCGAGGACCACGGCGCGGCGGTGGCGAACGAGGTGGCGCGGCGCATGGTCGTCCCGCCGCACCGCGAGGGCGGGCAGGCACAGTACGCGCGCCCCGCCGCCGCGCCCGCGCCGGCGGACGAGCTGGCGCCCGTACTCCACTGGACCCTGGAACACCTCCACGAGCCCCTGACCGTCCGCGCCATGGCCCGCGTCGCCCACCTCAGCGAACGGACCTTCGCCCGCCGCTTCCGCGACCGCCTCGGCACGACACCGCTCCAATGGCTGCTCCAGCAGCGCGTGCGCCACGCGCAGGAACTGCTGGAGACGACGGACGCCCCGATCGAGGCCATCGCCCACTACAGCGGCTTCGGCACCTCGGCGAACCTGCGCCACCACTTCACCCGCACGACAACCATCTCCCCCCACACCTACCGCCAGGTCTTCCGCGACAGGACCCGTGCCACGCGCTAGGGGCTCGGGCGGCGTGACCGCTCACCGACCGGACCAGTCGTCCTCCGCGTCTCCCTGGTCGAAACGGCGGCCGATGATCAGCAAGCGGTCTCTGAGGAGCTTGGAGATCTCCTCCCGCTCCTCTTCCGAGAGCTTCCCCAGCAATCCGGCCATCTCGTCCTGCCAGTCCGTCTCTTCCCGGACCAGATGGCCGTTGCTCACACGCCAGTCGAGGACGTTCCGGATTTCGTCCGGCTTCCGCAGGAGCCAGAGGGCGGCGAGTGCCACGGGCCCCGACCGTATGGCTTCGGTGTAGAAGCTGTACTGCTCGCGGTGGTCCGCCGACCAATCGGCTGGATAGCCCGCGCCGCCAGGCTGTGCGAGCAGCAACTCGCTGTCGACATCGCGGGGATGGACGTGGGCGACGCGGTAGGTCAGGCCGCAGTCGGGTAGCTCGATCGGCGAGGAGAGGTGATAGGCGACATCGTCGGGTCCCAGGGCTCGACGGGAGGTGGTGTACGCGTTCTCCAGGCTCCGCAGGCGGGCGCCCAGGTTCCGGGAGATGACGGGCCACCCGTACGCGGTGCCGGTGCGGACGAGTTGCGCCGGATCGTGAACCCACCAGGTCACCCGGACGTCCGCCGCCTCGGCGGGCCCGTAATTGCCCGGCAGGCGGATCGCCCGGGTGGCGTGCTGCTCCGCGATGAGGACATGGAAGGCGCTGTCGTAGCCCGCGGCGGGCCGGCGGGGAACCGGCCGTTCCGTGCCCGTATCCGCGGGCAGGGCCGTCTTCCGCCGGGCGCGCGGCCAGCGGACGCTGTACCGTCCGTCACGGTCGAGCAGCACGAGCGCGCGGTCGGAGCGGCCCGACAGGCGGTGCCCGATGATTTCCAGCCATGGTGTATGGGCGCTGGCCGCGAAGACAGGCTGCGGGTTGTCGGTGTTCACACGGTCCTCCCGGACGTCTCGGTGGTGCGCTGCCCGGACCCGCCGTCACGCCAGGCGGCGAGGGTCGGTGCGGCGATGTGCTTGCCGAAGAGCTGCCGTTCCTCGTTCTGCCGGATGCGCACAAAGAGCCGCAGAGTCCCGTGCGTCATCTCGCGTGCGAGGGCCGACAACAGCAGTTCGGCGGCGGGACGCGCGGTCAACCGCCAGGTGGCGGTGCGGCACAGTCCGATCACCGCTTCGCTCGCCCTCTCGAAGTGGTCGTCGTCGTCGAGCATCCGGTGCACGAGACCGGTGACCTCGTCGCGGAAACCGTCCGTCCGCAGGAGGTCCCGTTCGAACCAGTCCATCCGGAGGCGCAGCAGGTGGCCGAAGACGTCGAGGGCCGCCGCAGCGCGGGGGCCCCGGTGCGCGAGCCAGGTGAGGAGCGTGGCGACGACCATCCCCTGATTGCCCGCGTCGAAGAGCGACACGAGTGCGCCCCGCACGCCGAAGGCGACGGTGGCGCCATGCGCCTTGTCCTCGTCGCGGGGCAGGTGTGCGAGGAGGGTGAGCGCCTGGTCGGGGCGGGACAGCCCGAAGTCGGTCGCGCAGGCGAGGGAGACGGTGGAGCGCAGCCGCCAGTCGGAGGCCAAGCTCCAGCCCACGAGCCGGTACCTGACCGCACCGGTGAGTGCCGGGTCCTGGGCGGCCAGGCCGAGGGCGTAGGCGGCGATCGACCGGGGGGTCCACCGGTCGGATGCGGCAAGTTCCCGCAGGTGCTCCAGCGCCTGCCGCCCGCCGCCCCAGCTGGCAGCCAGCCCCATGATCCGCCCGGCGGGGGCGGTCAGCTCGGTGCGCGGCCCCACCTCGGCCAGCCACTTCGTCAACAGGGACGGCAGCGGCCCGTACTCGTGCCAGACATGGCGGAGCACGGCCTCGCCCCGCCGGTGGCGGCGGAACACGACAGGCTCGGCGGTGTAGCCGTAGCGGCTGGTGCTGCGGAACTCGGACGGGCGGCGGTCGGCGCCGACGGCCCGGAGCTGTTCGGTGAGGGAGCGGCGGAAGACGAACTCCTGGTTCGGCCGATTCGCCTCGTCCGCCCGTTCGCCGTGCAGGACGGCGTGCAGCTTGCCGTCCGCGAGTTGCAGCAGCCTCTCCGACTCGTCCATGACGACGCGGTGGTCGAGCCCTTCGAAGACCGCTGCCGAGAGGAGGAACGAGAGCGCGTCCGGATCGCTCTTCAGCCGGTCGAGGAGGGCGGGTACCTCTTCCCGCGCAAGGAAGCTGAGCCGTTCCCGGAGTGAGTCGGGGTCCGTGGTCCCTTCGACGATCGCGGTCACCAACTCGACGATGTGCGCTGCCAGGATGCCAGGGACGAGGAGTTCGTCCAGCAGGCTCGCGTCCAGTGTGGACAGAAGCCGGTCGCGCGCGGCCCGGTCCGGGACCGCCTCGCACAGATGGGCCTCGAAGATCCGGCGGGGTGGAGGCGCCACGTGATCCACAAGGGTGACGCGCAGCGCACGTCTGAGGTGGCGGCGGGCCTCAGGGGAGTCGTTCAGCACGACGACCATGCGGGCGTCGGCGTCCTCCAGTTTCTGGCGCAGCCGATCGACATCGCCGCGCCGCAAGTGCTCGACCGCTACCGGCTCGTCCATGAGGTAGCCGCGTGTGCCCTTGTGCGACGGCGTCCAGGTCGACAGGTTGCGGTCGCTGTCCACCGAGCGGAGTGCCAGACTTTCGCTGTGCCTCTCCAGGAGGTTGAGCGCAGTCGTGCGGCGGCCCGTGTCCGGCTCGCCGACCAGGAACAGCAGACCCGTGTCCAGTTCGGCCAGGGCTTCGGCGAAGCAGTCGGGCTGGACGTAGCCCGCCTTGGCGTCGAAGATTTCGCCCGGCGTGACAGGGCCTTCGCGGGAGTCCACGCGGGGGCGCGACACACCGTCCGGGTTCGTGCGGGGACTTTCCTCGTTGTCGAGGCGCTGGTCGCCCCAGACCGGACCCGTGTTGACAACGCTGTTGGTGGCCAGGACGAAGGGCGGCCCGGCACCGGTGAAGCCGCCGTCCGAGAGGAGGGCCGCCATTTCGGGTGGCAGGGAAGTGAAGGCCAGGGGATCGTCCGGGCCGTGCGCGTCGTCCTCTGCGTCTTTGCCGTCGCTGGAGGCGTCCGGACCGGACTCGTCGTGCGGTTGCTGTTCGCGGGGTGCGTCGTCGGCGTTCCTGTCGTCTTTCATCGGTCGCCGCGCTCCCGGTCGCCTGAGTGGTCGTTCCACGTCTGGCCGCCGTGAACCTGGCCGTTGTTCTGGAAACCCCGGTCCACGCGGTAGACGGTCGAGGTGCGGGCAGGGCGATCGGCCGCGGATGTCGGAGCGGGAGCAGTCGGTGTGGCGGGCGCGCTCTCCAGTTCGTCGATCACCCGGTCGCCCAGGATGCGGCGGTCATACAGGTTGCCGGACGGGGCCGGGACGTGCAGCCAGGCGCGTTGTGCGAAGACCTTTCCCGGGACGGTCGCCGGCACCTCGACGAAGTGGTCCGGGTGCCTGCCCGTGTAACCGCCGGCGACCGCATCCTCGAAGCAGCGGTCCGACAGGATCGCGGCGACCTGGGTGACGTTCTCGCTGGATGCGGCCAGCATCATCTTGACCGGCCGGGAGTCGAGCAGCCGATGGGTGTCGTTGCGCGGCGTTCCGTTCCCGTCGGACTCGGCTCCGTCGTCGGGCAGCGGCCCGATGTGGAGGCTGACCCGCAGGCGGAGCCGGATGGTCCCGGCGGAATGGACGTTGAACTCGGTCAGCGTCTCCTGGAGCGCACCGAGCCAGGGATGGATGAGGAACGGAATGGCCGCGGGGTCGCATCCGAAGACGTAGCCGTCGCCGGTGGAGGCGGGGAAACGCCGGTCCTCCCAGACGTCGGCGAGCTTCGCGCGGTTCAGGGAGTGCTGGAGAAGACCGGGGATGACACGGCTGATCTCCGGGTGCTGGATGGACCGGTGGCCGGTGAAGTCCTTCGCGTCCACGGCGACGATGCCCCGATAGGGGGGAAGTCGGTGGCTCTTCACGTGGGGCGCCTTGCCGATGAGCCGCTGAAGCTTTTGGGACATCTGACTTCTCCTGTGTCGGCGGAGTCACGAGTGATGGTGGTGTGCTCGCCATTCGAGCGTGACAAGGGAGTCGCAGGAGTTCCGCACTGCGAGTGCGCTGGACAGGTGACGCCCGCCACAGGAGAAGCACGCGAAGTAAGCGGATCAATCGCGGAACAACGCGGCCGCTCTGCGCAGGGCGGGGAGATTGTTGATCACAATGTGCCGCCGTCCGGTGGCTACCACCTCGAAGGATTCCAGCTCGGTGAGACGGGCAGTGACGGTGTTTCGCGACGTGCGCAGGTATTGGGCCAGCTCGTCCCGTGTCAGGGCCAGCCGGAGGGGGCGTGGCGGCCGGGACCTCGCGTCGTGCGACATGTCGGCGAGGCTGACAAGGGTGTCGGCCAGACGCGCCAGCGGGTTGCCCGCGCCCCGTGCGCGGTCGGACTCGCGCAGACGGCCGAAGGCATAGCGCACCAGAGCTGGAAAGACGTCGTGCTCGGCGGCGAAGCGCAGGAATGCGTCGGCGCCTATGACGGCGACGGTGCATCTCGTGAGCGTCTCGACACTCGCGCCGCGTGCGCCACCGTCAAGGACGGCGACCTCGCCGAGCAGTTCACCCGGCCCCCGGAAAGCCAGCAAGGTGGATTCACCCCGGCGACCAGTGGTAACCACCTTGGCGACCCCACCGAGAAGGGCCAGCAGGTGTGTTCCTTTCTCCCCTTGGCGGAGCAGAAGGGTCCCAGGCGGGTGAGTGCGCTCATAGGCGGTTGCCGTCAGCGCGTGCCAGGTGCGGTCTCCGACATGATGACGCAGGGTGAGGAGTGCGCTCGCATCGTTTTCCACCATGATCGGCACTCTAGGGAGAGTGCCCCCCGGTCCCGCCGGACAACGATTGTCTTGAGCCGGTTTTCCTCCTTGCTGTTCCCGGTCAGCCAGCGAGAAATGGGTTTTCGGTCCTTACTTCGGTGATGCCGAATGGAGAACGCACCACTTGCCGTCTTCCCGGTCGGCCGCTGTTTGCACCGGTCGGGCGGGCGGTTCGACCGCTGCCAGGCGAGCTGAGTGGGTAGCTTGGGCTGGTTCGTGGCGATTTTTGGAGGTCTGGGCGACGTGCGGTGGGTGTTCGGGGATCAGTTGGGGGAGTGGTTTCTGGAGGGAGTGGGGGGTGATGAGCCGGTTTTGATGGTGGAGGCGCGGGGGGTTCTGGGGAGGCGGCGGTTTCATCGTGCGAAGGCGCATCTTGTGCTGTCGGCGATGCGGCACCGTGCGGCCGAGTTGGGGGAGCGCGTGCGGTATGTGCGGGCCGACACGTATCGGCAGGGGGTGCGGAAGGGTGCGGGGAAGGATGCCCTGACGGTGTGCCAGCCGACGTCGCGTAAGGCGCTGGCGTTTGTCGAGGGGCTTGAGCAGGTGGAGGTGCTGCCTGCGCGGGGGTGGCTCATGTCGCGTGAGCGGTTCGGGGAGTGGGCCGGTGAGCACAGTGTCGGGGGTGCGCGGCTTGAGGACTTCTATCGGTGGGTGCGGCGTGAGCACGGGCTGCTGATGGATGGTGACGACCCAGCGGGCGGCACGTGGAATCTCGACCAGGAGAACCGGCAGCCACCGCCCCGTGACCAGGAAACGCTGGAGGAGGGGAAGGTCTGGGCGCCGGAGGAGGACGAGATTGATGCCGAGGTGCGGCACGATCTCGACCGGTGGGAGAGCAAGGGGCTTGTCGCGTTCACCGGGCGGGACGGGCCGCGGCGCTTCCCTGCCACGCGTGATGAGGCGCGGGCGGCGCTGCGGCACTTCGTGCGGCACCGGCTGGCGGACTTCGGGCCGTACGAGGACGCGATGATGGCGGCGGACGGCGTGCTGAGCCACAGCCGTCTGTCGGCCGCGCTGAACCTCGGGCTGCTGCATCCGGCCGAGTGCGTCGCCGAGGTCGAACGGGCCTGGCGCGACGGGCACGTGCCGCTGAGCAGCGCGGAGGGTTACGTGCGGCAGGTCGCCGGGTGGCGTGAGTACGTGTGGCAGTTGTACTGGCACTTCGGCGAGGACTACCGGCGCGGCAACGCGCTGGGGCACACGGAGCCGCTGCCCCGGTGGTTCGAGGAGCTGGACGCCGACGCGGTGACGGCGCGCTGCCTGTCCACGGTGCTGGCGCAGGTGCGGGACACGGGGTGGACGCACCACATCCCGCGCCTGATGGTGCTGGGCAGCAGGGCGTTGCAGGACGGGTGGGACCCGGCGGCGCTGACGGAGTGGTTCCACCGGTCGTTCGTGGACGGCTACGACTGGGTGATGCTGCCGAACGTCCTGGGCATGTCGCAGTACGCGGACGACGGGCAGATGGCGACGAAGCCGTACACGTCGGCCGGCGCGTACATCAACCGTATGAGCGACTTCTGCGGCGGCTGCGCGTACAAGCCGGGTGATCACGCGGGTGACCGGGCGTGTCCCTACACCGTCGGGTATTGGGCGTTCCTCGACCGGCACCGTGATCATTTCGCCCACCACTACCGCATGGCGCGGACCGTGAAGAACCTGGACCGTCTCTCCGACCTCGACGCGCTGCGCGAGCAGGCCGCCGGGCGCGGCGCGTCGCCGCCCTGAGCCGGTGCGCGGAGGATACTGGCGCCCATGAACGTTCGCCTGCTGCGCGCCGTCGGCGCCGCGACCGCCGCGTACGGGGTGGCGGTCGCGGCGCGCCCCGGTCTGCTGGGTGTCCCCTCAGGGCTGGGCAACGGGGAGCCGGTACGCGTCGCCCTGCGCCCGGTGGGTCTGCGCGACGCCGCCAGCGGTGCGGCGCTACTGCTGGCCCCGCGCGGCCCGGCGCTCGTGACTGCCGCCGCCGTACGTATCGCCTCGGACATGGGGGACGCCGCACTGCTCGGCCGCACCCTCCCCAGCCGCTCCAAGCGCCGGAAGGCCGTCGCCGTATCGGTGGGCTGGGGCGCGCTCTCTGTGGCCGGTCTCCTGTGGCCCGAACGCAGGGACCCCGGCGCGTGACCGACACCCCCTCCATACCCGGCGGCGAACCCCCCTGCATGACACCCGAGCTGCTGCACGCCCCCACTCCCCCGCAGATCCTGCTCGCCGCCGGTACCCCGCTGGACGACGAGGCGTTCGCCGCCGCCGTCCGTGGCCTCCCCACCGCGCCCGCCGCCCTCCGCGACGGTGAAGACCTGGGCCGCTGGGTCACCCGCCACCGCGCCGCGCTCGACGCCTGGCGGACGATGTGGCGTGACATCCTGCGTGCCCACCCCCAGCGGCACCGCACCGTCCTCGCCCTCACCGACGGGACGCCCGCCCGCCCCGTCGTCCGCGACCTGCTCCTCGGCGACCTCCCCTGGGGCGTCGCGCCGGAGCTGCTGGCCGAGCTGGCCGCCGAGGACCTCGCCCGCTTCGACGGCGCCCTGCTCGCCGCCCGCGTCTGCCGCCTGCTCTGCGCCGGGCGGACGCCGGGGGACGTACGGGCCGAGGTCGCCGGGGAGCTGGACGCGCTGCCGCCGGACGCCCGTTCCGCCGCCGAGGCCTGGCTCGGCACGCTCGGCGCGGCCCCCGAGCGCGGCGTCAACGCGGCGGCGGACTGGGCCGTACGCGCCGCCACCGGCCGGTGGCGGGCCCTGCTCGACCCGGCCGCGACGGCGGGCGACCGCCCGTGGCGGGCGGCACCGGCGGACGTACGGGCGCTGGCGGAACGGTTCGCCGCCGTCGCGGCCCGCGCCCTGGACACGTGGCAGCCCCCGCCGGGACGCGGCGGGAAACCACGGCCCGACTGGCTGCGCGCCCACCCGCCGCTCCCGCCCGGCACCTGACCACGGCGTATGGACCGGTCGGCCCGGCGCGCTTTGGCCCTGTCCGCCGGGCCATGGCCGCGCCAGGCTGGGAGGACCTTGATCCTCGGAGGTTCCCCCTTGAGTACCGCGTTCCTGCTGACCACCCTCGCCATGGTGGTCACCCCCGGCACCGGAGTGGTGTACACCCTGGCCGCCGGACTGTCCCACGGCCGCTGGGCGAGCGTCGCTGCCGCGCTCGGCTGCACCCTCGGCATCGTGCCGCACCTGCTGGCGACGGTAACCGGCCTCGCCGCGCTGCTGCACACCAGCGCCGTCGCCTACGACGCGGTGAAGTACCTCGGTGTCGGCTATCTGCTGTACATGGCGTGGGCGACGCTGCGCGACAAGGAGTCGCTGTCGGCCGAGGGGGCGGCGGCCGCGCCGCGGTCGGCGGCCCGCGTGATCGTCTCGGCGGTGCTGATCAACCTCCTCAACCCGAAGCTCACGCTCTTCTTCGTCGCGTTCCTCCCCCAGTTCGTGCCCGCGGGGGAGTCCGGCTCCGTCGGCGCGCTGCTGCGGCTCGGCGCCGTCTTCATGGCGCTGACGTTCGTCGTCTTCGCCGCGTACGGGATGGGCGCCGCCGCCGTGCGGCACCGCGTGCTGGCCAGGCCGCGGGTGCTGACCGGGATCCGCCGCGGGTTCGCCGCGTCGTTCGTGGGCCTGAGCGCGTGGCTGGCGGTGGCGTGATGCGCTTCCGGCACGCGGACGCGATCCGCTCCGACCACCCCGAACTGACCGCCGGCGCGCTGTGGGCCACCGCCGTGGACGCCGCCGACGACGTCGGCCCGCGCGTCGCCGCGTACACGGCACGCGCCACGGCCCGGCTGGCCGCCGCGACCGAGGGCGAGTTCCCCGAAGTGCTGGCCTGGCGGCGGGCGTTCTCCCGGATGGGGCTCAAGCCGACGCAGTACCGCTGCGCCTCCGAGTCGCTGCTGCGGCGGCTGCGGAAGACGGGGGAGCTGCCGCGCATCCACCCGGTGGTCGATCTGTGCAACGCGGTCTCGGTCGCCTACGCGGTGCCGGTGGCCGTCCTCGACGTGGACCGCATCACCTGGCCGCTGCTTGAGGTGCGCCACGCGCGGGGCGACGAGCGGTACACGACCTTCGGCGGCGACACCGAGCACCCGCAGCCGGGCGAGGTGACCTTCGCCGACTCCGGCGGCCGGGCGCACGCCCGCCGCTGGACCAACCGGCAGAGCGGCCACTCGGCGGTCGGGGCGCACACCCGCCGCGTCCTGGTGGTGACGGAGGCCATGCACGACGGCGGGGCGGACGTCGTGCCCGAGCTGCTGAAGACGCTGGCCGGGGAGCTGTCCGCGCACTGGCCGACCAGCCCCACAGCGGCCGTACTCACCGCGGCCGACCCGGAGTTCGCCTTCGACGCGTGAGTGCCGGGCACCGGGCGCGGGGGCGAAAGGAGTTGGAGCCCGCCTCCTCGTCCGGTTAGCCTGAGCCGCATGTGCCCTTGTCAGATCTACGGCTGAACGGACCGGCGCGGCCCCGCCGCCGCCCCACCCCCGCGCCCGAACGCCCCCGTCCCACGGGGTGCCGGTGCGCGCGGTCCGTCCTGCACGCACACGATCCGACAAGCGAGTCACCATGCCACGCACCACCACCGCACGCCGCCGCGCCCACATCGCGATGGGCGGCGTCCCGGCCGTCAGCCACACCCTCCCCAGCCTCGAAGTCATCCGTGAACTGGTCGCGCGCGGCCACCGGGTGACGTACGCGAACGACCCCCGCGTCGCCGACCTGATCGCCCCCACCGGCGCCGACCTGGTCACCTACACCTCCACCCTCCCCGTCGACGACCACGACTGGCCGAACGACCCGATCGCCGCCATGGACGTCTTCCTGGACGACGGCATCCAGGCGCTCCCGCAGCTCCGCGCGTTCTACGACCGCGATCCGGCCGACCTCTACCTCTACGACATCGGCCTCCTGGCCACCCGCGCCCTCGCCGAGTCCCAGGGCCGCCCCGACCTCCAGCTGTCGCCGACCTACGTCGCGTGGGACGGCTACGAGGAGGAGGTCGGCGCGCACCTGTGGAGCCTGCCGGGGGCGGACGCGTTCCACGCCAAATACGCGCGCTGGCTCGCCGGGAGCGGCGCGGTCACGACGGACGTGGACGCGTTCATGGGCCGCCCCGCGCGGGGCCTCGCGCTGATCCCGCGCGCCATGCAGCCGAACGCGGAGCGCGTGGACGAGGCGCGGACCACGTTCGTCGGCCCCTGCTTCGGGCCGCGCGCCGACCAGGGCGGGTGGACGCGCCCGGCCGGGGACGCGAAGGTGCTGCTCGTCTCGCTCGGGACGGCGTTCACGCGGCGGCCGGAGTTCTACCGGCAGTGCGTGGCGGCGTTCGGCGGGCTGCCCGGCTGGCACGTCGTGCTCCAGATCGGCAGGCACACCGACCCGGCAGAACTCGGCGGCCTGCCGTCGAACGTCGAGGTGCACCCCTGGGTGCCGCAGCTCGCGATCCTGGAGCAGGCCGACGCGTTCGTCACGCACGCCGGGATGGGCGGCAGCAGCGAGGGACTGTACGCGGGGGTGCCGATGATCGCGGTGCCGCAGGCCGTCGACCAGTTCACCAACGCCGACCGGCTCGTCGAACTCGGCGTGGCCCGCCGCCTCGACACCGCCGACGCCACGGCCGGCGCGCTGCGCGGGGCGCTCCTCGCGCTGACCGGTGACCCCGAAGTGGCGCGCCGCTCCGCCGGGTTGCGCGCGGCGGCGCGGGCCGAGGGCGGCACGGCGCGGGCGGCCGACCTGATCGAGGCGATGCTCCCCGGCGGCCAGGGCCCGGCGCGCGGCTGACCGAAACCGGACGCCGCGGGCCGGTGCGGCCTTGCCGCCGCGCGGGCCGCTCAGGACCATGAGCGGCATGCGTGGTGGACTGACCGACCGGCTCGTGGCGCGCCCCCTGCGGAACGAGGGCGGCGGGGCCTCGCGCCGCGCCACCGCCCGGCTGTGCCGCAGCGTCCGCCGCCCCCGGCCGCCCGCCGCCCGGCTCGCGGCGGGCGTACGGCTGCTGGTGCGGGCGCGCGACGATCGGCTCACGCGGCCGCTGCGCGCCGCGCTGGAGGCGGCGTGCGCCGATCCGGCGGTGCTGACGTTCGTGCTCGGGCGGCTGGCGCAGGCGGTCGAGGGGCCGTGGCACGACGACAGGGACGGTGCGCTGACGCCGGACCTGCTCGCGTTCCTCGCCGGACCGGCGCCCGGCGGGGGCTTACGGCTCACCGCGTACGCCGGGGCGCGCGGGCGGGGGCTGCTGGCGTGGTTCGTGGCGGCGGTGTGCGGCGCGGACGACGAGGAGGTGCGCGCGGCGGGCGTACGGCTGCTGGGCGGCTGCGGGCATCCGGCGCTGCTGCGGCTGCTTGAGGGCGAGTTCGTCCGCCACGCGGACGCGGAGCTGCGGGGCGCGTCGCCGTACGGCTCGACCGGGCCGCTGTGGGACACGGAAGGGCGCCCGTCGCCGCTGACCCGCGCGTGCCTGGCCAACCCCGGGCTGCCGCTCGAACCGGTGGACGGCGGCGGGTTCAGCGTGCACTCGACGCGTTCGGGCGTGCTGCTGGCCGTGCTGAAGGGGCGGCTCGACCTGGTGCCCGACTACGTGCGGGCGCGGGGCGCGTCCGGCACGGTGGGCGCGCTGCTCGGCGGGACGCGGCTGGCGGCGCCGGTCGCGTTCACGGGCGGCTGCCGCGTGGCGCTGCGGGCGCTGCCCGCCGGGGCGGGGCGGGAGGAGCTGTGCCGCGTCGCGGCGACCGGGCGGGACCCGGCGGCGCTGGCGGCGGTGCGCGAGGCGGGGGTGTGCTGGGGCGGGAGCCGGGCGGCGTTCCTCTATCTCACGGAGCAGTGGGCGGGTTACGACGCGGCCGATCCGGACGGCGGTCTGCTGCGCGCGTTCTGCGCCGGGGAGGCGCGGGGCGGGGGCGGGGCGTACCGGGCGCGCGTACGGGAGCTGGCGCGGCTGACCGGGCGCGCGGACCCATGGCCCGCGCCGGTACCACCGGTGCCACCCCAACGCCGCCGCCACCCCGCCCCCCAGGCGGAACGCCCGGAGGGGCTGCTCGGCGGGCGCTGACGCGGGACGGCCGGCGGTGTACGCGACGACAGGCGAGCCGGGCCGTCAGGCCGTGGCCGGATGTGCCGGGGTGAGGGTGTGGACGTGCAGCAGCGCGTCGAACCACTCGCGCAGCGACGCCCCGTCCGCGATCAGCGGCGCCGCCGGGTCCGGGCCGACGATCCGTACGCGCGCGGGCCCCGCGAGCCACGCCCGTACCGCCTCCGGCAGGCCGTCCGCCGCCCGCAGGCCGAGCAGGTACGCGTCCGCCCCCACCGCGCCGAGGACCGCCTCCGCCAGCCCGTCGCCCGGCGGGCCGAGCACCTCCGGCACCCGCCCGTGGTGGTACGTCAGGCCCACCGACACGTACGCCTCCCCCAGCCGCTCCCGCAGCAGGCTGCCGGCGGTGCGGCGCCCATCCATCGGCGCGGCGGCCGTGTGCGCGTAGCCGCCCCAGTGCACGATCCGGTCGCCCGTCTCCCCATGCCACCGTGTCACGTCGTCGGCCATCCCCCGTTCGACGCCCTCCGTCCACTCCCCCACGCGCACGAACCGCACCGGGTCGTCCGGATGCCGCGCGTTGTACCCGCGCAGCCACCGCAGCACGCCGACGATCTCAGCCGTCCGCCAGAACGGCCGCGCCCCCGCGACCAGTTCCCCCGGCTCGCCCCCGCCGCCCGCCACGTACGCCGCCAGCCCCGTACGCACCGGGTCGTCGCCCTCAAGCAGCAGCGCGCGGAAACCCTCCTCCTCCACCAGCAGCCGCAGCGCCCGGTGGGCGGCCACGGACGGCTCGCGCGCCGCGCGGACCGCCGTGCCGAGCGCCACCACCGACGCGCCCCGCGCGAGACGCCCCAGCGGGCGGAGGTCGTCCGCCGGGGCGTCGGGGTGCGTCACGTCCACAGGGCGCGCCGCGCTGTCCAGCCAGTCCTGCACGGTTGTCGTCATGGGAGGCTCCTCGCCACTCGCGGTACGCCGAGCGTTCTCCTTCAACCGCTCTTGAGGTCAAGGCACGACGACGCCCGGCCGTCCCCCGTACGGCCGGGCATCGTTCGGTCCGGCGCGCGTGCACCGGTGTCACGCGGCGACGGCGCGCGCCGGGCGGGCCATCCGCGCGCCGGCGCGCAGCACCGGCCGCCCCAGGGCGAAGCCCGCCGCGATCAGCACCGCGCCGAGGGCCGCCGCCATGTTCGCCGTGTCCTGCGAGTGGACGGGGATGAACGCGTACCACTGCGTGCCGTCCGCGTCGTGGATCGGCTCCCACACCCCGGCGGCCAGCACGAAGCCGAAGACGCCGTGGACGATCATGGCGAAAGGCAGGAGCAGCGTGGCGGCGACGGCGGTCATGTCGACGGCCAGCCACCGCAGGTGCCGCACGGGGAGCCACGAGCCGCCGGACGCCGGCGGGGCGACGGCGGCCCGCCCCGACCGCTCGGCGAGTCCGGCGCGCCAGGCGGCGTACCGGTCGAGGAGCCGTACGAGGCGCGGCGTCGTCCACAGCCCGATGCCGACGGGGGTCAGCGCGACCGACGTCACGGTCAGGCTGAACAGCACGGGCGAGGCCACCACCGCCACCACGCCGGTGCCGAACCCACGGAACGGGGCGAGCAGCGTGTCCCGTGCGGTCGTCGTGTCGGGCGTCGTGTCGGGCGTCATGTCAGGCCGTCCTCTCGGTCCGCCGTGCCGGGCGACCACCGCCCGTCCGGCATGTGTCCCACTCTCCCCGCGCCGGGCCCGGGGGACAGCGGTCCTGGGCGGCGTTCCGGGGGTGTACCCACCACCACCCCGGGGGTCGCCCTCCGTCCCGGCGGGCGGGTGCCCAGACGGCTGGGGGCGGGCGGCGCCGATTCCTAGCGTTGCCGGCATGACATCAACGCACCGCACACGGCCGGGTATCGCCGTACGCCTCGGTGGCTGGAGCACCTGCCACCGGAAGACCGCCATCATCGGGTGGCTGCTGTTCGTCGTGGTCGCCGTCGTCGCCGGGTCCGCCGCGGGGACGCGGAACCTGACGGGCGCCGAGTTCGGCACCGGCGACTCCGGCCGCGCGGCGCGCATCCTGGAGGACGCGGGGATCGAGGAGCCCGCGGGCGAGATGGTCATGCTGCGGGCCGACGGCGCCGACGGCTGGCGCGCGGCGGCCGGTGAGCTGGCGGACGCGCTGGAGGCGACGGGCGAGACGGCCGCGGTACAGGAGCCGGTCGCGTCGGAGGACGGGCGCGAGGGGCTGCTGACGTACCAGATCGCGGGCGACCCTGAGACGGTCACGGACCGCGCGGGCCCGCTGCTCGACGCGGTGGCGGAGGCGCGCGACGCGCACCCGGAGCTGGAGTTCCACTCCTTCGGCGAGGCGACGGCGGGGACGCATCTGGAGGAGATGCTGTCGAACGACCTGCGCACCGCCGAGTTCACGGCCGTGCCGCTCGCGCTGGGCATCCTGCTGGTCGTCTTCGGCGCGCTGGTCGCGGCGCTGCTGCCGGTCTTCCTCGCGCTCACGGCGTGCGTCGGCACGTTCGGGCTGCTCGCGCTGGCGAGCCAGCGGGTGCCGATCGACGACAGCACCAGCTCGGTGATGTTCCTCGTCGGCCTCGCGGTGGGCGTCGACTACTGCCTCTTCTACCTGCGCCGGGAGCGCGACGAGCGCGCGGCGGGGCGTGACGCGGGGACGGCGCTGCGGATCGCGGCGGCCACGAGCGGGCGGGCCGTGCTGGTGTCGGGCGTCACGGTGCTGCTGGCGATGTCGGGGATGTTCCTGTCGGGGCTGAGCCTGTTCCACGGATTCGCGGTCGCGACGATCCTGGTCGTGGTGATGGCGATGCTCGGGTCGGTCACGGTGCTGCCCGCGACGCTGTCGTGGCTCGGGGACCGGGTGAACCGCGGGCGGCTGCCGTTCTTCGGCCGCGGGCGGCGCGGGGGCGGGCTGTCCGGGCGGGTGATGCGGCCGGTGCTGGCGCGGCCCGGCCTGTTCGCGGTGGCGGCGGGCGCGGTGCTGCTGGCGCTGTGCGCGCCCGCCCTCGGGATGCGGACCGAACAGCTGGGTCTGGAGAAGCAGTTCGGCTCCGACTCCGAGCTGACCATCGCCTACCGCGAGATCACCGGCGTCTTCCCTGGCGGCCCCGAGCCGGCCGAGGTCGTGGTGCGCGCCGACGACGTGACGTCGCCCGCCTTCGAGGACGCGGTGGCCGCGTTCGAGCGGGAGGTCGCGGACGCCGGGGAGTTCGGCGAGCGCGTGACGGTGGACACGTACGCGGACGCGGGCGTCGTACGGATCGCGGTGCCGCTGGCGGGGAACGGGACGGACGACGCCTCGCACGCCGCGCTCGACACGCTGCGGGACATCGTGCCCGGGACGCTCGGCACGCAGGGCGAGGCGCTGGTCTCCGGCGACCTGGCCGAATCGCTCGACTTCACCGACCAGTTGGGGCAGGACATGCTGCCCGTCCTGCTGTTCATCACGACGGTGACGTTCCTGCTGATGCTGGTGTGCTTCCGCTCGCTGCCCGTCGCGCTGGTCTCGGTGCTGCTCAACCTGCTGTCCGTCGGCGCCGCGTACGGCACGATGACGGCCGTCTTCCAGCACGGCTGGGGCGCCGAGGCGCTCGGCACCGAGAAGGCCGGCGCGATCGAGGCGTGGATGCCGCTGTTCGTCCTGGTCATCCTCTTCGGGCTGTCCATGGACTACCACGTGTTCGTCGTGTCCCGCATCCGCGAGGCGCACGGGCGCGGGCTGTCGGCGCGCGAGGCGGTGCGGGACGGCATACGGGCGACGGCGGGTCCTGTCACGGGCGCGGCGGCCATCATGGTGGCGGTGTTCTCGGTGTTCGCGCTGCTGCGGATGCAGGACATGCAGCAGATGGGCGTCGGGCTCGCGGTGGCCGTGCTGGTGGACGCGACGCTCGTGCGGATGGTGCTGCTGCCCGCGCTGCTGGCGCTGCTGGGCGAGCGCGCCTGGTACCTGCCGCGGGGGCTGCGGTGGCTGCCCCGGGTCGACCACGGGGAGGGCGCGGGCGCGGCGGAGGCGGACGTCCCGCGGGTCCAGCGCGTTCCGGAGCCGTCGCACCGCTGAACGGCGGCTCAGGGGACGGGCTCGGGCGCGCGGTAACGGGCGCTGTCCCGGTGCCAGTCCCACGCCCCCCGCACCGCGCCCGTGACGCGCGTCCCGAGCAGCCGCCCCTGGCGGCCCGCGCGGGACAGCGCGTCACGGGCGCGCAGGAGGTCCACGACCCGGGCGGTCGTCATGCGCTCCACCTCGGCGAGCGCCTCGGGCCAGCTCCCGCCGTCCCTGGCGCGGACGAGGACGGCGAGGTTGCCCGTCTCCCCGGCGGCGATGTCGCGCGGCAGGGAGTGCACGTCGTTCGTCCACGCCATGACGTCGCTGGCCGCCGCGACCGCCGTACGGGCCGCGCCGCAGCCGACGAGCGCGGCGGGGAACGTCTGCCGCTCCACGTACTCCACCAGGTCGAAGACGGGGTACGCGCCGAACGACCTGCGGCGCCACCCCACGTACTCCGCGACGCCTGGCACGGGGACCGCCCCGAGCCGCACGCCCGCCTGCCACCGGTAGCCCGCGACGCACTCCCGCAGGTGGCGCGCGAAACGATTCCGCCACTCCTGGGGCGCGTCCCCGGCCGTGACGGGCCACAGCTCGCGCACCAGGGTCTCGTGGAACGGGCGCGGCACCCCGCGCGGGAGCCGCGCGGCGGTGTCGAACCAGTCGTCGAGCGTCAGCAGCCACACGTACCAGCGCGCCAGTACGGCCATCTCGGCGTAGCCGGCCGTGCGGTAGTAGCTGGTGGCCAGCGTGACGACCCGGGAGGCCGCCAGCCTGTCCGCCCCGCCGTCCGGCACCAGGCCGCGCGCGGCGGCCCACGCGTACGCCTGGTCCTCCAGTTCGTCCGAGCGCGGGTGGAGCGGCTGCGGGCGGATGGGCATCAACAAAATCGATTCGCCTTTCGTGATGTGATGACTTGTCAGAAGCTGACGGGCAGGGATTCGAGCCGCCGCGTGCGGTGCGACGGGCGCCACCTCAGCTCGGCGGGCGGCACGGCCGTCTCCAGCTTGGGCGCGCGCCGCAGCAGCGTGGACAGGGCGATTCCGGCCTGCACGCGGGCCAGCGGGATGCCCAGGCACAGGTGGATGCCCCGGCCGAACGACAGGTGGCCCTGGCCGCCCTGGTCGAGGTCGAGCCGGTCGCCCTGGGGGAAGCGGCGCTCGTCGCGGTTGGCGGAGGCGAGGGAGAGGATCACCGAGTCCCCGGCCGCGATCGGGACGCCCCCCAGCTCCATGTCCTCGGTGGCGAAGCGCCGGATGGCCAGGGGCAGGGGGCCGTCGAAGCGCAGCAGCTCCTCGACAGCGGCGGGCAGCAACTGGGGCTCGGCGAGCAGCCGTTCCCAGTGCATGCGGGGGTTGAGGAGGGCGAGGACGCCGTTGCCGATGAAGCTGGCCGTCGTCTCGTGCCCGGCGGCCAGGACGATGAACGTCACACTGATCAGCTCGTCCTCGGTCAGTCTGCCCTCCTCGTCCCGCGCCTCGATCAGCGCTGTCAGCAGGTCGTCGCCCGGCCGTCGCCGCTTCGCGGCGATGACGCGCCGCAGCTGCTCGACGGCCTGTGCTATCGCCGCGCGTGCCGCGCCCGGACAGCCGGGGATCAGCAGGGAGTTGGTCCACTCCGCGACCTCGGCGGATTCCTCGCGGGGGAGGCCGAGCATGTCGCTGATCACGCGCAGGGGGAGCGGCAGGGCGAGGTCCGCCATCAGATCGGCGCGGCCTGTGGGGGCGACGGCGTCGAACAGCTCCTCCGCGTGGGCCCGCACGGCGGGGCGCAGGGACTCGGCGGAGCGGCGGGTGAAGGCGTGGGAGACCAGGCGGCGCAGCCGGGTGTGGTCGGACCCGTCGAGATGCAGCAGATCGTTGCGCAGCGCGGGCGGGAGGGGGAGTCCGCGGTAGCCGCAGCCGTTGCTGCGGTCCGCGTTGGTCGAGAGCCGGGGGTCCTGCAACGCGGCGCGTACGTCCGCGTAATGCGTCACCAGCCAGGCCGGCGCACCGTCCGGTCCTGTGACGTGGTGCACGGAGCCGCCGGCCCGCAGCCGGGCGTACGGCCCGTACGGATCTGCGAAAAATGTCTCATCCATGTGCACGCTACGTAGCGTACAGGCGTACTTACATTCCGCGACAGGGTGACTGAGGAAACCTTTCCTTAGCCCTCCCGCATGTGTTATAAGGCCCGGCGCCCCGCTCGCCCGGAGTGCGGGGCGTGCGGTGGTGCGCC
>NZ_JBJZOH010000031.1:0-59560 GCF_047200595.1 Streptomyces sp. MS19 | reverse complement strand
TGTGCCGCCGCCGGGTAGTGCGCGGGCGGGCGATAATGTGGCGTCCATGAGCGGTACAACGCGACTGATGTGGCATCCCGACGTCATGGGATACGACTTCGGTCCGACGCATCCCATGAACCCCGTCCGGCTCGTGCTGACCATGCGGCTGATCGAGGCCTTCGGGCTCGACGGCCGGCTCGACGTCGTCGCGGCCCCGCAGGCCGGTGAGTTCACGCTCGGCCTGGTCCACGACGCCGACTACCTGGCGGCCGTGAAGCGCGCCGGGGCCCAACCCCGGGACGCCGACGAGTCGTTCGGCCTCGGGACCGAGGACACCCCCGCGTTCCCCCGCATGCACGAGGCCGCCGCGCTCATCGCGGGACAGACCGTCTCCGCCGCCGAAGCGGTCTGGAACGGCGACGCAGCTCACGCCGTCAACTTCACCGGCGGCCTCCACCACGCCATGCCCGGCGCCGCCTCCGGGTTCTGCGTCTACAACGACGCCGCCGTCGGCATCGCCCGCCTCCTGGAACTGGGCGTCGAACGCGTCGCGTACATCGACACCGACGCCCATCACGGCGACGGCGTCCAGGCCGCGTTCTGGGACGACCCGCGCGTCCTCACCATCTCCCTGCACGAGCACCCCCGCACGCTCTTCCCCGGCACCGGACTGCCCTCCGAGACCGGCGGCGGTGGCGCGGACGGCTCCGCGGTGAACGTCGCCCTCCCGGCCGGCACGTCCGACGCCGAGTGGCTCCGCGCCCTCCACGCGACCGTGCCCGAACTCCTCGCCGCCTTCCGCCCCGAGGTCCTGGTCAGCCAGCACGGCGCCGACTCCCACTTCGAGGACTGGCAGAGCAACCTCACCCTCAGCCTCGACGCCCAGCGCGCCGCCGCCGACGCCTGCCACAGCTGGGCCCACGAGTACGCCTCCGGACGGTGGCTCGCCCTCGGTGGCGGCGGGTACGCGGTCGTCGACGTCGTGCCGCGCAGCTGGACCCACCTCGTCGCCATCGCCGCCCACAGCCCCCTCGAACCCGGCACCCTGGTGCCCGACGAGTGGCTGCGGACCGTCTACGCGCTCACCCGCCAGCAGGGCCCGCGGCGCATGACCGACGGCCGGACGCCGGCACCACGTCCCTGGACGGCGGGCTACGATCCGGCCAGCGCCGTCGACCAGGCCGTCCTGGCCACACGGGGCGCCGTCTACCCCGCACACGGGCTCCTGCCCTGACGGACGGCGGGCGGTCCACGCCCCGGCGCCGGACCCTCCTGGCCACCGAGCGCAGGCCGGCTCAGCCCGATGCACGCGTCCACTATCGACATAGCGACCCTATTCCGCCTACGCAGGCGGTGGTTGACGACCGGATCGCGCACGGGACGGGTCATGCGCGCGGCATATGCGCGGCGGTGGTCGTGCGCCGGTGCGCGGGGGCGCTCGCCGGACGGCGGCGGCCGTACGCGCGGTGAGCGGCGGGGGCGGGCGGCGCGGCCGGGTTCGCCGAAGGGCGCGGCCGATCCGCAGGTCAGCCCCGTGGGTGACGGCGGCCGCCGCGTGCCGCGCGTGATGATGCATCGTCAGCACGCGGGGCGCACAAGGCAGTTGGACGTGTTGTGTGAACGCTGTGCAGGGCGCACGTGGATCTTCGCGAGCCGCCCACGCGCTATGTGTTCAATCGGGCTTCTCTGTCACGGTAAGAGCCCCCTCGTAGTAAAAGGGTGGTTGCGGCACCTCTTCCCCACTCGCATCACCCGCACCTAACCTGGGGAGGAGCGCACATGCGAGAGGGAGTCACCGGAGGGGAAGCCGGTGTCCGACATGTGCGGAAGGTCAGGTGTGACATGGCTGCTGAAAGGCTTCTGAGCGAGGCCAAGTTCCTGACCGTGGCGGAGGTCGCCGCGGTGATGCGAGTCTCCAAGATGACTGTGTACCGCCTGGTGCACGCCGGTCATCTGCCCGCGATCCGGGTGGGAAGGTCCTTCCGGGTCCCCGAGCAGGCCGTCCACGAGTACCTCCGGGAATCGTTCGTGGGCGTCGAAAGCGCGTAAGCCCGCAAGCTGGGAAGCAGGGAGCCGGGAAATACCACCCGGACCGCGGTGACCGCCGTAATCGCGCGCAGCGGTGACGGGCGCGCCGCCGCGCCCGGGGGATTCCCGCACCCCTCGATTAACCCGCATCACTCGGTGACCGGTAGGCTGGCCCCATGTAGGTCGTGTGGGCTCCGACGCCCCGCACCGGGAAAGCGAAGTGAGCGAGGGTAGTCGTGGGCTCTGTTATCAAAAAGCGGCGCAAGCGGATGGCGAAGAAGAAGCACCGCAAGCTGCTCAAGCGGACGCGCGTTCAGCGCCGCAACAAGAAGTGAGCGAGCGCCGCTGACCGGCCCTCCCGTCCGAACGGCGACGGGAGGGCCGTACGCTTGGGACCCTGAAGCCTGGGGCAGGGGGGTCTCGTGGGCAGGACCGTGCTCGTCACCGGCGCCGCCCGGCAGCTCGCCGGCCGGTTCGTCCGCCGCCTTCTGCGGGAGCAGGACGATCAAGACCAGCTGCGGGTGGTCGGGGTGGACGCCGTGCCGCCCGACCGGCCGCCCGAGGACGCGGAATCGTTCCGCTTCGTCCGCGCCGACATCCGGCAGCCCTCCGTCGTCACCGTCCTCGCGCAGCACGCGGTGGACACCGTGGTGCACCTCGACGTGCACGCGTCGTCCGGGCCGCACGGCGGCGGGCGGGCGACCGCCAAGGAGATCAACGTCCTCGGGACGCTCCAACTCCTCGGCGCCTGCCAGAAGATCCCGACGCTGCGCCGGGTCGTCGTCGCGTCCAGCACCCAGGTGTACGGCAGCACGCCGCGCGATCCGGCGGTCGCGGACGAGACCAGCCGCCTCGCCGCCCCCGCCGGGGGCGGGTTCGCGCAGGACGTCGTGGAGATCGAGGGATACGTACGGGGCTTCACGCGGCGCTGCCCCGACGTCGCGGTGACCGTGCTGCGGTTCGCGCACGTGCTCGGCCCCGGCGCCGACACCCCGCTCGCCGCCTACTTCCGCCTGCCGGTGCTGCCCACCGTCCTCGGCTACGACCCGCGGCTCCAGTTCGTGCACGAGCAGGACGCGGTCGACGTGCTGTGCCGGGCGGTGCGCGGCCAGGGGCCGGGCGCCGTGGGGCCCGGCGCGTACAACGTGGCGGGTGAGGGCGTCCTGCTGCTGTCGCAGGCCGCGCGGCGGCTCGGGAGGCCCGTCGTGCCCGTCCTGCGGTCGCTGACGCCCTGGCTCGGGCCCGGCGCGCGGGCGCTGGGTGTGCACGGGGTGTCGGGCGAGCTGTTCAGGACGCTGACGTACGGCCGCGTCGTGCGCACCGACGCGCTGCTGGCCGCGACGGGCGGGCCGCTGGAGTACTCCACCGCCGGGGCGTTCGCCGACTTCGCGTCCGTCCACGGCCCAGGGCTGCTGCCGCCCGCCCTGCTCGGGCGGGCCGTCGACCGTATCGAAGGGGCGCTGCGCCATGGCTGACGCGAAGGTCATCCCGATCCAGGAGGGCACCCGCAGGCTGCGGGAGCAGCGGGTCGCGGACGGCGCCGCGCCCGGCGGGGAGGACCGTACGGGGGCGGAGGCGGGGGACGGGCTGGACAAGGCGCTGGCGCGGGGGCTGGCGTTCCTGCGGCGGCGGGTCACGGGCGACTACGAGGTGGACGACTTCGGCTTCGACCGCGACCTCACCGACGAGGTGCTGATGACGGTGCTGCGGCCCCTCTTCGAGAAGTACTTCCGGGTGGACGTGCGCGGCATCGAGAACGTGCCCGCGACCGGCGGCGCCCTCCTCGTCGCCAACCACTCCGGCACCCTGCCGTGGGACGGCCTGATGCTCCAGGTCGCCGTCCGCGACCGGCACCCGGCGGAGCGGCACCTGCGGCTGCTGGCGGCCGACCTGGTGTTCCGGTTGCCGGTGGTCAACGGGCTGGCGCGCAAGGCCGGGCACACCCTCGCCTGCGCCGAGGACGCCAGGGAGCTGCTCGACCGGGGCGAGCTGGTGGGCGTCATGCCCGAGGGCTTCAAGGGCCTGGGCAAGCCGTACGCCGAGCGGTACAAGCTCCAGCGGTTCGGGCGGGGCGGGTTCGTCGCGACGGCGCTGCGGGCGGGCGTGCCGATCGTGCCGTGCGCGATCGTCGGCGCCGAGGAGATCCACCCCATGGTGGGGAACTCTCGGGTGCTGGCGCGGCTGCTGGGGCTGCCGTACTTCCCGGTGACGCCCACGTTCCCCTGGCTGGGGCCGCTGGGCGCGGTGCCGCTGCCGACGAAGTGGACGATCCAGTTCGGCGAGCCGATCGAGACCGGGGACCGGCCCGCCGAGGCGGCCGAGGACCCGATGCTGATGTTCCAGCTGACCGACCAGGTGCGGGAGACGATCCAGCACACGCTGTACAAGCTGCTGGTCGGGCGGCGTTCGGTCTTCTTCTGAGGGCGGGGCGGCGGGGCGCTCACGCCTGGCGGGTGGGCAGGGCGACGATCTGCCGCAGGTTGACGTGCCGGGGGCGGCTGACGGTGTACGCGACCAGGTCGGCGATGTCGTCGGCGGACAGGGTGCCGAACGTGTCGGCCATGCCGTCGAGCTGGCCGGCGAGCCGGGCGTTGTCGACGTGCCCGGCCAGCTCCGACTCGGTGAGGCCCGGCTCGATGTCGGTGACGCGCACGTCGCGCGGGCCCAGTTCGGTGCGCAGCGACTGGGACAGGTAGGTGAGCGCGGCCTTCGTCGCGCCGTAGACGGCGTAGTCGGGGAACGGGATGTGCGCGCCGATCGAGGAGATGTTGACGAGGTCGGCGGGCGCGCCGTCGGCCGCGGCGGCGACCAGGTCGGGCGTGAGGGCGCCGATGACGGTCAGGGCGCCGGTGAGGTTGGTGTCGATCATGCGCCGCCACTCGTCGGCGCGCCCGGCGGCGGCCCGTACGGCGGCGGGGTCCGTGACGTCGGCGGTGACGGCCAGGGCCTGGCCGCCGTGCGCCGTGACGGTGTCGGCGAGGGCAGTGAGGCGGTCGGCGCGGCGGGCGGTCCGGAACGTCCTCCCCGGGGTACAGGGAGGGCGTTCCGGCGTACGCGCCGCGCAGGGGCTACTCGGTGTCGCGCTCGCCGACGTCCAGGCCGAGCCCCGGCAGGAGGTCGTCCACCAGCGGCGGGATCGTGATGTCCGGCCGCGGCAGGCCCGTGCCCGGGGTGCTCGGCTCGGCGCTCGGCGAGGGCCCGGCCGACTCGCTCGGCGCGCCCGCCGAGGGACCGAGCAGGTCGACGCCGTCGAGGAGGCCGTCCCGTTCCGCGGGGGTGCGCCGCTCGTCCGGGTCCGCCGCCGGGCCGTCGTCACCGCTCGGGGGGCTGGGCGACGACGGGGCGGCGGGCGTGGACGAGCCGGCGTCCGTACGGGCGGGCGGGCCGCCGTGGTCGTCGGCGGCCGCCGTGCCCCGCGGCTCGTCGGGCAGGAGGGACTGGAGGGGCGCGATGTCGTCGTCCATGCGGTCGAAGACGTGGCTGACCTCCGTGCCGACGTCCCGCAGCTCCGGGGGGAGCTGGCGCCGGATGACGGTCCAGGTCGCCCGGTGGCCCTCGGAGAAGGCGGAGAGCGACTGCATCGGGCCGAGCGAGCCGTCCGCCTCGTACGCCTGGGAGAGCAGGCGGTGGCCCTCGGCGGCGTCGTCGCGCATGTTGGACAGGGCGCGGCGGATCTCGGCGAGGTCGTCGATCCCGAACGGCCCCGACCTGCCGCGCTCCAGGAGGCGGCGTGCCTCGTGCAGCCGGGTGGAGGCGTGGTCGAGGTAGACGCGGCCCCGGTCCGTGTCGCCGTCGGCGAAGTCGAGCCTGAGGTCCTCCATCCCGCGCTTGAGGCCGTAGAGCGTGTCCCCGGGGAGCGCGTCGGTGCTGGCGGCGGCGACGCCGCCGAAGGCACCGGCGGCCACGCCCATGGTGAGCCCCCCGGCGGCGAGGCCCTTGGTCAGCCGCGACCTGGGCCGCAGTCTGGCCAGCGCGCCGCCCTGGACGGCGCGGTGGAGTCCCCGGCCGCCGCGGGCGCGGCGCTGGGCGGGGACCTGTTCGGGGCGCGGCGGGCTCTCGGCCGCGCGGTCACCGGCGAACGCCTCCTGCATCGCGGCGATCAGTCCGGCGCGCTGGGCGGCCTTGGTGTCGGGGGCCAGTTCCGGCCCCGGCAGCGCGGCGAGCCGGTCAGCGACCGACAGCAGCGCGGCCTGTTCGCGGGCGTCCGCAGGGATGTCCGCCGCCGTCGCCGCGTCCCCGGGCCGCGGCTCGGCGAGCCGCGGTTCGTCGAGGAGATGGGCGAAGGCGTTGGCCCGGCGGTTCGCCGACACGGAACCGATCACGGGCGGCACCTCCTCTCGTCACAGGCTTCTCTTCACAGGGCGGGCTTCCCGTCACCAGGACGACTCCCTGCGCGGGGCAGAGGTTTCCGGTCCCGGCCATGTCCACCCGGACGGGTGAAAAGCCATGGCCAGGACCCGGCTGTGGGAAGCCCACGAACCCGACAACGAGCGGACAGGCACTCGGGTTACGGCTGGCAGATTATGTGACTGATTGGCGGAGCTTGCTCACGAAGCGTGCGGAGGTGTGGCGGCAGCGTCGCTCAGCGGGCGTCGTCGGGCAGCAGGCGGGCCAGCGTGCGGACCGCGCGGTACTGGAGCGTCTTGATGGCGCCCTCGTTCTTCCCCATGACCCGGGCGGTCTCGGCGACCGAGAGGCCCTGGAGGAAGCGGAGGGTGACGCACTCCTGCTGCTGCGGGTTGAGCTTCCGGACGGCTTCGAGCAGGGCGGAGTTGGCGAGGGACTCAAGGACGGACTCCTCGGGGCTGCGCTCGACCTCGTTCGCGTCGAGCATCTCGCCGGTGGTCACTTCGAGGCGGAAACGGCTCGACTTGAAGTGGTCGGCGACCAGGTTGCGCGCGATGGTGACCAGCCACGCGCCGAAGTCGCGGCCCTGCCAGGTGAACGTGCCGATCCGGCGCAGCGCGCGCAGGAACGTCTCGCTGGTGAGGTCCTCGGCCGTCGCCCGGCCGCCGACGCGGTAGTAGATGTACCGGTAGACGGTGTCGGCGTAGTGGTCGTACAGCTGGCCGAACGCCTCCGCCTCGCCGCCCTGGGCCCGTTCGACCAGGTCCATCATGCGGCGGCTGTCGCTGTCCGCCGCGGGACGGCGGGCGGTGGAGGTGCCGGCGGCGCCGGAGCGGGCACGTCTGCCCACGGTGCCGGTGGCCGGACCCGCCGGGGCGGGCGCGGGGGACTGCGCCACGGCGCCGGCGTCGGCGGTCCGGTCGGCGAGGGCGTGGGCGGGGACCGCGGGCGCGGGGGGGCGTACGGGGACGGCGGGGACTGCCGGGACTGCGGGGACGGGGACTGGTGTGGCGGCGAGGGGGGGGACGGCATACGCGGTGGGGACGAGGGCGCGCAATCGGTCGAGGACCGTTGAGCGCGGCGCAGCCAGGCCCGAGGCGTCAACCCCGACGTGTGGGTACACGGGACTCCCAGAGGCTTAAGCTTCCAACACGTGCAGTGGTGGGTCCGTCACCCGTCACCTGGCTGGGAACGGCTGGGGACCGGATTGCGTCTGAGGAGAATAACGCTTCGTGCTGACGGTGCTACGCCTAGTTGCGAAAATCGCCGAATAGCTTTGAACTGTGACACGTTGTGGTCGTATCGCCACGCATACGCCATGCCAATGCTGACCACTTGGTGATCGGGTGTGTGATCGCGTGACCGAGATTGATCAATGGCCGCGCGGAGGTCTGCCGGGCGCCGTCGCGGGGTAAGGCACTCGGAATGCGGGGCACCGCCATGCGGCCGACCCCCGGCAAGCGGCGCGGGAAAGCGCTAGCGGCGGCGCCGTTGCAGGGCGAGGGCGGCCATCGCGCCCCCCGCCACGGCACCCGCTCCGGCCGCCGCCGGGACCCCTACGCGGACCGCCTTCCGGCCGGTCCGGTAGTCCCGCAGCCGCCAGCCCATCTCCCGGGCGTGCGCGCGCAATTTGCTGTCAGGATTGATCGCATAGGGATAACCGACAAGCGACAGCAGCGGGATGTCGTTGGCCGAGTCGCTGTACGCGGCGCAGCGCGACAGGTCCAGGTCCTCCGCCTCGGCCAGTGCCCGCACGGCGATCGCCTTGGCGGGACCGTGCAGCGGCTCACCGACGAGGCGGCCGGTGTAGACGCCGTCCACGGACTCGGCGACCGTGCCGAGCGCTCCCGTCAGCCCGAGGCGGCGGGCGACGATGCGGGCCGTCTCGACCGGCGCGGCCGTGACCAGCCAGACGCGCTGCCCCGCGTCGAGGTGCGCCTGGGCGAGGGCCCGTGTGCCCGGCCAGATGCGGGCGGCCATGTACTCGTCGTAGATGTCCTCGGCGATCGCGGTGAGTTCCTCGACGCTGTGGCCGCGCACGATGCCGAGCGCGCTGTCCCGCGCGTCCCGCATGTGGCCCGCGTGCTCGGAGCCCGCGAGGCGGAAGTACGCCTGCTGCCAGGCGAAACGCGCCAGCTCGCGCTTCTGGAAGAACTTCCGCTTGTACAGCCCGCGGCCGAGGTGGAAGATCGCCGCGCCCTGCATCACCGTGTTGTCGAGGTCGAAGAACGCGGCGGCCCGTGTGTCGCCCGGTGTGGGGAAGGCGGGCTCTCCGGTGTCGCCGGCCTCGGCCGCCTCGGCGACCTGCGCCACCGCCGCCTCGGCGGCGGCCTCACCCGCGAGTTCCTGCCGCGCGCTGCGCGGGGCGGGCGTGGTGGCGTGCTCGCGCTCCCCGGCCCGCCCGTCGGCGCTTTCCGTGGCCGCGCGCCTGCGAAGGGTGAACCAGCGTCCCCTGGCGGCGGACTGGGCGGTGCGCGGCTCGGAGGGGCGTGGCCTGGCCATGCGTCGAGCATAGCCACCGCGTGCCGAAGTCCCGGTTGCGTGGGCATGACCACACGGGGCTCCCGCGCGGCACAATGGGCCCATGACTCCCTTGCTCCGCCCGCGCCGCGACCGTTCCGCCGGTGCCGCGCGTCCCGTCACGGCGCCCGCCGACCGGCTCGTCACGCTGATCGGGCGCCCCGGCTGCCACCTGTGCGACGACGCCCGCGCCGTCGTCGAGGCCGTGTGCGCCGAGACGGGCGCGGCCTGGGAGGAGAAGGACATCACGGCCGACGAGGAGCTGCACCGGCGCTACTGGGAGCAGATCCCCGTGGTCCTCGTGGACGGCGAGCAGCACGACTTCTGGCGCGTGGACGCCGGGCGGTTGCGCCGCGCGTTGGGAGCTTGACCCGGTTTGGATTACGATACGAGGTCGTTTTATCCGCCGGTGAGGCAATGGCAGCAATGGTGAGGAGTGTGGCCCGGTGTCCCCGTTGATCCGTGTGGCACCGGTCACTTTGGGCGGACAAAATGGACACCATCTTTGTGCACGCGTTCACAAAGACATAGCCTGGTCACGACGGAACGGTCCCTGCGCACGCTCGCGCGCCAGGGGCGCCCGCCCTCCGCTTGGCCCGACCGGCAGGAGCACCGTGGCAACTGGCCGACAACACCGACCGGCGACCCGTAGCCGGGGAATCCCCGAGGCTACCGTCGCCCGGCTCCCGCTGTACCTGCGGGCGCTGACCGCGCTCTCCGAGCGCTCGGTCCCCACGGTCTCCTCGGAGGAGCTGGCCGGTGCCGCCGGCGTCAACTCGGCGAAGCTCCGCAAGGACTTCTCCTACCTCGGCAGCTACGGCACCCGCGGCGTCGGCTACGACGTCGAGTATCTCGTCTACCAGATCTCCCGTGAACTGGGCCTCACCCAGGACTGGCCCGTCGTCATCGTCGGCATCGGCAACCTGGGCGCCGCCCTCGCCAACTACGGCGGCTTCGCCTCCCGCGGCTTCCGCGTCGCCGCGCTGATCGACGCCGACCCCGCCATGACCGGCAAGCAGGTCGCGGGCATCGCCGTGCAGCACGTGGACGACCTGGAGACGATCATCCACGCGGGTGGCGTCTCCATCGGCGTCATCACCACTCCGGGTGGCGCCGCGCAGCAGGTGTGCGACCGGCTGGTGGCCGCCGGGGTCACCTCCATCCTCAACTTCGCCCCGACCGTGCTGACCGTGCCCGACGGCGTGGACGTGCGGAAGGTGGACCTGTCCATCGAGTTGCAGATCCTCGCGTTCCACGAGCAGCGCAAGGCCGCCGAGGACCTCGGCGGGCCGATCGGCCGCGACCTCCCCGCGCCCGGCGGCGACGACGAACCCGGCCCGGGGGACGGCATGCAGGCGGTGGTGCCCGCATGACGCTGCTCGTCATCGGCATCAGCCACCGCGGCGCGCCCGTCAGCCTCCTGGAACGGGCCGCGCTCGCGCCGGAGGAGCGGCCCGCGCTGCTGCACGCCGCCGTGGGCACCCGCGGCCTCGGCCCGGTCACCGAGGCCGCCGTGCTGTCCACCTGCAACCGCATCGAGCTGTACGCCGCAGTGGAGCAGGACGCGCGCGACGGCGCGGACGCCCTCGCCGCCCTCCTGGCGCGGCACAGCGGCGTCCCCGCCGCCGAGCTGGCGCCGTACCTCTACCTGCACCACGAGGACGACGCCGTCCGGCACCTCTTCGACGTCGCCTGCGGCCTGGACTCGATGGTCGTCGGCGAGGGGCAGATCCTCGGCCAGATCAAGGGGGCCCTCGCCCTCGCCCAGGACGAGCACACCGCGGGCCGCCTCCTCAACGACCTGTTCCAGCAGGCCCTGCGCGTCGGCAAGCGGGCGCACAGCGAGACCGCGATCGACCGCGCCGGGCAGTCGCTCGTCACGGTCGGCCTCGACCAGCTCGCCCCGGCCGCCGGCACGGAGTGGCCGCGCGGGCGGCGCGCCCTCGTGATCGGCGCCGGTTCCATGTCCTCGCTGGCCGCGACGACGCTCGCCCGCGCCGGTGTGTCCGAACTGGTGATCGCCAACAGGACGCTGGACCGCGCCGAACGCCTCGCCGGGGCACTCGGCGCCGGCGAGGGCACCCGCGCCCGCGCCGTCCCGATCAACGCCATCTCCATGGCCGCCGAGCTGGCCCTCGCCGACATCGTCGTGTCCTGTACGGGCGCCACCGGCCTCGTCCTGACCGCGGGCGCCGTCGCCGGAGCCCTGCGCGAACGCGCCCGCCGCGCCGCCGCCAGGCCCTGCCCCGCCGTCGAGGGCCACACCGACCCGGCGCCCGAACTGGCCGTGCTCGACCTGGCGATGCCCCGCGACGTGGACGCCGACGTGCACCGCCTCACCGGCGTCCGGCTCGTGGACATCGAGTCGCTCGCCGCCGCCTCCGCCGACGCGCCGATGGCCGCCGACGTGGACGCCGTGCGCCGCATCGTCGCCGAGGAGGTCGCGGCCTTCCGCGCCGCACGGCACGCCGCGTACATCACGCCCACCGTGGTCGCCCTGCGCGCCATGGCCGCCGACGTCGTCGCCGCCGAACTCGCCCGGCTGCACGGCAGGCTGCCGGGACTCGACGACAAGGAACGGGCCGAGATCACCAGGACCGTGCGCCGCGTCGTCGACAAGCTGCTGCACTCGCCGACCGTCCGCGTCAAGGAACTGGCGGGCGAGCCGGGCGGCGCGTACTACGCGGCGGCCCTGCGCCAGCTGTTCGACCTCGCGGGCGCCGACGCCGGGGACGGCACGGCCACCCCCGGCACCCCCGTCACGTCCGGCGCGGGACGACTGCCGGAGACCGTTCCGGCACCCACGCCGTACGCCCACCACGCCCATCACGCCCACCCGGAACAGGAGCGGTCATGAACGCGACGCACCGGCCCCTGCGGCTCGGCACGCGGCGCTCCCAGCTCGCCATGGCGCAGTCGGGGGGCGTCGCCGAGCAGGTCACCCGGCTGACCGGCCGCCCCGTCGAACTGGTCGAGATCACCACCTACGGCGACGTCTCCCGCGAGGCGCTCGCCACCATCGGCGGCACCGGCGTCTTCGTCTCCGCGCTGCGCGAGGCGCTGCTCGCCGGGGACATCGACTTCGCCGTGCACTCCCTGAAGGACCTGCCCACCGCCGAGCCCGAGGGCCTGGCGCTGGCCGCGCTGCCGACCCGCGCCGACCCGCGCGACGTCCTGGTGGCACGCGACGGGCTGACGTTCGACGGGCTCACGGCGGACGCCACCCGCCCGGTGCGCATCGGCACCGGCTCGCCGCGCCGCGCGGCACAGCTCAACTCCTGGGCACGCTCGCTCGGCCGCCCCGTCGAGACGGTCGCGATCCGGGGGAACGTGGACACGAGGATCGGCTTCGTCCGCTCCGGCGAGCTGGACGCCGTCGTGCTCGCCGCCGCCGGGCTGCACCGCCTCGGCCGCGCGGGGGAGATCAGCGAGGCGCTGTCCCCCGACATCATGCTGCCCGCCCCCGGCCAGGGGGCACTGGCGATCGAGTGCGCCGCGTCCGACGCGGACCTCGTCACCCGGCTCTCCGGCCTCGACGACCCGCACACCCGGGCCGCCGTGACCGCCGAGCGCGCCCTGCTCGCCACCCTGGAAGCCGGTTGCAGCGCGCCCGTGGGCGCGTACGCCGACCTGCTCCCGGGCGACGGAACGCACGGGCAGAACGTCACCGAACTGCGCCTGCGCGGCGTCGTCGGCACCACCGACGGCACCACGCTGGTGCAGCTGTCCACCACCGGTCCCCTGCCGGCGTCCCCCGGAGAGGCGGCGGCCGTCGGCCGTGCGCTCGCCGAGGAGATGCTCGCCAAGGGCGCGGCCGGTCTGATGGGGGAGCGAGAACATTGAGCCCCACCGCCGCACGCACCACACGCCCCCAGCCGCACGTCACCGCGAAGCCGGCCGGCGAAGTCCACACAGCCCTCGGGCACGTCACCTTCCTCGGCGCGGGACCCGGTGACCCGGGTCTGCTGACGTTGCGCGCCGTCGACGCGCTGCGGCAGGCCGACGTGCTGGTCGCGGACCCGGAGGCGTACGAGGTCGTCCGCGAGCACGTACGGCCGGAGACGGACACGCCGTTGCAGGACGCGGCGGCAGCCGTCGCCGGTGATGTCGCCGATCTTGTCATGCGGTCCGCGCGCTCCGGCAGCCGGGTCGTCCGTGCGGTCGCGGGCGATCCCGGCCTCGACACGGACGCGACGGCCGACATGCTGGCCCTCGCCGGCGAGGGCATCACCTTCGAGGTCGTGCCCGGCGTCTCCCACGCGGTGGGCGTGGCCGCCTACGCGGGGGTGCCGCTGCGGCGCCCCGAGGGCGGCGACGTGCGCTTCGTGGACGCCGCCACGGCCGACGAGCGCTGCTGGAACGAGGTCGGCACGTCCGACGCGACCGTCGTCGTCAGCACGTCCCTCGACACCGTGGGCGTCACGGCGGCCCGGCTGGTCGCCGCCGGGCGCAAGCCGGACACCCCGCTGTCCGTCACCGTCGCGGGCACGACGACGCGCCAGCGCACCTGGTCGGCGACGCTCGGCACGGTCGAGCGGACCCTGAAGTCCGCCAAGGTGCTGCCGTCCGCCGAGGGCGACCGTTCCGTCATAGCGGTCGTCGGCGCGGGCGGCGCGGCCGAACGGCGCGAGCCGCTGTCGTGGTTCGAGTCGAAGCCGCTGTTCGGCTGGCAGGTCCTGGTGCCCCGCACCAAGGAGCAGGCGGCGTCGCTGTCCGAGCAGCTGCGCTCGTACGGCGCGGTGCCGAGCGAGGTGCCGACGATCGCCGTCGAGCCGCCGCGCACGCCGCAGCAGATGGACCGGGCGGTCAAGGGCCTGGTCACCGGCCGCTACGAGTGGATCGCGTTCACGTCGGTCAACGCGGTGCGGGCCATCCGCGAGAAGTTCGAGGAGTACGGGCTCGACGCGCGCGCGTTCGCCGGGATCAAGGTCGCGGCCGTCGGCGAGCAGACGGCGCGGGCGCTGCGCACGTTCGGCGTACGGCCCGACCTGGTGCCGAGCGGCGAGCAGTCGGCCGCCGGGCTGCTGGAGGACTGGCCGCCCTACGACCCGGTGTTCGACCCGATCGACCGCGTCTTCCTGCCGCGCGCCGACATCGCCACCGAGACGCTGGTGGCGGGCCTGGTCGAGCTGGGCTGGGAGGTGGACGACGTGACCGCCTACCGGACGGTGCGCGCCTCGCCGCCGCCCGCCGAGACGCGGGAGGCCATCAAGGGCGGCGGGTTCGACGCGGTGCTGTTCACGTCGTCGAGCACGGTGCGCAACCTCGTCGGGATCGCGGGCAAGCCGCACAACGTGACGGTGATCGCCTGCATCGGCCCGGCGACCGCGCGGACCGCCGAGGAGCACGGCCTGCGCGTCGATGTGATGGCGCCCGAGCCCTCGGTGCAGAAGCTGACCGAGGCCCTGGCGCAGTACGGTGCCGACCGGCGGCTCGCGGCCCTGGAGGCCGGCGAGGTGCTGAAGCGGCCGAGCGAGAAGCGCCCGCAGCGCAGGCGGACCCGCACCCCGTAAGGCGGTGGTGCGGGCCCCCGCGCCGCGCGGCGCGTGAGAGGACGTCATGAACTACCCCCGGACGCGCCCCCGGCGGCTGCGCACCACCCCCGCGATGCGGCGGATGGTGGCGCAGCACCGGCTGGATGCGTCGGACCTGATCCTGCCCGCCTTCGTGCGCGAGGGGATCTCCGAGCCGGTGGCCATCTCCTCCATGCCGGGGGTGTCGCAGCACACGCTGGACTCCCTGCGGAAGGCGGCGGCCGAGGCGGTGGAGGCCGGGGTCGGCAGCATCATGCTCTTCGGTGTCCCCGAGGACGCGAAGAAGGACGCGGTGGGCACGCCGGGCACGGACCCGGACGGCATCCTCCAGCGCGGCCTGCGGGCGGTGCGCGAGGAGGTCGGGGACGACCTGGTCGTGATGTCCGACGTGTGCCTGGACGAGGTGACCGACCACGGGCACTGCGGCGTGCTGGACGCGCGCGGGCGCGTGGACAACGACGCGACGCTGCCGCGGTACGCGGAGATGGCCGTGGTGCAGGCCGACGCGGGCGCGCACGTGCTGGGCCCGAGCGGCATGATGGACGGCCAGATCGGGGTGATCCGCGACGCGCTGGAGGCGGCGGGGCACCACGACGTGGGCGTGCTGGCGTACTCGGTGAAGTACGCGTCGGCGTTCTACGGCCCGTTCCGGGAGGCCGTCAACTCGTCGCTCAAGGGCGACCGCAGGACGTACCAGCAGGACCCGCCGAATGCCCGCGAGGCGCTGCGCGAGCTGGAGCTGGACCTCGCCGAGGGCGCGGACATGGTGATGGTGAAGCCGGGCATGCCGTACCTCGACGTGCTGCGGAGCGTCGCGGACGCGTCGCCGGTGCCGGTGGCGGCGTACCAGATCTCCGGCGAGTACGCGATGGTCGAGGCGGCGGCGGAGCGCGGCTGGCTGGACCGGGAGCGGGCGATCGAGGAGACGCTGATGTCGTTCCGGCGCGCCGGTGCCGACATGGTGCTGACGTACTGGGCCACGGAGTTCGCGCAGCGGCTGCGGGTGGCGGCGGGCGGGTGAGCGTCGCCCGGTCGGTCGCGCTGTTCGTGCCGGCCGCGCTGTGCGAGATCGGCGGGGCGTGGCTGGTGTGGCAGGGGGTGCGGGAGCACCGCGGCTGGCTGTGGATCGGCGGCGGGTTGGTGGCGCTCGGGGTCTACGGCTTCGTGGCGACGCTCCAGCCGGACGCCGAGTTCGGCCGCGTCCTGGCCGCGTACGGCGGGGTGTTCGTCGCCGGGTCGCTCGCGTGGGGCATGGTGGCGGACGGGTTCCGTCCCGACAGGTGGGATGTGGTCGGGGCGCTGCTCTGCCTCGTGGGCGTCGCGGTCATCATGTATGTGCCACGGGAGCACTGAGAACGCGGGAGGCACACGTGTCGGACAGGCCCATCGCCGTCGTGACGGGCGCGAGCAGCGGGATCGGGGCGGCCACGGCGCGGCGCCTCGCGGCCGAGGGGTACGAGGTGGTGCTCACCGCCCGCCGTGCCGGGCGGATCGAGGAGCTGGCCGCCACGCTGACGGGCGGCGGCCGGGCGGCGCGCGCGTACGCGCTGGACGTCACGGACCGGGCGGCCGTGGACGCGTTCGCGGCGTCGCTTGAGCGGTGCGACGTGCTGGTGAACAACGCGGGCGGCGCCCTCGGCATGGACAGCGTCGCCGACGCCGACCCGGGCGACTGGCGCGCGATGTACGAGGTCAACGTCCTCGGTGTCCTCAACGTGACGCAGGCCCTGCTGCCCGCGCTGACCGCCTCGGGCGCGGGGACGGTGGTGGTCGTCTCCTCGACGGCCGGGCACGGCACGTACGAGGGCGGCGCCGGGTACGTCGCGGCCAAGCACGGGGCGCACGTGCTGGCGGAGACGCTGCGCCTGGAGATCGTGGACCGGCCGGTGCGGGTGATCGAGATCGCGCCCGGGATGGTGCGCACCGAGGAGTTCTCGCTCGTGCGCTTCGGCGGCGACGAGGCGCGGGCCGCGAAGGTGTACGAGGGCGTCGCCGAGCCGCTGACGGCCGACGACGTGGCGGACACCGTCGCGTGGGCCGTGACGCGGCCGCCGCACGTGAACGTCGATCTGCTGGTGCTGCGTCCGCGCGCCCAGGCGTCCAACACGAAGGTGCACCGGGAGGCATGACGCACGTCCTGCGGTACGGGTCGCCGCGCGAGGCCGGGCTCGATCCTGCGGGCGTCGCGCGGATCGTCCCGGCGGCGCGCGCGCATCTGCTGTGTGAAGGGGCGGGCGCGTACCCGGGGTTCGTTGTGCTGGCGGCGCGGCGCGGGGTGGTCGTGGTGCACGCGGCGGGCGGCTCGGCGGTGCGGTTCGGGGGCGAGGACATCGCGATGCGGCGTGACACGGTGTTCGATCTCGCGTCGCTGTCCAAGCTGTTCACGGCCGTGGTGGCAGTGGCGCTGGCGGAGCGCGGTGTGCTGGACCTGGACGCGCCGGTCGCGGCGTACCTGCCGGGCTTCCGGCGGGCGCCCGGCCTGACGCCGCGCGGGCTGCTGACGCACACAGGCGGCCTGCCGCCGGTGACCGACCTCGCGCCGTACGACGGCCGGGACGCCGTGCTCGCCGCCATCGCCGGGCAGCCGCTGACGCCGGGGTACGCGTACTCGGATCTCGGGCTAATCGCGCTGGGCGCCGTCTGCGAGACGGCGGCGGGGCGGGGGCTCGACGCGCTGGTGGCCGAACTGGTCACCGGGCCCCTGGAGTTGGCCGACACCGGCTACCGGCCGCCCGCGTCGCTGCTGCCGCGCGTCGCCGCGACGGAGGCGCAGCCGTGGACGGGCCGCGCGCTGGTGCGCGGCACGGTGCACGACGAGAACGCCCACCACCTCGGCGGCGTCGCGGGCCACGCGGGGATCTTCTCCACCGCCCACGACCTGGCCGTCTTCACGCAGACGGTGCTGAACGGCGGCGCGTACGGCGACCGGCGCGTCCTGTCGCCCGCGTCCGTGCGGGAGATGCTCAGACCGCAGAACGGCGCGGGGCTCGGGCCCGAGGCGGCGCGCGGCCTGGGCTGGCAGCTCGACCAGCCGGGCTGGATGGGGGAGTTGGCGTCGCCCACCGCGTTCGGCCACACCGGCTTCACCGGGACGAGCGTCGTCGCCGACCCCGCGACGGGCGTGCTCCTCGTGCTGCTGACCAACCGCGTGCACCCCACGCGCGCGCAGGGCGTGGGGCACGACTACCGCCGCGCCCCCGCGCGCGAGCTGGCACGGGCCGTGCTGCCGCTCTGACGCGCGGGGGCCGGGACCCACTTCCGGGGGTCAGCTCACCTGGAGGAGGGTGCGCGTGGTGTTCGCGCCCTGGTTGGTGACGGTGTTGGGCTCGCCCAGGGCGACGACCGCGTTGCGCACGGCCGCCGGGCTCGCCGTCGGGTTGGACGACAGGTAGACGGCCGCGACGCCCGCGACGTGCGGCGTTGCCATCGACGTGCCGGAGATGTTGTTGGTGGCGGTGTCGGACGTGTTCCACGCCGACGTGATGCCGGTGCCGGGGGCGTAGATGTCCACGACCGCGCCGATGTTGGAGAACGAGGAGCGCGCGTCGTTGCTCGCGCTCGACGCCACCGTGATGGCCTCGGTGACGCGGGCCGGGGAGTAGTTGGCCGCGTTGGCGCCGTAGCTGTTGCCTGCCGCGATGGCGTAGGTGACGCCGGAGGCGATGGAGGCGCGGACGGCGCGGTCGATCACCGGGTCCGGGCCGCCGCCGAGGCTCAGGTTGGCGACGGACGGTCCGTCGGCGTTCTCGGTGACCCACTCGACGCCGTTGGCGACGGTCTCGGTGGTGCCGTAGCCGGAGTTGTCGAGGACGCGGACGGAGACGAGGTCCGCGTTTTTGGCGACGCCGTAGCGGGTCCCGGCGGCGGTCCCGGCGACGTGGGTGCCGTGGCCGTAGCCGTCGGAGCCGTTGCCGCCGAAGGCGTCGTAGCCGAACGTGGCCTGGCCGCCGAAGTCCTGGTGCGTGTAGCGGATGCCGGTGTCCACGACGTAGATCGTCACGCCCGTGCCCGCGCTGTTCGGGTACGTGTAGGACTGGTTGAGCGGCAGGTCGGGCTGGTCGATCCGGTCGAGGCCCCAGGACGGCGGGCTCGGCTGGGTCGCGGCGACGCGGACGCGCTGGTTCTGGACGACCTGGGCCACGGCCGGGTCGGCGGCGAGCGCCACGGCCTCGGCCTCGGTGGCCTCCACCGCGAAGCCGTTGAGCACGGTGTCGTACGTGCTGGTGATCTCCGTCTCGTAGGAGGCGGCGAGGCGTTCGGCGCGGGGCGAGTCGGCGGCGAACGCGGACTGCTCCAGCAGGACGATGTAGCTGCCCTTGACGGTGCCGGGGGCGCCCGCGTTCGCGATCAGCGCGCGGGCGTCGGCCGGGGCGGCGTCCTGCCGGGCGCCGGCTTCGGCGGGGAGGCTGAACGCGGCGCCGAGCGTGAGCGCGGCGGCGGCGAGCGCGGTGGTGCGGAGGGTGGTACGCAGCACTGCCATGCGAGGGGTCTCCTCCTCATCGGTGGTGCGTTGCGGGGGTGTGGTGCGGGGTGCGCGGTGCGGGTGGGCGCGCGGCGGCACCTCGGAGTGGCATGGGCATGACATCCCTGGGGTCGGACGTGAACTGTTGTACGTCCGTTCGCCGTTCGCTCACCTGTCGGAAGCATCGGCTGCCGGGAGGCACCACGGCAAGGGCGCCTCCCGGCCGGTCACGCGATGTTCATCAGGAACTGACGCCGCGCAACAGCCGCTTCACAGCCGCTCGGGCGTCTCGATCCCGAGCAGCGCCATGCCCTGCGCCAGCGTCCGCGCCGTCAGCCCGCACAGGAACAGGCGGTTGGCCACCGTCGCCGCGTCCTCGGCGCGCAGCACCGGGCACTGGTCGTAGAACGTCGTGAAGTGCGAGGCCAGCGCGTAGAGGTACCCCGCCAGCTTGTGCGGCTCGTAGCTCGCCGCGACCGCTTCGAGGGTCTCCGCGAAGTCGTCCAGGTGCAGCCCGAGCGCCCGTTCGGCCGGGGCGAGCGCCAACTCCCGGTGCGCGGCGGCCGGTCCGGCCGACCGCTCGGCGGCGCGCCGCAGGATCGACTGGATACGGGCGTACGCGTACTGGAGATAGACGCTCGTGTCGCCGTTGAGCGACACCATCCGGTCGAGGTCGAACACGTAGTCGCGCGTCCGCGAGGTGGACAGGTCCGCGTATTTGACCGCGCCGATGCCGACCTCGCGCGCCCGCTCCGCCGCCTCGGCCGCCGGCAGGTCCGGCGCCTTGGAGCGGACGACCTCGGCGGCCCGTTCGACCGCCTCGTCCAGCAGGTCCATCAGCCGCACGGTCTCGCCCGAGCGCGTCTTGAACGGCTTGCCGTCCTTGCCGAGCACCGTGCCGAACGGCAGGTGGTGCGCGACCCCTTCGGGCAGCCAGCCCGCGCGCCGGGCCGTCTCGAAGACCATCTTGAAGTGCAGCGCCTGCCGGGCGTCCACGATGTAGAGCATCGTGTCGGCGCCGAGGACGCCGACCCGGTCGCGGATCGCCGCGAGGTCGGTCGCCGCGTACCCGAAGCCGCCGTCCGCCTTGCGCACGATCAGCGGCACCGGCTCGCCGTCCTGGCCGCGCACGTCGTCGAAGAACACGCACAGCGCGCCCGCGGACCGCACCGCGACGCCCGACCGCTCCAACTCGTCCGCGAGCGTGGCGAGATCGGAGTTGTACGCGGACTCGCCGACGATGTCGTCGTCCGTCAGCAGCACGTCCAGCCGGTCGTACACCGCGTTGAAGTACACCGTGGACTCGTCCACGATGCGCCGCCACAGCGCGACGGTCTCCGGGTCGCCCGCCTGGAGCGCGACGACGCGCCGCCGCGCACGCTCCTTGAACTCGGCGTCGCTGTCGAACACCGCGCGCGACGCACGGTAGAGCCGGTTCAGCCGGGACATGGCGGCGTCGCCCGCGTCGGCGTCCGCGCCGTGGTCGAGTTCGCCCGGGTGCTCGGTCAGGTACTGGATCAGCATGCCGAACTGCGTGCCCCAGTCGCCGATGTGATTGCGCCGGATCACCTTCTCGCCGCGGAACTCCATGATCCGCACGAGCGCGTCGCCGATGACCGTCGAGCGCAGGTGGCCGACGTGCATCTCCTTGGCGACGTTCGGCTGCGAGTACTCGATGATCATCGTGCCGGGGGCGGCGGCCAGCGGGACGCCGAGCCGCTCGTCGGCCGCGCGCGCGGCGAGGGTGGAGACCAGCGCCTCGTCGGTCACCGTGATGTTGAGGAACCCGGGCCCCGACACCTCGATGCCGCCGATCAGCCCGTCACGCGCTACACCGGCGGCGACCGTGCCGGCCAGCTCGCGCGGGTTGCCCTTCAGCCGCTTGGCGAGGGCCAGCAGGCCGTTCGCCTGGAAGTCCGCGCGGTCGCTCGGTCGCAGCAGCGGATCGGCGCCGGCCGCGTCGGGCAGGGCGGCGTCGATGGCTGCGGAGAGGAGGCGCTGGACTGAGGTGCTGAGGGAGGGGACCGCGGTCATGGGCGCCAGTATCCCACGGGCGTCCGCCCGCCCGCTGGTGGAAGAATGGAGGCCGTCGGCCTCGCCGCCGACGCCCTGAACACCCCGAACGCCCCCGACGGGGCCCCTCCGATCCCAAGAAAGTGTGTGCCTGCTGTGGTTCAGACCACCCCGGAGACCGCGGACTGGGTCTCCCGACTCGCGGACGAGGTCATCGCCGAGGCGGAGCGACGCGCCCCCGGCAAACCCGTCGTCTGCGCCTCCGGGCTGAGCCCCTCGGGCCCCATCCACCTCGGGAACCTGCGCGAGGTCATGGTCCCGCACCTCGTCGCCGACGAGATCAGGCGCCGCGGCATCCCCTGCGACCACCTGGTGTCCTGGGACGACTACGACCGCTTCCGCAAGGTCCCGGCCGGGGTCGGCGTGGACGCGTCCTGGGCGGAGCACATCGGCAAGCCCCTGACCGAGGTGCCCCCGCCGCCCGGCAGCCCGTACGCCAGCTGGGCCGAGCACTTCAAGGCGCCGCTGGTCGCCGCGCTCGCCGAGCTGGGCGTCGAGGTCCGCGCCATCTCCCAGACCGAGCAGTACACGTCGGGCGCCTACCAGGAGCAGATCCTCTTCGCCATGCGCGAGCGGCGCCGCATCGACGCCGTCCTGGACCGCTACCGCACCAAGCAGGCCGAGCAGGCCCCCGAGGCGTCGGACGACGCGGCGGAGCGGGCGGCCGTGGAGGGCTCGGGCGCGGCCGGCGAGGACGACGGCAGCGGCGGCAGCGGCGAGTACTACCCGTACAAGCCCTACTGCTCGGTCTGCGGCCGCGACACGACGACCATCACCGCGTACGACGACGGGACGACCGACCTCGACTACGTCTGCGAGTGCGGGCACCGGGAGAGCGTGAAGCTCGCCGTCCACACGCGCGGCAAGCTCGTGTGGAAGGTCGACTGGCCCATGCGCTGGACGTACGAGGGCGTGGTCTTCGAGCCCGCCGGTGTCGACCACCACTCGCCCGGCTCGTCCTGGGTCGTCGGCGGGCAGCTCGTCAAGGAGGTCTTCGGCGGCGAGCGGCCGATCGGCCCGATGTACGCGTTCGTCGGCATCACCGGCATGGCCAAGATGTCCAGCTCGCGCGGCGGCGTCCCGATCGCGGCCGACGCGCTGGAGATCATGGAGGCGCCGCTGCTGCGCTGGCTGTACGCGCGGCGGCGGCCCAACCAGTCGTTCAAGATCGCCTTCGACGGCGAGATCCAGCGGACCTATGACGAGTGGGACGCGCTCGACCGCAAGGTCGCCGACGGGACCGCGCAGCCGGGCGACCTCGCCGCCTGGACCCGCGCGGTCGGCACGGCGGCGGGCGCCCTGCCCGCGACGCCGCGGCGGCTGCCGTACCGGACGCTCACGTCCGTCCTCGACATCACCACAGGGGACGAGGAGCAGACGCTCCGCATCCTCGCCGACCTCGACCCGGAGCACCCGGTCCGCGCGCTGGACGAGGTGCGGCCCCGGCTCGACCGGGCGGCGTGCTGGGTGCAGACGCAGATGCCGCCCGAGGCGCGCACCCGTGTGCGGGCGACGCCGGACGAGGAACTGCTCGGGTCGCTCGACGAGCAGCGGCGCGAGTCGCTGCGGCTGCTGCTCGCCGGGCTCGACAGCCACTGGTCGCTCGACGGGCTGACGTCGCTCGTGTACGGCGTGCCCAAGGTGCAGGCGGGGCTGACGCCCGACGCGAAGCCGACGCCCGAACTGAAGGCGGCGCAGCGGGCGTTCTTCGCGCTGCTGTACCGGCTGCTGGTCGGCGGCGAGACGGGGCCGCGGCTGCCGACGCTGCTGCTCGCGGTGGGCGCCGACCGGGTGCGGGCGCTGCTCGGCGGCTGAACGGGGCGCGGGGCGCCGGCGGTCAGACGCCGGTGCCCATCTCGCCGCTGTAGCGCTCGCGGAAGCCGCGGGTGACGTCGCGGAGGAACGGTTCGCTCAGCAGGGAGCCCTGGCCGTCCGTGACGCCGTGGCGCTCGTTGAGGAACCGCGAGAGCTGCCGCGCGTTGGGGAACTCGCCGTTCTCCAGCACGTACTGGCGGTAGGCGGCGTAGTACGCCTCGATGTCGGCCGGGCTGAGGGGCGGGGGCGGTGCGGCGTCGGGTTCGGTCAACTGGGCCACGTCTTGCGCCTGTTGTGGCTCGGCCTGGTGCGGCTGCTGTTCCTCGGCCTGCGGGAAGATCTGCGGCGGCGCCTCGGGGCGGTGGTACTGGGCGTGGCCGTTGACGGGGGCGTTGCCGAGGGGACGCACCCTGCCGCCCGATCCGACCGGCACGGTCATCTGCGGCTGCGGCTGCGGCTGCGGCTGCGGCTCCGGCTGGGGCTGGGACTGGATCTGCGGCGTGAGCTGGTGCTGCGGCTGGTTGTCCACCCACCACGGCTCGCCCGGCCCGCCCTCGTCCACCGGCGCGGTCGGCGCCGCCGGGGCCTGTGCGCGCGGCGCCTGGCCGTACGCCCGCTGCTCGGGGACGTACGCGCCGCCCGGCGGCAGCGCCTCGCGCTCCGCCGCCGCGAGCCCCGCGAGGGCGGTCTCGTGCAGCGGGACTGGGCGCGCTCCTTCCGGTACGTCAGTTACGTCGGTGTAGTTGATGGCTGGCTGGCATCATGTGTATGTGCCGTAGCGACAGGGGGAGATAGTGACCGTAGGAGCAGGCGGTGGGGCGGGTCCGGCTCAGTTGACAGAGGCGCAGGAGAGGGCACTTCAGCAGGAGTACCGCGAGAAGGTGAAAGCCTTCGACCAGTTGGAAGACGATCTTCGGGCGGCCCGGACGTTCCAGCGGATCTTCCTGCTGACGATGATGGGCGCCATCGCCCTGGCTTTTCTGCTTGGGTACACCGTCGTCGTGGGCTTGTGGGATGAGCAGCCGACGTTTACGCGGTATGCCGGGCTCGTCATCGTGCTGGTGTTGTGGGTGGCCGCTGGATGGGCACTCTGGAGGAACCGCAAGAAGATCGTGGCGTCGACTACGACGCTGCGGAACGCGTCGCTGGACCGACAAACAGCTGCGGCGAAGCTCCCGCTGGACTCGCCGTCGGGTCTAAGGATCTATCGTGAGGCGTCTCTCGATCTGATCGACCAGTACCGGAAGGGGGCCGCTACAAATCGACGAGTCCACAACTTCTTCCAGATCATCATCATTACAGGGTCGATCGTGACATCGACGCTGGCAGCGATGAACGAAGGCTCGAACTTGGTTCTGCGTATCCTCACTTCAGCGCTCAGCGCCCTCGTGGGTATCTCTGCTGGCATCACTGGCTACTTCAAATTCCGCGAACGTGGGTACAACCTACAGTCGACGGCGGACGATATCGAAAAGCATTACAACGCGTCGCAGTTCATGCTCGATGACTATGCTGGAACGGACCCGTCGGCGCCCCTCTCGGAGCACGAGAGGCTGAGAATGTTCGCACGATTCGTCGAGCGTCTGAAGGAAGAGCAACGCAAGCGGGAACTACAGCTTGAGCAGCAGAGCTCCACTGAGGACCGGTCGGCCTAGCAGCAGTAGTTTCAATCGCCGCGTCGGGCGGTGCGGTATCGGCGGCGAGGGTCGGGAGTACGTAGGCACCGGGGAACGGCCGGGGAAGAAGGGGGACGGCTTGTGATCCGCGCGTACAAGTTCCTCCTGCGGCCTACGGCCGGTCAGGCGGCAGCGTTGGGTGAGATGCTGCGGGACCACTGTTCGCTGTACAACGGTGCGTTGCAGGAGCGCCGGGACGCTTACCGGCATGTCTCGAAGACGAGCGTCAGGTACGGAGACCAGTCCGCGCAGCTCAAGGAGATCCGCGCGTTCGACCCCGAATGTCAGGGACGCTGGTCGTTCTCCTCGCAGCAGGCCACCTTGCGCCGTCTGGACAAGGCGTTCGCCGGGTTCTTCCGTCGGGTCAAGGCAGGGCAGACTCCGGGCTACCCGCGTTTCAAGGGCGTCGGGCACTTCGACACTGTGACTTTCCCCAGGGACGGTGACGGCTGCCGTTGGGACAGTACGCCCCACGACCCGCAGACCCGCGTCCGTCTCCAGGGCGTTGGGCACATCCGGGTGCACCGGCACCGGCCTGTGCAGGGCCGGGTGAAGACGATCAGTGTGAAGCGCGAGGGGAGCCGCTGGTACGTCGTCCTGGCCTGCGATGAGGTGCCCACCGAACCGCTGCCGTCCACCGGTGCGAACGTCGGCATCGATATGGGCGTCACCCACTTCCTGACCACCTCGGACGGCGGACACGTCGCCAATCCGCGTTTCCTTCAGGCAGCGGCCGGTGAACTGGCCGAAGCGCAGCGGCACCTCGCGACGTTTCCGAAGCGCACCAGGCAGCGCACCAAGAAGCATCGGGCCGGCGCCCGGAAGGTCGCCAGGCTGCACGCCAGGATCCGGCGCCAGCGTGCCGACTTCCACCACAAGACCGCACGCGCGCTCATCACCGGCTACGACGTGATCGCGCACGAGCGGCTCAACACGGCGGGCATGACCCGCGCACCCGCACCCAAGGCCGACCCCGAGCAGCCCGGCGGCTTCCTGCCGAACGGTGCCCGGGCAAAGGCCGTACTCAACCGCAGCATCCTTGACGCGGGTTGGGCGCAGTTCCTCGGAATCCTGGCGAACAAGGCTGAGAGCGCCGGTCGCCTGGTGGTTCCGGTGGACGCGCGCAACACCTCCCGCACGTGCCCCGGATGCGGACATGTGGCGAAGGAGAACCGCGTCACCCAGGAGAAGTTCCGGTGCACAGCGTGCGCGTTCGCGGCGAACGCGGACCACGTCGGTGCGACGAACGTCCTCGACAGGGCCGGGCTGGCCCTCTGCACAGTGGCTTAGCCACCGACGCAGGAAGCCCACGCGTTCACGCGTGGGCGGAGTCACGTGCTTGTCCGCCGTGATGTCCGCGACGCGGCCGATCGCGTGCCGCGCCGCCTCCACCGTGATGACGAACAGCAGCGGGATGATCGCGTGCATGCCGACGGCGAGCGGATCGCCCCAGGCGGAGGCGCCGTTGAACGCGATCGTCGCCGCCGTCAGCAGCCAGGCCGACTGCCGCAGCATCGGGAACGGGGTGCGCAGCCACGTCAGCAGCAGGTCGAGCGCCAGCAGGACGACGATGCCCGCGTCCACGCCGATCGGGAAGAACGGCGAGAAGGCCCCGAAGCCCTTCTCCTCGGCCAGCTCGCGCACGGAGGCGTAGGAGCCCGCGAAGCCGATCGCCGCGATGACGACGGCACCGGCGAGGACGATGCCGACGAGTATGCGGTGTGCGCGTGTGAGCTTGATCGCGGCCACCCGCGGTCCCTCCCGACTCGACTGGACAACTGAACGAACGGAGAGAACTCCGGCCGCCAGACTGGCACATGCGTCAAGAGAGGTCAGCCGCGGATCCGCACAAACGCGCGAACTCCCGCCGCGGGATCACCCGTTGTCGTCGGGCTTGTCCTGAGCGTTCCCCGGGGGCTCGTTCTCCTCCGACTCGCCGGAATCGCCCGACTCGTCCGGTGCCCCGGACCCGTCCGACTCCGGGGCGCCGCCCGCGTTCTCCTCGCCCCACGCGTCCAGCCGTGCGGTGGCCTCGCGCGCCACCGCGACCGCGCCGTCCGCGATCGCGTCCGCGCCCGGCATGTCCTCGCCCTCAAGGCCCGCGCCCGAGTAGTCCACGGTCAGCACGACGTTGTCGACGCGCGCGACGACGCGGTTCTCGCGGTAGTCCTGCTCGTTGTCGTCCTCGTCGGTCTTGGTGACGGAGTAGCCGATCCAGCCGGCCTCGTCGCCCGCCTCGTCCAGCGCGCCCGTCTCGACGTCCTGGTTGGCGTCGTCGCCGGTGACCTCCTCGGTGACCTGCTCCGCGTAGCCCGCCGCGCGCTCGTCGCCGCTGCCGATGGACAGGTCCGAGTCGAAGCGCCGCAGCGAGACGGTCAGCGAGCGGAACTGGTAGTCGTCCAGGCCGCTCCACAGGCAGGTCGCCGAACTGGTCGTGTCCGAGGAGGTGAGCGTGTCCCCGTCCTCCGGGTCGGCGCGGGGCACGTACTCCCCGATCAGGTCGGCCCCGACCGTCGCGCAGACGTCCGGCAGCGCCGCGAACCGTACGGGCTCGGGCGCCGGCGCCGCGCTCGTGGGGCCGTCGGAGCCCGCCCCGTCGTCGGAACCGGACGAGTCCGAGGAACAGCCGGCGGCGAGCAGCACGGGCACGGCTGCCCAGGCCGCCGTCCGCACGGCGAGGCGCTTGGCGTTGCGGTCCATGAGGTTATCGCTCCTGTGATCGGTGGCAGCCCCGGCTAGGCGTCGAAGCCGTCCGCGAGGCGCCGGGCGACGGTCCCGGCCCGCTGCTGGAGCGGTTCGCTCTCCGGCACGGCGTCCGGCGCGCTGGTCGAGACGGCGTACTGCACAGTGACGATAACGTTCGCGCTCCTGAAGGTCAGATCGATCTCGCGCGTCGGGCCGCCGTCTGACGCGATCAGCCGGTCGTCGACGTACGCGATCTGGCCGATGCCCTCCAGCATCCGCGGCGCGAGCGCGCCCTCCGCCGGGGCGTCCGCGGGGATGCCCGCGTCGGTGGCCCGTTCCTCGAAGTCCCGTTCCGCCTGGTCGTCGTCGCTGACCGCCGGGTCGTAGGAGACGACCCGCAGCATGCCGATCGCGAGCCGGTACGCGTCGGCGCCGTCCACCGTCCCCCAGGAGCAGCCGACGCGGCGGCCCGTGTCGTATGTCACGCGCGGCTCGCCGGCGTAGTCCTCGGCCGCGCCGCCCGGCAGCAGCTCGCGGAGCGTCTCGGCCGGGACGGCGCCGCAGGGCTCCGGCAGGCTGGAGAAACGTCCCGGCGCCGGCTCCTGCGCGCGGGGCGCGGCGGGCTGCGCGCCCGGGTCCTCCGTGTCGCCGCCGCCGAGCCCGGGGGAGCAGGCGGCCAGGAGCACCGCCGTCAGCCCCCCGAGAAGCGCCTGCGTCGTGGTCGCGGTGCGCCGCACCGGTCGCCCTCCCTCGATCGAACCGGCAGGGCCACCATGTCTACCGCATGGGATCAGGGCCAGACCAGGCAGTACGGCTGATGACCGGCCTCGTGCAGGCGGCGCGAGAAGTCCTGCCACTCGTTGAGCAGCCGGTAGACGCCGAACGCGTCGCTGGGGCCGCTGCGGTCGGGGACCGTGGACCAGATGAACGCCGCCGCGCCGACCGTCTCGTCCCCGATGCCGCGCAGCGGGTCCACCGCGGTTGTGGGCAATTTCACGACCGCGTAGTCGGGGTGGAGGACGACCAGCTCAAGCGGCGGGACGCGGTGCAGCGGGATGCCCTCGATGCCGGTGAGGACCATGGCGGCCATCGTCTCCGGCTTGATGCGCGTGAACATGCCCTGGCCCAGTTCGTCGCCGCCCAGCTCCTCGGGCCGCATCGACAGCGGCACGCGGGCGGCGGTGGCGCCGTCGGGGGCGCCGAAGTACTTGTAGGTCACCGCCATCCGGCCGCTCCGGCCCCTGGGGTCGAAGTCTCCGGTGACGCCGTCGGTCCCCTTGCGGCGGTGCCTGCCGCGGCGGGCCCGCGCGCGCGGCCCCGCGGGCTCCGGCCCGGGATCCCCGGTTCCCTCGCCCACTTCGCCACCGCGCTGCATGTCACCACCTGACTACTCGCGACCCCCGCCGCGCGACCCGATCATCGTTTCGGAAGACCTCCCCCGTCAGGCCGCGGCGAAACGCCCTGAGACCGACCTGTACACGGCTCTGTCACCATGGATCGCGTGACGCCATCCTACGCAGAAGCCCCAGTTTCGCAGACGCTGTTCGCCCGCGCCTCCGCCGTGACCCCCGGCGGCGTGAATTCGCCGGTCCGTGCCTTCGGCGCGGTGGGCGGCACGCCGCGGTTCATGGCGTCGGGCTCCGGTCCCTACCTGACGGACGCGGACGGACACGAGTACGTGGACCTGGTGTGCTCCTGGGGACCGATGATTCTCGGCCACTCCCACCCCGAGGTGCTGGCCGCCGTACGGGAGGCCGTGGGGCGCGGCACGTCGTTCGGCACGCCCACGGCGGGCGAGGTCGAGCTGGCCGAGGAGATCACGGCGCGCGTCACGCCCGTCGAGAAGGTCAGGCTCGTCTCGTCCGGCACCGAGGCGACGATGTCGGCGATCCGGCTGGCGCGCGGCTTCACCGGGCGGGCGAAGGTCGTGAAGTTCGCCGGCTGCTACCACGGGCACGTGGACGCGCTGCTGGCGTCGGCCGGTTCCGGCGCGGTGACGTTCGCCCTGCCGGACACCCCGGGCGTCACCGGCGCGCAGGCGGGCGAGACGCTCGTGCTGCCGTACAACGACCTGGACGCCGTGCGGGCCGCGTTCGCCGCGCACCCCGGCGAGATCGCCTGCGTGATCACCGAGGCGGTGCCGGGCAACATGGGCGTCGTCCCGCCGCTGCCCGGCTTCAACCAGGGGCTGAAGGACCTGTGCGCGGCCGGGGGTGCGCTGCTGATCTCGGACGAGGTGATGACCGGCTTCCGCATGAGCCGCGCGGGCTGGTTCGGCGTCGAGGGCGTCGTCCCCGACCTGATCACGTTCGGCAAGGTGATGGGCGGCGGCTTCCCGGCGGCGGCGTTCGGCGGCCGGGCCGACGTGATGGCCAGGCTGGCGCCGGAGGGGCCGGTCTACCAGGCGGGCACCCTGTCCGGGAACCCCGTCGCGACCGCCGCCGGGCTCGCCCAGCTGCGGCTGCTGGACGACGCGGCGTACGCGCGGCTCGACGCGACCGCCGCCGAGCTGCGCGGCCTCGCGGGCGCGGCGCTCACCAAGGAGGGTGTGCCGCACGTCGTCTCGGGGGCGGGGAACATGTTCTCCGTCTTCTTCACGGACGCGCCGGTCACCGACTTCGAGGGTGCGAAGGCCCAGCGGACCGACCGTTACACGGCCTTCTTCCACGCGATGCTGGAGCAGGGCGTCCACCTGCCGCCGTCCGCGTTCGAGGCGTGGTTCGTCTCCACGGCGCACGACGCGCAGGCGATGGAACGGATCGCCGCCGCACTGCCCACGGCCGCTCGCGCGGCCGCCGAGGTCTGAGGGGGCGGCGACGGTGACGGAGGAGAACGGGATAGCGGACGGGCACGGGCGGATGAACACAGCGGACAGCGCAGGACAGGGCAGCGCAGGACAGGGCAGCGCAGGGCAGGACAGCGGCGCGGCGGAGAAGGCCACGGGGCGCACGGTCGTCCATGTGATGCGGCACGGCGAGGTGGAGAACCCCACCGGCGTCCTCTACGGGCGGCTGCCGGGCTTCCACCTCTCCGCCCTCGGCGTGGAGATGGCGGAACGCGTCGCCGCGCACCTCGCCGACCGCGACATCACCGAGGTCGTCGCCTCGCCCCTCGAACGCGCGCAGGAGACCGCCGCCCCCATCGCGGCGGCCCACGGCCTCACCCTGCGCACCGACCCCCGGCTCGTCGAGGCGGCCAACGTCTTCCAGGGCAGGACCTTCGGCGTCGGCGACGGCGCCCTGCGCCGCCCCGGCAACTGGCGGCACCTGCGCAACCCGTTCCGCCCCTCGTGGGGCGAGCCGTACACCGAGCAGGCGCGCCGGATGCGCGAGGCGCTCGACGCGGCGCGTGACGCGGCGCGCGGCCACGAGGCGGTCCTCGTCAGCCACCAGCTGCCGGTGTGGGTGCTGCGCTGCCACGTCGAGCACCGCAGGCTGTGGCACGACCCGCGCTCGCGCGAGTGCACCCTCGCGTCGCTGACGAGCTTCATCTACGAGGGGGACGAGATCGTCGCCGTCACCTACTCCGAGCCGGCCGCCGACCTGCTGCCCGCGCACCTGCGTGCCGGGGCGCGTCCCGTCAAGGGGGCGAAGGGTTTCGGCGCCTGACCGCGAGGGGTCCCCCGGCCCCCGGACAGGCCGTCCCACCTGGGGAAACAATGGGACAAGGGGGGCACCGAAGATCGCCCGTACACGCATGGGAAACTTTTCACATGATCCAGTTCCGGTCTCTGGCCGTGGGCGTCGCCGGGCTCGCTGCCGGGGTGCTGACGCTGACGGCCTGCACGGGCCAGCAGGCGGGTTCCTCCGGTGACAACACCAACATCGTGCACGGTACGGGGGAGGTGATCCGGGTCGCGGAGGCCGACCGGCAGGAACTGCCGGACATCGAGGGCGAGACCCTGGAGGGCGACCAGCTCCGCCTCGCCGACTACCGGGGCGAGGTCCTGGTGCTGAACGTGTGGGGCTCCTGGTGCGCCCCCTGCCGCGCCGAGATGCCGCACCTGGTGGCGGTCGCCAACGACACCGCCGACCAGGGCGTGCAGTTCGTCGGGCTGAACCTCCAGGACCGGTCGAAGGACCAGGCCAACGCCTTCGAGGAACGCTTCGAGGTCCCCTACCCGAGCCTCTACGACCCGGACGGGCAGGTCCTCCTCGACTTCCCCAAGGGCACCCTCAACCCGCAGGGCGTCCCGTCCACGCTCATCGTGGACCGCGAGGGGCGCGTCGCCGTACGCGCGCTGACGCCGCTCAGCGAGCAGGACCTGCGCGACGTCCTCGACCCGATCATCGCCGAGGGCTGACCCGGTCATGGGCCAGAACGAGACGATCCTCACCGGCGCGCTGCTGCTCGCGATCCCCGTGGCGGTCTTCGGCGGGCTGGTGTCGTTCTTCTCGCCGTGCGTCCTGCCGCTCGTGCCCGGCTACCTCTCCTATGTGACGGGCGTCGGCGGCGCCGACCTCGGGACCGCCAGGCGCGGCCGGATGCTCGCGGGCGCCTCGCTCTTCGTCCTCGGCTTCACCGCCGTCTACGTCTCCTCAGGCGCGCTGTTCGGCGAGTTCAGCCGCAACCTGCTGCGCCACCAGACAGGCCTCCAGCAGATCTTCGGCGCGCTCACGATCGTGCTCGGGATCGTCTTCATGGGCGTCGTCCCCCGGCTGGGGCAGCGGGAGTTCCGCCTGCACCGCAGGCCGTCGATAGGGCTCGCGGGCGCGCCGATGCTCGGCGTGGTCTTCGGCATCGGCTGGACGCCCTGCATCGGCCCGACGCTCAGCAGCGTCCAGTTCCTCGCCCTCCAGCAGGGCACCGCCGAGCGCGGCGCGCTGCTCACGTTCGCCTACTGCGTCGGCCTCGGGCTGCCGTTCATCCTCACGGCCCTCGCCTTCCGCCGGGCGCTGGGGGCCTTCGCCTGGGTGAAGAAGCACTACGTGTGGGTGATGCGGATCGGCGGCGGCATGCTGATCGTCACCGGACTGCTCCTCGTCACGGGCGCCTGGAACGACGTGACGTCCGAGCTGCGCTACTGGACCAGCAACTTCACCACAGGGGTCTGACCGCCATGACCGACGACGCCACCCCGCCCGACGAGACCAGGACCGACGACGCCGCGCGCGACGCCGACGAGGCCGTGGCGGGCAGCGGGCTGACCACCGCGCCCGCCGAGGAGGAGGCCACGGCGTCCGCCCCCGGCTCGTTCGGCGGCGTACGCGCCCCTGGCGTCGGCGGCGCGCTGGCCTGGACGGCGCGCGAGACCCTCGGCTGGGCCCGCTGGTTCTGGCGGCAGCTCACCTCCATGCGCGTCGCGCTGGTCCTGCTCTTCCTGCTCGCCCTCGCCAGCGTCCCCGGCTCGCTGATCCCCCAGGAGGGCACGGACGAGCTGGGCGTCCGCGACTTCCGCGAGCGCAACCCCCGGCTGTCGGACTTCTACGACACCTTCCAGCTCTTCCACGTCTACTCGTCGGTGTGGTTCTCGGCGGTCTACCTGCTGCTGTTCGTCTCGCTGGTGGGCTGCATCCTGCCGCGCTCCTGGCAGTTCGTGGGCCAGCTGCGCGGCCGCCCCGCCCGCGCCCCTCGGCGGCTGACGCGCATGCCCGCGTACACCACCTGGCGCACCGACGCCCCGCCCGAGCAGGTGCTCGACGCCGCGCACGGGCTGCTGAAGCGGCGGCGCTTCCGTACCGACAGGCCCGAGGACGCGGCGGGCCGCCCGCACGTCGCCGCCGAGAAGGGCTACCTGCGCGAGGCCGGCAACCTCGTCTTCCACCTCTCGCTCGTCGTCCTGCTGATCGCCTTCGCCATCGGACGCCTCTTCTACGCCGAGGGCGGCAAGCTCGTCGTCGAGGGCACCAGCTTCGCGAACAACATCACCATGTACGACGACTTCGAGTCGGGCACCCTCTACGACCTGGACGACCTGGAGCGCTTCGGCTTCACGCTGAACGACTTCCACGCCTCGTTCGCCCGCTCGGGACCCGACCTGGGCACCCCCACCGAGTTCACCGCCGACGTCACCTACCGCACCGACGACGGGCGCGAGCACGACACGACGATCGACGTGAACACGCCGCTGCGCATCGGCGACACCCGCGTCCGCCTCATCGGCCACGGCTTCGCGCCCGACGTCACCGTGCGCGACGGCCAGGGCGACGTGGTGTACAGCGGCCCGGTCCCGTTCATCCCGCAGGACTCGGCGCTCACCTCCACCGGCGTCATCAAGGTCCCCGACGCGGTCGGCCCGGACGGCGAGCCGGACCAGCTCGCGTTCCAGGGCTTCTTCAACCCGACGTACGGGGTGGACGAGGTGCGCGGCCCGCACTCCACGTTCCCCGAGCCCGACTTCCCCGTCCTCACGCTCAACGCCTTCCACGGCGACCTCGGCGTCGACTCGGGCCTGCCGCAGAACGTCTACCAGCTCGACACGACCCACATGGAGCAGTTCACCGGCGACGACGGCGACCTGCTGCGCTTCGACATGCAGCCGGGCGACACCGTGGACCTGCCGGACGGCATGGGCTCCATCACGTTCGAGAGCTTCGACCAGTGGGCGACCTTCCAGATGGCCTCCCGGTCGGGCAACACCTGGGCGCTCACCGGCGCGCTCGCCGCCATCGCCGGGCTGGTCGGCTCGCTGATGCTGCGCCGCCGCCGCGTGTGGGTGCGCGCCTGGGCGGGCGACGACGGGCGGACCGTCGTCGAGATGGCCGCGCTGGGCCGTACGGAGTCGGCGCGCGTGCCCGCCGAGCTGGCCGCGCTCGCCGACGCCCTCGTACCCGACGCGCCCCTGCTGCCGGACGACCCCGCGCACGGCGACGCCGCAGACGTCCCCTCCACCGAGTCCGCCGCTGCCGAAGGAGCACGCACATGACTCTCGCCGCCGCCAACGAAGGTCTTGCCGACCTCAGCAACACCCTGGTCTACTCCGCCATGGCGGTCTACGCCCTGACGTTCCTCGCCTACACGGCCGAGTGGATCTTCGGCAGCCGCAGCAGGGTCGCGCGCACGGCGGCGGCCCTCACCGGCGGGGACACCGACGGGGAGACGGCCGCGGTCCCCGCCCAGCGCCCCGCCGTCACCGTCCGCAAGGGCGGCGGCACCAGCGTGCTGGAGCGGCCCCGGATCGTCAGCCGCTCCACGACGCCGTCCCGCGACGCCGTCCCGGACGGCCCCGGCGCGGCGGGCGAGGACGCGCAGGGCGACACGTACGGGCGCATCGCCGTCTCGCTGACGGTGCTCGCGTTCCTGCTGCACCTGGGCGCCGTGGTCACCCGCGCCGTGGCCGTGGGCCGCGGGCCGTGGGGGAACATGTACGAGTTCTCCGTGGCGTTCGGTGTTGTCGGCATCGCCGGCTACCTGGGCTTCCTCGCCGCCCGCACGCCGGTCCGCTGGCTCGGCCTGCCGCTGGTGACGACCGTCCTGCTCGACCTCGGCCTGGCCGTCACCGTCCTCTACAACGAGTCGACGCAGCTCGTCCCCGCGCTCGACTCCATGTGGATGTGGATTCACGTGCCGCTGGCGATCGTCTGCGGCGGCCTCTTCTATCTCGGCGCGGTCAGCGCGGTGCTCTACCTCTTCCGCGACCGGTACGAGGCGAAGCTCGCCGCGGGCGGGCAGCCGGGGCGGCTCGCCACCTCCGTGCTGGAGCGGCTGCCGTCCGCGCTGAGCCTCGACCGGTTCAGCTACCGGGTGAACGCGGCCGTCTTCCCGGTGTGGACGTTCACCATCGTCGCGGGCGCCATCTGGGCCGAGACGGCGTGGGGCCGGTACTGGGCGTGGGACCCGAAGGAGACGTGGGCGTTCATCACCTGGGTCGCGTACGCCTGCTACCTGCACGCGCGGGCCACGGCCGGGTGGAAGGGACGGCGGGCCGCGTACCTGGCGATCGCCGGCATCGTCTGCTTCCTGATCAACTACTACGGCGTGAACATCTTCTTCGACAGCCTCCACGGCTACGGCGGCGTCTGACCCGCCGGTGACACGGGAAGCGCGAGAGGCCGGAACGGGATCGTCCGTTCCGGCCTCTCGCCGTGTCGCGGGAGCGGGCTCAGCTCTTGCCGCCCGCCGGATTGTCGTCGTCGGTGTCGTCCCGCTGCCGCAGCTCCTCCTCGCGGCGGCGCAGGTCCTCCTCCCACGTCTCCAGCAGCTCGCGGTCCTTCTCCGCCTCGTCACGCCGCGCGGGCGCGCCGGGCGAGGCGTCGTCGCCGAGGGAGCGCAGGAACTCGGGGTTGTCGTCAGGGGCGACGAAGCGGACCCCGCCGCGCCCGCGGGCCGCGGCGGCGCCGCGCCTGCGGCCCACCAGGATCCAGGCGAGCGGCCCGATCACCCAGGCCAGGGCGATCAGCGCGATCCACACGAGCTTGGGAAGGTGCCTGACGTCTTCGTCCTTGGAGCTGATGCAGTCCACCAGGGCGTAGACGGCCAGCGCTAGCGGTACCAGAAACAGCAGCACCCTGAGCATGGTAGTCCCCCTGGGTGAAGTGAACCGGGGCCTGCGGGCGGGCCCCCTGACCAAATCCAGGGTAATGCGTCGGCAATACTGAGCGGCATGGCGTACGACGACCTGCGCGGCCTGCTGAAGGCGCTCGAACGGGACGGGGACCTCAAGCGGGTCAAGGCCGAGGTCGATCCGCACCTGGAAGTCGGCGAGATCACCGACCGGGTGAACAAGGCGGGCGGCCCCGCCCTGCTCTTCGAGAACGTCAAGGGCTCCGACCTGCCGCTCGCGATGAACGTGTACGGCACCGACCGGCGGCTGCTGAAGGCGCTCGGCCTCGCGTCCTACCAGGAGATCGGCGAGAAGATCGCCGGGCTGCTCAAGCCCGAGCTGCCGCAGGGCTTCGTCGGCGTCCGGGAGGCGTTCGGCAAGCTCGCGTCGGTCGCGCACGTGCCGCCGAAGAAGGTGAAGAACGGGCCCGTGCAGGAGGTCGTGCTGCGCGGCGACGACGTGGACCTCACGCGGCTGCCCGCGCTGTTCACCTGGCCGGAGGACGGCGGCTCGTTCTTCAACCTGGGGCTGACCCACACCAAGGACCCCGAGTCCGGCGTCCGCAACCTCGGCCTCTACCGCCTCCAGCGCCACGACGCGCGGACCATCGGCATGCACTGGCAGATCCACAAGGACAGCCGCAACCACTACCAGGTCGCCGCCAGGCGCGGCGAGCGGCTGCCCGTCGCCATCGCGTTCGGCTGCCCGCCCGCCGTGACGTACGCGGCGACCGCGCCGCTGCCCGGCGACATCGACGAGTACCTGTTCGCGGGCTTCGTGCAGGGCAGGCGCGTGGAGATGGTGGACTGCGTGACGGTCCCGCTCCAGGTGCCCGCGCAGGCGGAAGTGGTGCTGGAGGGCTGGCTTGAGCCGGGGCAGGAGCTGCCCGAGGGCCCGTTCGGCGACCACACCGGCTTCTACACGCCGCAGGAGCCGTTCCCCGCGCTGACGATCGACTGCGTGACGATGCGGAAGAAGCCGCTGTTCCAGTCGATCGTCGTCGGCCGCCCGCCGACCGAGGACGGGCCGCTCGCGCGGGCGACGGAACGCTTCTTCCTGCCGCTGCTGAAGGTGATCATCCCCGACATCGTGGACTACCACCTGCCGGAGGCGGGCGGCTTCCACAACTGCGCGATCGTCTCGATCGACAAGAAGTACCCCAAGCACGCGCAGAAGGTCATGTCCGCCGTGTGGGGCGCGCACATGATGTCCCTCACGAAGCTGGTCGTCGTCGTAGACGCCGACTGCGACGTCCACGACCTGCACGAGGTCGCCTGGCGGGCGCTGGGGAACGTGGACTACGCCCGCGACCTGCTGCTCACCGAGGGCCCGGTCGACCACCTCGACCACGCCTCGTACCAGCAGTTCTGGGGCGGCAAGGCCGGGATCGACGCCACGGCGAAGTGGCCCGGCGAGGGGTACACGCGGGACGGCGGCTGGCCGCGGATGATCGTCTCCGACCCGGAGACGGCGGAACGGGTCGACCGGCGGTGGAAGGAGTACGGGCTGTGACGGCGACGGTGGCGGGTGATTCCGACGCGGGGCGGGTCAAGGCGTTCCTGCGGCTGGTGATGATCGAGCACTCGGTCTTCGCGCTGCCGTTCGCGTACATCGCGACGCTGACCGCGATGTTCCTCGACGGGCGGGACGAGACCGTCGAGTGGGGGACGCTGCTGCTCGTCACCGTCGCGATGGTGGGGCTGCGCACGTTCGCGATGGCGGCGAACCGCGTCATCGACCGGGAGATCGACGCGCGGAACCCGCGGACGGCCGGGCGCGAGCTGGTCACCGGAGCGGTGTCCGTGCGGACGGCGTGGACCGGCGCGGCGGTGGCGCTCGCCGTCTTCCTCGGCGCGGCGGCACTGCTGAACCCGCTGTGCCTGGTGCTCGCGCCGGTGGCCGTGGTGCCGATGGTGGTCTACCCGTATGGCAAGCGGTTCACGGACTACCCGCACGCGATCCTGGGCCTGGCGCAGGCGATGGGCCCGGTCGGCGGCTGGCTGGCGGTGACCGGCTCGTGGTCGTGGGACGCGGTGATACTGGGCGCGGCGGTCGGGCTGTGGATCGGCGGCTTCGACCTGATCTACGCCTGCCAGGACGTGGCGGCTGACCGGGGACAGGGCGTGCGGTCGGTCCCGGCGCGGTTCGGGATCGCGGGCGCGCTGTACGGGGCGCGGGTGTGCCACGCGCTGACGATGGCGTTGTTCGTCTGGTACGCGGCGGCGACGGACGCGGGCGCGTTCTTCTGGGCCGGGCTCGCGGTGGTGGCGGGGGCGTTCGTCTACGAGCACGCGATCGTGAAGCCGGACGACCTGTCGCGGCTGAACCGGGCGTTCTTCTCGGTCAACGGCTTCGTGGGGATGGCGCTGTTCGCGTTCGCCCTGCTCGACCTGGCGGCGCGCGGCCTGCGCGGGTGACGCGCGGTAGCCGTGTGAATCAGGACACGTCGGTACGGAGCAGGTCGCCCGTGCCGCCGTCGAGGACCCACAGGCCGCCGTCGCCGTCCGGGCCCGGCTGGGCGGCGGCGGGGGCGGTGAGGCCCTCGTCGGCGAGGAGCAGCCGCGGGTCGGCGGTCAGCTCGGTGCCGTTCAGGGGGACGCGCCACAGACCCGGGTCGCCCGCGGCGGGCAGCCAGAGGGAACCGGCGGAAAAGGCGAGCGTGCCGGGCGTGAAGGGCTCGGGCCAGGTGTGGACGGGGGGCATGGCCGCGTAGTCGCCGCCGGGGGCGATCGAGTTCAGCTCGACGCCGTCGGCGCCGCCCGCGTCCACGGCCCACAGGCGGTCGAGCGCGTCGAAGGCGAAGCCGGTGACGTCGCCGTGGCCGGACGCGTAGACGAGGGAACCTTCCTGCGGGTTGTCGGCGGGGACGCGGCCGTCGGGCCGCATGCGGAGGATCTTGCCCGCGTACGACTCGGGGTCGGCGGCCTGCGCGGCGACACCGGCGTCGCCCGTGCCGACGTACAGCATCCCGTCGGGCCCGAACCCGAGCGCGCCCCCGTCCCGGCCTGCGCCGAGGGGGATGCCGCGGACCAGGATGTCGGGCTCGGTCACCAGCCGGTTGCCGACCTCGCGTGAGGCGGAGTAGGAGAAGCGGCCGACGCGGGCCGACGACGCGGTGGCGAAGTAGACGTACAGCCCGCCGCTGTCGGTGATGTCGAAGTCGGGCGGGACGGCGAGGCCGAGGATGGCGGTCGCGTTCCGGACCGTCCCGACGTCCGTCACCGTGCCGTCCGCCGACACGTGCCGGACGAGCCCCCCACCGGCGGTGCCGATCAGCGTGCCGCCGTCCGGCAGCGCGGCGAGGCAGCACGCGGCGGACGTGCCCGTTTCGAGGGTGCCGGTGATGTCGGCGGTGCCCTGCGCGGGGGCGGGCTCCGGGGGTGGCTCCGGCGTTTCGGTCTGCGGGGGCGGGTCGGGTATCGTCCCGCCGCCGGTGCCTCCGGCGTCGCCGCCTTCCGGCGAACCACCGTCGTCCGTCGCGCCGTTCCCCCCGTTCCCGGCGGGGACGACGCCTTCGCGCGCGGCGCGGTCGGACGCCGGGCCCACCGAGCAGCCGGCGGCCAGCGCGACGACCACGGCCGCGGCCGCCACTCGTACCGGCGTGCGCATGCCCTAGATCGACATCCCGTAGATGATGGTGAACAGCGTGCCGAGGGAGCCGATGATGAACACCCCGGTCAGCCCGGCCACGATCAGGCCCTTGCCCTGCTCGGCGCTGAAGCTGTCCCGCGTCGCGGTGGACCCGATGCGCTGCTGCGCCGCGCCCCAGATGGCGATGCCGAGACAGATCAGGATGGCGAGCGCCATGATCACCTGGATCATGGTCCGCGCCTGTTCCCCCACGGCACCGAACGGTCCCCAGTCGGGCGCGATCCCACCGATGATGCTGTCGATGTTCTCCTCGTTCTCATCCACCGAACTCACCGCCCTACAGGCACCTGTTGCCGCTACTCCATCGGATTGTGCCACGCCCGGCCGACGGAAGCGGCGTTGTGGCGGGACGGCTTGGCCGACGCCTGTGACCTACCGTCACGACCCGGCCGTACGCCCGCGCCCCGACCGCCGTGCGTAGCAGGCCTGTTCCACACCGGCACCCGTACTGCCCCGGCGGCCCCTGCGCGCCATGCTGACGGCACTTGTCGCGGTGGCGGCCGTCGTCGTCCCCGGCCTGGTGGGCCGCGGCGCCGGGACGGGCACCGGGACCGGGGCCGCTCAGGAGGGCGGGGGCGGGTGCAACGGATTCACCGCACCGTAGTGGCGCATCACCCCTGCCATGGGCGACAGTTGACGTATGCGGAAGGTCCTGTTGGCGGTGGGCGGCGGCTTCGCGCTGCTGGCGTGCTTCATGGCGCTGCTCGTCGTCGGTGTGTACGGCGCCGCCGCCGGGCTGCTCAGCGGCGGCAACGGCGGTACGGGCGGCGGGCGGTTGGCGCCCAACGCGGTGCCGGCCGCGTACGCGCCCCTCGTCCAGCGGTACGGCGCGTCCTGCCCGGCCCTCTCGCCCGCCCTGCTGGCCGCGCAGCTCAACCAGGAGAGCGGTTTCCAGGCCGACGTGACCAGTTCGGCCAACGCGCAGGGCCTCGCCCAGTTCATCCCCGCCACCTGGGCCGCCTACGGCACCGACGCCAACGGCGACGGGCGGGCGAACGTCTGGGACCCCGCCGACGCCATCGCCTCCGCCGCGCGCTACGACTGCGCGCTCGCGGAGCAGGTGAAGGACGTGCCAGGCGACCCGGTGGCCAACATGCTGGCCGCCTACAACGCGGGCCCCTACGCCGTCATCCGCTACAACGGCGTGCCCCCGTACGCCGAGACCCGGCACTACGTGGACGTCATCACCACCTCCGCCGCGAGCTTCGCGGCACCCGACGAGGAGACCGGCGTCCCGCCCCTCGAACAGGCGGCGGGCGCGGTGCACTTCGCGCAGGACAAGCTCGGCACCCCCTACCTGTGGGGTGGCAACGGCACGCCCGAGCAGGGCGGCCGGTTCGACTGCTCCGGCCTCACGAAGGCCGCGTACGAGTCGGTGGGCATCGAGCTGCCGCGCGTGGCCAACGACCAGTGGACGGCGGGCCCGCACCCGTCGCGCGACCAACTCCTGCCCGGCGACCTGGTGTTCTTCGCTTATGATCTCCAGGATTCGCGGAGCATCCACCATGTCGGCATCTACGTCGGCGGCGGGTACATGATCAACGCCCCCTACACCGGCGCCGAGATCCGTTTTGACCCGATTGATTCTCCCGATTACTTTGGGGCGACCCGCCCGACGGCGGCGTGACCCACGCGCCGCGCGTCGCCCCCGTTGCTGTTCGATAACGCTGTCGTGCTCCTTCGGTGGACACCGGCACGGACGGGGACGTTCTTGGCGTTACCTGTAGTGGTACAGGGGCTCCTCCGCCCTGCCTCCCCCCGGCAGGGTTCCCCCACAGCATGAAGGGGCCGCATCGGCAATGGCTGCACTCGATAACCCCGACGTCGAGTTGGACATCCTCTACGGCATCAACGGTCTCGCCGACCGCCTTCCCGGACCCGTCGCGGACGCCGTCGCGTTCCTCGGCGAGTACGGCATCCCCCTCGCCCTGGTCGCCCTCGTCTGCTGCGCCTGGTTCGCCGTACGCCGCCGCGCCGACGCGGCGGCCGCCGTCGCCGGGCTGCTCTGGGCCGGGCTCGCCGCCGGGATCGCCCGGCTGGTGAACATGCCGATCGCCGACTTCGTCGCCAGGCCGCGCCCGTTCGTCGACCATCCCGGTGAACTCACCGTGCTGGTCGACGGGAAGGACGGCTGGTCCTTCGTCAGCGACCACGCGTCGGCGGCGATGGCCATCGCCGCCGCGCTGTTCCTCGTGCACCGCGGCATCGGCGTCGCCGCCCTCGCCCTGGCGGCCTGCCAGGGCTTCGCGCGTGTCTTCGTCGGCGTGCACTACCCCAGCGACGTCATCGGCGGCTTCGCGCTCGGTACCGCCGTCGCCCTGCTGCTCGCGCCCGCCGCGATGGCGGTCCTGACGCCCCTGGTGCGTGGGGCGGGGCGCACTCGCGCGTTCGCCTGGCTCACGCCCCGCCCCGGCACGGGCGACGACCCGCGCCTGGCCGCGTAGCGGTACGGGGCCCGGCCGCCGTCGGCCTGGCCCCGTCGCGTCAGCGGCGGCGCCAGGGCTCGTAGTGCGGGTTGTCCACGCAGTCGGCCATGATCTCGGTGCGCGTCTCCGGGTCGACCGGGCAGGCGCCGGCGATGAACGCGCTGGCGATGCCGCCCGGGAACGCGACCTCTTCCTGGTCGGCCCAGCGGTGCTGGTCGCCGATGGTCGCGTTGACGTCGATGCCGCCCGGGGCGTCGATGTAGTAGTTGAAGCTGCCGGAGCTCCACTCCTTGTACAGGTCGTGGTCGTAGGTGGTGGAGACGAACGGCGACGGCTGGTTGACCAGCACGTACTGCTCCAGGTCGTACTGCCCGTCCACCACGTCCCTGGGCTCGAAGCCCGCCGCGAAGACGACGGCCGGGTCCCTGCGGTCGGCCCGGTAGAGCTGGCGGCAGTCGGTGCGCCAGGCCGGGTCGGGGGAGATGCGGTCCACGTCCACGCCGGGGGTGGCCGCGGCGTACAGCGGGTCGTCGACCGTGGGGCAGGCCACGGCCGCGCCCGCGGTCGGGGCGGCGGTGAGGGAGATCGGGGTGAAGAGCAGGCCGAGGGGCAGCGCGACGGCCGCGACCCGGCGGAGGACTCGTGTGATTGCCATGGCGCCCACCCTGGCGAGGCGGGGGCGGGCGGCACGGCATTGTCACCCGATCAGCGGCGTGGCGCGTGCGTGAACTGGACGGCCCACAGCGGGAGTTCCCGCCGGGTCCGGTCGCTCAGGGCACGCCCGCCGCCTGCACGTGGGCCGCCGCCTCGTTCCGCGCGAGCGGGCGGGAGCGGCGCGCCGGCCCGTACCAGCCGCAGCTGCACTCAGGCGCCAGGAACGGGCCACGTTCGGTGAGCACCACGCGGTGCCCGCGCTCGTGTGCCGACGGCGTGCTCTCTTCACCCTCGTCCTCCACGTCTCCACCGTAACGGCCGTCCCAGGGTCTCGTTAGGCGTGACGAGTCCGATACGACGGTTATGGGGGTGTCGGCAGGTCATGGCTGCGCGGCGCACGCTCAGGAACGGGAAGGTCGCCCTCTTCGCGGCCGGGGTGACGCTGGCGGCCTCCGGGTGTTCCGGCACCGGGGCCGCGGCGGAGGGCGGCGGTGGCGCGGCGGACGCCCGCGAGGTCGTCCGGCAGGCCCCCGACGTGCTCGCCGCCTCCGGGACGTCCCACGCGTTCACCGCGCTGCGGATGGCGTCCGGCGGGACGCGGATCACCATCGAGGGCGAGGGCGCGTTCGACTACGGGGAGCGCACGGGCGAGCTGCGCCTGACGCTGCCGGAGGGCGGGCCCGTCACCGAGGTGTTCGTGCCTGGCCTGCTGTACATGAAGAACCGCGGCGCGGGCGTGCCCGAGGACAAGTGGGTGCGCATCGAGACGGACGCGGTCCGTGACGGCAATCTGGTGACCGGCGGCGCGACCGACCCGATCACGGCCGCCGAGCTGCTGCGGGGCGTGGCGTACGCGACGGACCTCGGCTGGTCCGAGGAGGACGGCGAGCGGCTGCGGCACTACCGGGGCGTCACCGACATCGCCGCCGCCGCCGAGCTGGCGACGGGCGGCGTGCGGGAGCAGCTGGCGACGGCGGTGGGGGGTTTCACGCGCACCCGGGTGCCGTTCGACGTGTACTTCGACGCCCGCGGGCTGCTGCGGAAGATCAGGCACCAGTTCAGCTTCGCGGGCGGCGGCGGCAGCGGCGGCGGGGAGGCGGAAGCGACGGTCGAGGTGGCCTCCACGGTGATCCTGCGCGATTTCGGGGCACCCGTGGAGGTGGCGCTGCCCGCGTCGGACGACGTGTTCGAGGGCGCGGTGGCGTAACGGTTCAGCACACCGGGTGCCCGGGTCGGCCGCGCCGCGTCAGGACCGCAGCAGCCGTGCGATGGCGGCCGTCGCCTCCTCGACCTTCGCGTCGATCCCGGGCCCGCCCTCCTGGGCCGCGTGCGCCACGCAGTGCCGCAGGTGTTCCTCCAGGAGCTGGAGGGCGAAGGACTGGAGGGCCTTGGTGGAAGCGGAGACCTGGGTGAGTATGTCGATGCAGTACACGTCCTCCTCGACCATCCGCTGGAGGCCGCGGACCTGCCCCTCGATGCGGCGCAGGCGCTTGAGGTGCGCGTCCTTGTCCTTGCTGTACCCGTGCGGTCCGTCCGGGCGCGCGGCCTCGTGTGCCGCGCCCGGGTCCGCCGTGAATGCGCTCGAACTGGTCATATCGGTACTCCCGGACTCTTATACCCCTGATGGGTATAGCGTAACGAATACGCGCCGGGGCAGGCAGTAAGGTGCACCTTCCGGGCAACCTCCCTGCCCGCTGGGGTTCATCTCCTCTTCACTTACGCCCATCGATGACTTCACCTTGGCTGCCTACTTTCGAACGTAAGTGGCAACGGGAAGGAACGACACGACAGTGAAGCTACGCCTCGGCGCGGCGGTCCTGGCCTTCACCGGCCTGGGCCTCACTGCCTGCGGTTCGGACGACAACTCCGGCCTCCCCGGTGCCGTGCGGTTCTCCCCGAAGGACGTCGACTGCGCGCCGGGCGACGGCACGCTCCTCGCCTCCGGCTCCAGCGCCCAGGCGAACGCCATGGAGATCTGGGTGAACAGCTACCAGGCGAACTGTGCAGGCGGCCGGATCAACTACAAGGCGACCGGCTCCGGCGCGGGCGTGCAGGAGTTCCTCCAGGGCACCACCGCGTTCGCCGGCTCGGACTCCGAGCTGTCCCCGCGCGAGGTCGAGGAGTCACGCTCCGTGTGCCGCGACGGCGGCCGCGCGATCCACCTGCCGATGCTGGCCGGCCCGATCGCCATCGGCTACAACCTGCCGGGCGTGGACGACCTGGTCCTGGACGCGGAGACCCTCGCGCTGATCTTCGACTCGGAGATCGGCCGCTGGGACGACCCGGCCATCGCCCGGCTCAACCCGGACACGGACCTCCCGGACCTGCCCGTCACCCCGTTCCACCGCTCCGACGGCTCGGGCACCACCGACAACTTCACCGCCTACCTGCACGAGGCCGCCCCCGACGCCTGGCCGCACGAGCCGGACAAGGCGTGGCGCGGCCGCGGCGGCCAGTCGGCCGACGGCTCGTCCGGCCTCGTCGGCCAGGTCCAGCAGAACGAGGGCGCGATCTCCTACTTCGAGCTGTCCTACGCCCACCAGAACGAGGTGGACACCGTCCGCGTCGCCACCGGCGCCGACGAGCCCGTCCCCGCCGACGTGGACACGGCGTCGAACGCCCTCGCCGAGGCGGACGTCACCGGCGCGGACGGTGACCTCGTCCTGACCCTGGACCACGCGACGCGCGAGCCCGACGTCTACCCCATCGTCCTCGTCACCTACGAGATCGTCTGCGACCGGGGCAACGCCCCCGGCACCCTGCCGCTGACCAGGGCGTTCCTGGAGTACACGGCCGGTGAGCAGGGGCAGCGCGACCTCGCCGAGATCGATTACGCGCCGCTGTCCGACGGCATCGTCGAGCGGGTACGCGCGCGCGTCGAGGAGCTGTCATGACGCCCGGTACCGAGCGGGACGCGCAGCGGAACGCCGAGCGCCTCGGCGACCGCGTCTTCAGCGGCCTGTCCCGCGGCTCGGGCATCGCCCTGCTCGCGATCATGGCGGCCATCGCCGTCTTCCTGGCCATCCGGGCGGTCGTCGCGATCTCCCGGAACGAGGGCAACTTCCTCACCACCTTCCAGTGGGACGCCAACGGCGACCCGCCCGTCTTCGGTATCGCCGTCCTCCTCTTCGGCACGGTCGTCAGCTCCGTCATCGCGATGGTGCTGGCGGTGCCGGTGGCGATCGGCATCGCCCTGTTCATCTCGCACTACGCGCCCCGCCGCGTCGCCGCGACGTTCAGCTACCTCGTGGACCTGCTGGCGGCGGTGCCGAGCATCATCTACGGCCTGTGGGGCGCGCTGTACCTGGTGCCGCACATGACGGGCCTGTACGAGTGGCTGGACCGGTTCTTCGGCTGGACGGGGATCTTCGCGTACGACGGGACGCCCGCCCGTTCCCTGATGACGGTCGGCATCCTGCTGGCGGTCATGATCCTGCCGATCATCACGAGCGTGACGCGCGAGGTGTTCCGCCAGACGCCGAAGGGGCACCAGGAGGCGGCGCTCGCGCTGGGCGCGACGCGCTGGGAGGTGATCCGGATGACGGTCCTGCCGTTCTCCCGGTCGGGCGTCATCAGCGCGTCGATGCTGGGCCTCGGGCGCGCGCTCGGCGAGACGATGGCGGTGGCGACGGTGCTGTCGCCGAGCTTCCTGATCAACGCGAGCCTGCTGGAGTCGGGCGGCGCCACGTTCGCGCAGAACATCGCCAGCCAGTTCAAGGAGGCCGGTTCCATGGGCCGTGACGCGCTGATCGCCTCCGGCCTGGTGCTCTTCCTCCTCACCCTGCTCGTCAACGGCGCGGCGCGGCTGATCATCGCGCGCCGCAAGGAGTACTCGGGGACCGCCGCATGACCGGATCACGACCCGTCACCGACGCCACGGCGGACGCCCCGCTCGTGGCCCCCGCGTCGCTGCGCCCGCCGCGCCTGCCGCGCTGGGCGACGGGCGCGCTGCTGGTCGGCGCGGTCGCGTTCGCCGTGGTCGTGGGCGTCGTCGGCCGCCTGCACAGTCACCTTCAGTGGGGCCTGATCGCGGCGGTCGTCTTCGTCGCCGCGACGTTCGGCCTGGCCTGGCGCGTCGAGGGCAGGCGGCGGGCGGTGGACCGGCTGGCGCTGCTGCTCGTGTGGGCGTGCTTCCTCGTGGCGCTGCTGCCGCTGGCGTCGCTGCTGTACGAGACGATCAGGCGCGGCGTGCCGCACGTGGACTGGTACTTCCTCACCCACTCGATGAACGGCGTCCTCAGCTGGCAGGCGGGCGGCGGCATCTACCACGCCATCCTCGGCACGCTCGAACAGGTCGCGATCGCCTCGGTGATCGCCATCCCGGTCGGCCTGCTGACGGCCGTCTACCTGGTGGAGTACGGGCGCGGGCGGCTGGCGAAGGCGATCACGTTCTTCGTGGACGTGATGACGGGCATCCCGTCGATCGTCGCGGGCCTGTTCATCCTCAGCCTGTGGATCATGATGCTGGACTTCGGCTACTCGGGCTTCGCGGGCGCCATGGCGCTGGCCATCCTGATGATGCCGATCGTGGTCCGCTCCACCGAGGAGATGCTGAAGCTGGTCCCGGCGGAGCTGCGGGAGGCGTCGCTCGCCCTGGGCGTGCCGAAGTGGCGCACGATCCTCGGCGTCGTCCTGCCGACCGCCATCGGCGGCATCGCGACCGGCGTGATGCTGGCGCTGGCGCGCATCGCGGGCGAGACGGCGCCGATCATCCTGCTGGTCTTCGGCACCAACATGATCAACGGCAACGTCTTCGAGGGCGCCCAGTCGTCGCTGCCGCTGTACGTGTACGAGCAGTGGTCGTTCGGCACCGAGGCCGCGTACGACCGGGCGTGGGCGGCGGCGCTCGTCCTCATCGCGTTCGTGATGGTCCTGAACCTGGCGGCGCGCGCCGTCGCCCGCTGGAAGGCACCGAAGCCCGGTCGCTGACGCCCGGCCGCCCCTCACAGAGAGAAAGAAACGACACCGATCATGGCCAAACGCATCGACGTGAACGGCCTCACCGCCTACTACGGGACGCACAAGGCGATCGAGGACATCACCATGCACGTGGAGCCGGGCGCGGTCACGGCCTTCATCGGCCCGTCCGGCTGCGGCAAGTCCACGTTCCTGCGCACCCTGAACCGCATGCACGAGGTGACGCCGGGCGGCCGCGTCGAGGGCAAGGTGCTGCTGGACAACGAGGACCTGTACGGCCCTGGCGTGGACCCCGTCTCGGTGCGCCGCACGGTCGGCATGGTCTTCCAGCGGCCCAACCCGTTCCCCACCATGTCGATCTACGACAACGTCGCGGCCGGCCTCAAGCTCAACGGCACGCGGTACAAGAAGTCCGAGCTGGACGGCATCGTGGAGCAGAACCTCCGCGCCGCGAACCTGTGGAACGAGGTCAAGGACCGCCTCGGCCGCCCCGGCGCCGGCCTGTCCGGCGGCCAGCAGCAGCGACTGTGCATCGCGCGCGCCACGGCCGTCGAGCCGGACGTGCTGCTGATGGACGAGCCGTGCTCCGCGCTCGACCCCATCTCGACGCTGGCCATCGAGGACCTGATCGACAAGCTGAAGACGCGGTACACGATCGTCATCGTCACGCACAACATGCAGCAGGCGGCGCGTGTCTCGGACCGCACCGCGTTCTTCAACCTGGCGGCGATCGGGCAGCCGGGCAAGCTGATCGAGGTGGACGCGACGCAGAAGATCTTCCGCAACCCGTCGGTGCAGGCCACCGAGGACTACATCTCGGGCCGCTTCGGCTGAGGGCCCTTCGGGCGCGGTGATGCCGGGGAACAGCGCGGGCGCTCGTTAGGTTGCGGTCGTGGTACGACGAACGACCGACGAAGGGCACGAGCACCCATGACCGACGACCAGCGCCTCGCGGCGGCATCCGGCACGTTCTCCCTCGGCGGCGACCTGCCCGTCACCCGCCTCGGCTTCGGCATCATGCAGCTGCCTGGCCCGGGGGTGTGGGGCGAGCCGAGGGACCGCGACGAGGCCCTGCGCGTCCTGCGCCGCACGCGCGAGCTGGGCATCACGCTGATCGACACCGCCGACGCGTACGGCCCGTACATCGCGGACGAGCTGCTGCGCGAGGCGCTGCACCCGTACGACGACGAGCTGGTGATCGCCACCAAGGTCGGCTTCACGCGGCAGGGCCCCGGCCGGTGGGCGCCGGTCGGCCGCCCGGCCTATCTGCGGCAGCAGACCGAGCTGAACCTGCGCAACCTCGGCGTCGAGCGCATCGACCTCCTCCAACTGCACCGCATCGACCCGGACGTGCCGCTCGCCGACCAGATCGGCGAACTGGCCGCGCTGCGGAGCGAGGGCAAGATCCGGCACATCGGCCTGAGCCAGGTGAGCGTCGCGGAGATCGAGGCGGCGCGGGAGATCGCGCCGATCGTGTCCGTGCAGAACCGCTACAACCTCGGCGAGCGCGCGGACGAGGACGTGCTGGAGTACGCGGAGGCGAACGGCATCGCGTTCATCCCCTGGCACCCGCTGGCCACCGGCGGCCTCGCCGGTACGGACAGCCCGCTCACCCGCATCGCCGACGAACGCGGCCTGCGCCCGTCCCAACTCGCCCTGGCCTGGCTGCTGCACCGCTCCCCGGTCATCCTCCCGATCCCGGGCACGTCCTCGGTGCAGCACCTGGACGAGAACACGGCGGCGGCCGGAGTGAAACTCTCCGACGAGGAGTTCACGGCATTGTCCGACGCGACCGCTTCCTGAACACTGCTCGTGTGACACGGACTCGGCGCACGGCAGCCACGGCGGCACTCCTCGCCGCCGTGGCCGCCTGCGCCGGCGACGACGCTGACGAACGGGCGGCGCTCACCGTCCCGCCACCCCTCGGCCCGCCGTCCGCCGACGCTCTGGCGCCCGCCGCACCACCGGACGGCCCCCCGCAGGACATCTCCGCCGCACCACGGGTCACACGGGCGGCCCGCCCCGGCGCGGCCGTCCTGCCCTGGGAGTTCGCGGCCCTGCGGGACGGCGGGCGGGAGGTCGTCATCCGCTACGAGGAGGGCACCGCCTGCCGCTACAGACCGCTCGGCGTCCTGGTCGAAGAGGGCCCCGACAGCGTGGAGATCGCCCCCCTCAGCGCCGAACTGCGCCCCGACCCGGCCGAGATGTGCGCCGCCGTCCAGCCCTTGCCCGTCTCCCGCGTGATCGGACTCACCGAACCACTGGGCGACCGCCCCCTGTTGCACGCCCCGACCACCCCCCTGACGTAGACCGGGCCTACGGCAGGCCGCGTCGGCAGCGGACGGCGCCGACGGGCGGGCAGCCGGGCCAGGAGCAGCGTTCGCCGCGCAACAGCGCGAGGTGGTCCTCAATCGCCCGCCCCATCGCCTCCACTTCGGCACCGAGATCCCGCACGGACGCCCGCTTGTCCCCCTCCTGGCCGCCCCCGTCCACAGCCGTACTCTCGTTCACCGCTCGTCCGCCCGTTCGGGAACGCCCCGCAGCACGGCCAGCAGCCGGGCGGCCGTGTCCACGTTGCAACGCCCCAACTCGATAAGCGGGGCACGGTAGTACGGCTGCGACGTGACCGGATCGACCGCCAGCGACGGCAGCTTCACCCCCACGTTGGCCAACGCCTCACGCAGCTCATCACACAGACGATCCGGATCATGATGTTCAGAACCGACGAGACGCTGTGCACCCATATGGTCGCTCACGGGCTACTCCCTCAGACGAAACCGGCGCGATGGCCGCACTCGGACTGTGACCAGAGCAACACGGAACCAAGCGGCCAGGTCGCGCAGGAATCGTCGGATTCATATTCGCTCGATCCAGCCCGTCGCCGTGGAGGGCGGACAGAGGAGGTCAGGGACATGGAAGAGGACATCGCGCTCGGCGAAATGAATGGCTTCGGTGACGACCTCAAGGAGGTACGCAGACGGCGCCGACTCACGCAGCAGCACCTCGCGCAGGGCGCCGGCTACTCGCAGACCTACGTCAGCAAGGTGGAGGGGGGCACGGTCTTCCCGAGCGAGAAGTTCGCGCAGAAGTGCGACCTCGTCTTCGACACGCATCCGCTCTTGGAGAGGTTGCGCCGCCGCATCGCCGAGAGCGACCACCCGAGTTGGTTCGTGCCGTACGTCCAGCTCGAAGAGAAGGCGGCGGCGATACTGGACTACTCGACCACACTCGTCATGGGCCTGCTCCAGACGGAGGAGTACGCGCGGACCGTGTTCCGCGCGGCCAACCCCCGTGCGCAGCAGGACATGATCGAGGGCAAGGTGGCGGCGCGCATGCGCCGACACGAGGCTCTGACGCGGGAAGATCCGCCCGAACTCTGGGCAATGATGCACGAGGCCACTCTGCGGACCGTGGTGGGCGGCAACTCCCTGATGGCAGACCAGCTTCAGCACCTGCTGGATCTCTCAGCCCATGCCCACGTGACTCTCCAGGTACTGCCTTTCTCCGCCGGTGCCCCGGATGATGTGACGCGGCCCTTCACCCTGCTCCAGTTCGAGGATTCACCTCCGGTGCTGTACTCGGACGGGCCGCGCGGCGGGCGGATCTTCGATGACACGGGCGTCGTCACGAAGGCTCAGAAAACGTACGATCGACTGCGGGCGCACGCGTGGCCACCCGCCAAGTCGGGGACTTTCATGAACACTCTGCTGAAGGAGCAATACCGGTGAACGCGCGAACGAGTGCAGGCCCGGCCGTCGCCGAGTGGGTCAAGTCGTCGTACAGCGCTGGGGATGGCGGCCAGTGTGTCGAGTGCTCGCCCGTGCACCTTCGTGACGTGGGTGTCATGCCGCTGCGTGACTCGAAGGTCCCGCACGGCCCGGTCGTGGCCGTCCGCCGTGCCGCGTGGGGGGCGTTCCTGAAGGCGCTCGGCAACGCCGAGTTGGGCTGAGAGCGCGTCCGACTCAGCGCAGTACGACGGGGTTGGTCAGGGCGGCCATCTTGCCGTCGGGGTGGCGGACTTCGGCGCGTACGAAGGCCGCGTCCGTGTGCCATTCGACGGTCTCCGCCGTGGTGCGGTGTGCCGGGCCCTGCTCGGTGTGCAGGGTGACGGTCCCGCCGGGTACGCCCGCCACGGTGACGCGTACCAGCGCCGCGCCGTCCGCCGCCAGCCGTTCTCCGATGCCCGCGACGCGGCCCGATGCCTCGGCGGAGACGTCCAGTTCGACGGCGGCCGAGGCGGCGATCCAGCTGCGTCCGGCGCGCAGGCCCGACAGGACGGCCGCCGTCGTCAGGTCCTCGGCGTGCACGACGGTGTGCGGATGGGCGAGTTGCCCCGGCAGGTGGGCGTCGCTGCCGCCGTCGCGGGCCGCTCCGCTGCCCGCCCCACAACGTCCCGCCGCAGGTCGTGCGGGCCGTCGAGGCCGCCGCGACGGCCGCCGGGGGCGCACCGGGCACGCGTGCGGTGAGCTGCTGCGCCCCGGCGTGGACGTCGAGGCCCTGGCGCCGCCGGGACTGCGCCGGGCCATGGCCGGCACCGTGGGCGCGCCGGCCATGGCGTACGGGCGCCCGCCCGCGTGATCAGGCGGCGCCTGCCGTCTCGCGGAGGGAGGCGGAGAGGGCGCGGGCCTCGTGTTCGGTCATGCGGGGCGTCTCGTACGGCGTGCCGTTGACCCAGCGCTGGGCCAGGCGCGCGATGCGCTCGCCGTACCGTTCCGCCGTGATCATGTCGCCGAGCGATCCGGCGGCGTCGGCGTCCAGGTCGGCGTGGCTCTGGCTCATCAGGCCGAGCCACGAGCCGAGCCGGTTGAGGTCGTCGCGCGAGCCGCCGGTCCAGTTGTTGCCGGGCATGTCGCCGACGCCGATCCACTGCATGCCGAGCTGCGCGCCGAAGACGGACAGCTGCTGGAGGACGGTCAGCTTGTCGCCGCTCTGCGAGGCCGACATGGTGAACCCGCCGGCCAGCTTGTCCTTCCACGCCTGCGTCGTGAACGCCGTGAACGCGGCCTCCATGAACGCCTTGAACACCGCCGAAACGCTGCCCATCAGCGTCGGGCTGCCGAGGACCAGCGCGTCGGAGCGCCCGACCAGCGCCATCGCCTCCGCGTCGTACCAGCGGCCCGCGTTGACGTCCTCGGCTCGGATTTCCACGAGGTGCACCTCCGCGCCGGGGACGGTCCGCGCCCCGGCGGCGAGGTGCTCGGCGAGGGCCTGGGTGTGGCCGTGGACCGAGTGGTAGACCACGGTCACGGTGACGGTGGCGTCGTTGACTGTCATGTGCTTCTCACTGCTTCCGGTCGAGCCTGCTCCTGCCTGCCCTTCCATCACAGCGCGTGCGCGGCCGGGCATCAACGAGAGACTTCGACGTGCAGCGATCGGTGCCGCCGATCGATCGCGTTAGCCTGGCGGGGTGGACAGGATGGAACTGGAGGCGTTCGTCGCCGTCGCCGAGGAGCTGCACTTCGGCCGCGCCGCCGCGCGCCTGCACCGGGGGCAGCCCACGGTCAGCGACGCCGTGCGGCGGCTGGAGAGCACGCTGGGCGGGCGGCTGTTCCACCGCACCAGCCGCCGCGTCGCGCTGACCGGCCTCGGCGAGGCGCTGCTGCCCGACGCGCACGCCGCCCTCGCCCAGCTGCGCCGCTTCCAGCAGCGCGGCCGCGCCCTGGCGGCGGGTGACGGGACGGGCACGACCCTCGTCGTCGGGCACGCCGAGTACACCGGCCACCGGCTGCTGCTGCGCTGTCTGCCCCGGCTGCGCGACCGCTTCCCCGGCGTGACGATCGTCCCCGAGCCGATGCCGACCACCGCCCAGCTCACCGCCCTGCGGGCCGGGGCGATCGGGCTCGGCGTCGGCTGGGCGACGGACGGCGTGACGGGCGTACGGACGCGGGTGCTGTCCACCGAGCGGTTCACGGCGCTCGTCCCCGAGGCCCATCCCCTCGCCGACCGCGCCGAGTTGAGCGCGGCGGAGCTGTCCACGACCGCCCTGCTCACCTGGCCCCACCAGATCAACAGCGGCCTGTGCGACCGCCTGCTGGCCGCGTTCCGCATCGGCGGGGCGGACCTGCGGATCATCAGGACGGCCGACAGCGTGCAGGCCATCGCCGCCCACGTCGCGGCCGGGACGGGCATCGGCATCACCGTCGCGTCCGCGCTCGACCACCGGCCGCCGGGGCTGCGCGTCATCCCCCTCACCGGCCCCTCGACCACCGCGGACCAGGTGATCCTGACCCCCGCCGAACCGTCCGGCGCGGCCGAGGCGCTGCACGACCTGCTGCTGGACGCCGCCTCGGCGGAGCGCTGACCGGGGGTGCGGCCGTCGGCAGGACCCGGCGGGTGCGGGTCAGTCCGTCGCGGGGACGAGGCGCGGTAGCGCGACGGTGACGGGCACGGTCCCCCTGGCGCTGTCGTACAGCGTGTACTCGAAGTCGGCGGACTGCGGGCCGAGTGGGCTGGCGCTGACGTGCGGCCACAGCGTGAACTTGATCGTGTAGAGGCCGGAGATCTCCAGCGTCAGCATCTGCCGCCGGTACTTCAGCGAGTAGATCTGGCAGAACGCTGTCACCGGTGTCGTGCCCGCCGGAAGGAGGCTGTGCAGCAGCCGGAACTCCGGCTGGTTCATGATCCGCAGCTGCTCGTCGGCGGAAGTCCCGCCGAAGACGATGGAGTTGTAGTCGTTCCTGACATCGTCCTTCGGATAGGCCCAGAAGGCGTTCTCCCAGTCGGCGAAGAAATCGGCGAAGTCGGTGAAGCCGGGCGGCAGGGCATCACCCAGGCGCCTGACGATGACACTCATGCGGTCTCTCCTTCGTCTTGTCCGCCATCGCGCTGTGCGGCGATGTGGCGGCACACAGCGCCGTGAACGTGCCTGCCCCTGGACGGCGGGACCGTGTCGGCGCGTCATCGGTGCGGCCTGATCCCGGCGGAGCACGACGCGATGTGCCCTCTTGCGCACCGGTGTGTCGATGCGCGTAGGCCGACCGTGGCGGCCTGCCCGGCAAGACCGTCCCGGGCAGCGGGCTTGACAGCGTTGGCTATCGGGCATAGCTTTCCGGCTATAAGCAATAGCGAGTCCTGGAGGGGCCATGACCGAGTACCTCGCCGTCGACGGCGGCACGATCGCGTACGAGGTGGCGGGGACCGGCCCGCTGGTCGTGCTCGCGCACGGCCTGGGCGACAGCCGCGCCGCGTACCGCTCGGTGGTCCCGCCCCTGGTGGCCGCCGGGTACCGCGTCGCCGCCGTGGACCTGCGCGGCTGCGGCGAGTCCAGCGCCGACTGGTCCGACTGGAGCAGGACCGCCATCGCGGGCGACCTGCTCGCGCTGGTCCGGCACCTCGGCGGCCCGGCCGTGCTCGTCGGCCACTCGATCGCGGGCGGCGCCGCCACGATCGCCGCCGCGCGGGAACCCGGACTGGTCAGCGGACTGGTCGAGCTGGCCCCCTTCACCCGCAAGCAGTCGATCCGCCCCGGCGACCTGCGGATCAAGCGCGTCCGGCAGGGCATGCTGCGCCTCCTCGGCGCGACGGTGTCCGGCAGCACGCGGCAGTGGCGCGCGTACCTCGACGTCGCGTACCCCGGCGTGCGCCCGGCCGACTGGGCCGGGCGGCTCGACCGCATCGACGCGATGCTGCGCGAGCCGGGCCGGCGGAAGGCGTTCACGGGCATGCTCCGCGCCGCCCCGGCCGACGCGGGCGCGCAGCTCGGCGGCGTCCGCGCGCCAGTCCTGGTCGTGATGGGCACGCTCGACCCCGACTGGGCCGACCCGCACGCCGAGGGCGCGGGCATCGTGGCCGCCCTGCCGCCCGGCCTGGGCCGCGTGGAGCTGGTCGAGGGCGCCGGGCACTACCCGCACGACCAGTTCCCGGAGCAGGTCGTCTCGCTGGTGCTCCCGTTCCTGAAGGAGAACGCCGCCCGTGCCTAGAGCAGGACTGAACACGGAACGGGTCGTCGCCGAGGCCGCCGCGATGGCCGACGAGACGGGGACCGACCGGCTCACCCTCGCGGCCCTCGCCGCCCGCCTGGGGGTGCGCCAGCCGTCGCTGTACAAGCACGTCGACGGCCTCGCGTCGCTCCGGCAGCGCATCGCCGTGCTGGCGAAGAACGAGCTGGCCGACGTCCTGGGCCGCGCCGCCATCGGCCGCGCCCGCGCCGACGCCCTGGTGGCGGTGGCGCACGCGTACCGCGCCTGGGCGCTGGAGCACCCCGGCCGCTACCAGGCCGCCCAGCGGGCCCCCGTCCCCGGCGACGCCGACGACGAGGCGGCGAGCGCCCGTGCCGTCCAGGTGCTGGCGACGGTGATGGGCGGCTACGGCTTCGGCGGCGACGACGCCGTGGACGCCATCCGGTCCTTCCGGGCGGCGCTGCACGGGTTCGTCGCGCTGGAGACCGGCGGCGCCTTCGCGCTGCCCGTCGATATCGACCGCAGCTTCGACCGCCTCGTCCGCGCCCTGGCGGCGGCGCTGGCGGACTGGGGCAGGGACGGGGACGGGGACGCCGGGGCGCGGTAGGCGCGACAACGGGCGGTTGTCGCCCGCGCGGGAACAGTTGTTTGATTTCTTCCCCCGGCTGCGGCTTGGATGCCGGGCGTGAGAGGTACGGCGGGCAGGCGGGCGCTGGGGCGCCGGTTCGGGTGGCTGTGGGCGGCGTACGCGGTGAGCGCGTACGGCACGGCGCTCGGCTTCGGGGCGTTCACCCTGGTCGCGGTGGAGGTGCTGGACGCCGGACCGGCGCGGGTGGCGCTGCTCGCGGCGGCGGGGCGGGCCGTGGGGGCGGTGCTGGCGGTGCCGCTCGGGCCGTGGGTGGAGTTCCGCCGCAAGCGGCCGGTGATGGTGGCGACGGACCTGGTGCGGTGCGCGGCGCTGCTGACCGTGCCGGCCGCGTACGCGCTGGGGCGCCTCGGCTACGCGCACCTGCTCGCCGTCGCGGTCGTCGTCGCGGCGGCCGACATCGCCTTCCGCGCGGCGAGCGGCGCGTACCTGCGGCACCTCCTGCCGCCCGGTGACCTGCTCGCCGCCAACAGCCGGTTCGAGGCGACGACTTGGACGGCCACCATGACCGGCCCGCCGGTGGGCGGCGCGGCGGTCGCGCTGTCAGGGCCGGTGAACGCGGTGAGCCACCTGCTGTCCGCCCTCGGCATCCGCGCCATCGGCGGCACGGAACCGGCCCCCGCCCGGGGCCGCGAGCGGCGCGGCCCCGGGCGGGCGACCTGCCGACGGGCTGGCACCACAACCTCGGCCACCCCGTGCTGCGCCCGCTGTTCCTCAACGCCCTCGCCGTCAACGGCCTCATCATGGCGACGGAACCGCTCCTCGCCGTCCTCCTGTTGCGCGACCTCGGGCTCGAACCCTGGCGGTACGGGCTGGTGCTCGCGCTGCCGTGCGCCGGCGGCCTCGCCGGCTCGCGCATGGCGCCCCGCCTCGTGGCGCGGTACGGCCGCCACGCGGTGCTGCGCGCCTCCGGGTGGCTGCGGGTGTGCTGGCCGCTGGGGCTGGCGTTCATCCCGGCGGGGGTGCCGGGGATGGTGCTGTTCGTCGCCCTGCAACTCGGGCTGGTGACGTGCTGCGCGCTGTTCAACCCGGTGCCGGCCACGTACCGGCTCCAGCACACGGACGGCGGCCTGGTCGCCCGTACGCTCGCCGTGTGGTCGGTGAGCGCGGGGCTCACCATCGCGGCGCTGACGGCGGGTCGGGGCCTGCCGGCCGCCGCCGGACTCCTGCTGCCGGCCACGCCGTCGCTGCTCCCGCGTGCTACGGGCCGGGAGGGAAGTCCGCGCCGCGCGAGGCGGCCTCGTGGGCGCGCAACTCGCTGAGCATGCCGTCCAGTTGACCGTGCACGGCGTCATAGCCGCCGGAGCCGAGGACGAGCCGGTGCGGCGGCGCGTCCTGCTCCATCGCGTCCAGGACCGCCCGGACCCCTCGCCGGGGATCGCCCGGCTGCCGCCCGTCCTGCCCGACCATGGCGGCGCGCACGTCCTCCACCAGCGGCACGTACGCGTCCACCGTCTCCGCCACCGGCTCGTCGGCGAAGCCGGAGTACGCGCGGGTGCGGAAGGCGCCGGGCTCGACGGCCAGCACGCGGATGCCGAACGGCGCCACCTCCCGCCGCAGCACCTCGGTCAGGCTTTCGACAGCGGCCTTGGCGGCGCTGTAGTAGCCGAAGCCGGGCACGCCCCGCAGCCCGGCGACCGAGGACATGCTGACGACCCACCCGCCGCCCCGGGCCCGCATGCCCGGGAGGACGGCGCGCAGGACATCGGCGACGGCGAAGAAGTTCAGCTCGAACGACCGCCGCACGTCGGCCTCGGGCGTGCCCTCGACGGAGCCGTACCAGCCGCGCCCCGCGTTGTTGACGAGGACGTCGATGCCGCCGAACCGCTCCTCGGCGGCGCGGACGGCCTCCCGGACCTGCCGGGCGTCGGTGACGTCCAGCGGCAGGACGAGCGCCCTGCCGCCGTGGGGGCGCGCCCAGTCGGCGAGCAACTGGGGGCGGCGGGCGGTGAGGACGACGTTGTCGCCGCGTCCGAGCGCGGCGTCGGCGTAGGCCGGGCCGAAGCCGCCCGGGGTGCCGCCGGTGATGAACCAGGTCTTCATGCTTCCTCGTTGCTCTCGTTGCTCTCGGGCCGTGCTGTTCAGGGGGCGATGACGAGCGCGCTGATCAGCCCGTCCCCGTCGAGGGTGAACCGGTGGCGCAGATCGACGGTGCCGCCGGGGAAGTCGCCTTCGAGGTGCTGGACGACGGTGTACGCGCCGGGCCCGTCGTGCGTGGCCCCGACCGGGGTGGCGGTGTACGTGAACCGGGAGGTGGCCTCCTCGAACCACTCCCCGATGGCGGCGTGGCCCCGGTGGGTCCTGCCGTCGTCGGTGACGGCGGCCTCCGGCGCGAACGCGGCGAGGGCGGCGGCGGCGTCCCGCGCGTCGTGGGCCAGCAGGTGGAGCCGGACGGCCTTGGGCAGGCCCGCGATGTCGACCGGTTCGGGCTGGTGGGTCATGGCTGCCTCACACGAGTAGGTGACTGCTAGAATAGAAGTCAGTGACTTTCACTTTAGCAGTGACTGGGGAGGGTGCCATGGCGAGCAGGGTCAGGCTGGAGGACCGCGAGTGCCCGCTGTCCACGACCGTGCAGCACGTCGGCGAGTGGTGGACGCTGCTGATCCTCCACGACGCGTTCGACGGCTACACGCGCTTCGACCAGTTCCAGCAGAGCCTGGGCATCTCCACCAGCATGCTCACCGCGCGCCTGAAGACCCTCGTCGCGGACGGCCTGCTGGAACGGCGCCCATACCAGGAGAACCCGGTCCGCCACGAGTACGTCCTCACCGAACGCGGCCGTTCCCTGCGCCCGGTGATCGTCACCCTGGCCGCCTGGGGCAACCGGCACCTGGCCCCGGAGGACCGGTCGATGATCCTCGTGGACGCGGCGACCGGCGAGGAGACGGACCCGATCGTGGTCGACGCGCGCACGGGGAAGCCCCTGGACGACAGCGACGCCTACGTGTTCACGGCGGGCCCGGCCGCGAGCGCGGCAATGCGCGCCCGCTACACCGAACTCGACCGCCGCCGCGCCTCCGGAGGCACCGGACGGGCCTGAAGCGCGTCGAGCCGCCGCACCACCTCGTCCAGGGGCGCGGACGCGTCGATCTCGGCCGTGGCCCCCGCGCGCAGCAGGGGTTCGACGTGGGCGAGATGGGACAGGACGAGGGCGCGTTCCTCGTCGGTCTTGCCGTACGGGTTGGTGGTCCGTTCCGCGATCCGGGCCAGGAGGACTTCGGCAGGCGCGCTCAGCAGGACGACGTGCTCGAACCACCGGTAGAACGCGCCCTGGTTCGTCTTGCAGCCCGAGACGAACAGCTTCCCGCTGGAGTGACCGGTCAGCAGCTCCGCCATCGCGTCCTCACGCCACACCCAGTCGGCCGACCCGTCGGGCTGGGTGACCCAGCGGCTCCACTCGTCGGTGTCGGTGTCCACCACACGATGCCCGAGCCGCCCGAGCCGCCACAACGCACTCGACTTGCCGGTCCCGGACATGCCGGTGACGAGAACTCTCCACACCCGCGCACGCTATCCCCACCCGCCATGGGAGACGAGCGGCCCATCCGCCAGAGCGACGCGTCAGACGGCTGGCAGGGCAAGCCGGGGCATGCCGGGGTGGTGGAGGCGCTGCCCGTCCCCGTCGATGGTGAGTGTGAAGTCCGCCGCCCCTGGGGCACCGGCGGCGTCGTAGGCGTCGAGTACGTCTTCCACACGGCTCCACAGGTGAACGGGCCCGCTCTCCCCGACGCGCCAGGTCGCGCCGTCCGGCGTGAGGCTCGCCG
>NZ_JBJZOH010000030.1:0-59902 GCF_047200595.1 Streptomyces sp. MS19 | reverse complement strand
CCCCCCCCCCTCCTCCCCCCCCCCCCCCCCCCCCCCCCCGGCCACCCACCCGTACGCCCTCAGAAGAACGTGCGGATGTAGTCGGTCACCGTGCCGTCGCCCGCGACCAGCGGGATCAGCGGCCACTTCTCGAAGATCGTGCACGGATGCGACATCCCGAGCCCCACCCAGTCCCCGACCTCCGGCACCCCCTCCCCCACGACGTCCCCCACAACAAAAGCGTGCTGGTCCGCCAGCCGCGCCACGCTCAGCCCGCCCCCGCCGCGCACCTCACCGTCCACGGTCCGCACGGCCTGCACCTCCGGCAGCCCCAGGTCGTACGCCACATCCCGCTTGCCCGCGTTCACCAGCGCGAGCCCCGGCTCAGGACGCGACACCACCTGCGCCCACAGCCGGAAACCGGGCAGCAGCGACCCCTCCTGCGGCACGCGGTTGAACGGCGTCACCTCCCGGTACCGCCCGTCGTCGTGACTGACGTACGCGCCCGACCGCAGCAGCTTCAGCACCGGCCGCGACAGCCCCGGCAGCCCCTCGAAGACCTCGGCCACCACGTCGAACCACGCGCTGCCGCCCGCGCTCACCACGATCTCCGGCACCCCGGCGAACCGCCCCGCCGCATCGAAGTCCGCCGCCAGCGCGCACAGCCCCGCCAGCCACGCCCGCACCGACGCCGCGTCCGCGCCCGGCACCTCGCCCTCGTACCCGGCCACGCCGACCAGCCGCAGCGTCCCCGTACGGGCCACCGCGTCCGCCACCACCGCCGCCTCCGCCGCGTCCCGTACGCCGGTGCGCCCGCCGGGCACGCCCAGCTCGACCACCACCTCCACCGGCCGCCCGGCCCCCGCGTCCCGCAGCGCGCGGTCCATCAGCTCCACGCCCCGCGCCGAGTCCACGTAGCAGACGCAGCGGAACACGGGGTCGTCGTCCTGCTCGGCGGCGAGCCAGGCCAGCGCGGCCGGGTCCACCACCTCGTTGGCCAGGAACAGGCGCGGCACCCCGTACGCGCGCGCCACCCGCGCCTGGTGCGGGACGGCGACGGTGATGCCCCACGCGCCGTGGTCGAGCTGCCGCTGGAAGAGCTGCGGCGCCATGGACGTCTTGCCGTGCGGCGCGAACGCCAGGCCGTGCCGCCCCGCGAAGCGCTCCATCGACGTCAGGTTGTGCCGCACCGCCTCGGCGGACAGCGTCAGGACGGGTGTGGTGAAGCCGCCCGTCCACAGGTCGCGCCGCTCCGCCGCCAGGTCGCGGACGGTCCTGCCGGCCGCGTCCGGGGGCAGTCCCTTGAAGCGGTGGTCGAGGATCTCGTCGGCGAGCGTGTCGAGCGGGATGGTCATGGCGACTCCGATGGCCTGTGGGGGCGGACAGGGTATGTGTCGCGGTGCCGTGCGCGGCTGGGAGCGTAGCGTCCCGCGCGTCCCGGCCGGGAGGGCGTCACCACCCGCGTGGGGGAAAACACACGGCGGGTCGCGTTACACGGCCGTAAGGTTGCGGGCATGACGCAGGTGCTCCAGTCGGCCAAGCTCGCCAACGTCTGCTACGAGATCCGCGGGCCGGTTCTCGACGAGGCGCAGCGCCTGGAGGCGGCGGGCCACCGCATCCTGAAGCTCAACACGGGCAACCCGGCGGCGTTCGGTTTCGACTGCCCCCCGGAGATCCTGGAGGACATCCTCCGCAACGTCGCGACGGCCCACGGCTACGGCGACGCGAAGGGCCTCCTGTCCGCCCGGCGTGCGGTGATGCAGCACTACCAGACGCGCGGCGTGCCTCTGTCGGTCGAGGACATCTACCTCGGCAACGGCGTCTCCGAGCTGATCCAGATGGCCATGCAGGCGCTGCTGGACGACGGCGACGAGGTGCTCGTGCCCGCGCCCGACTACCCGCTGTGGACGGCCTCGGTGTCGCTGGCCGGGGGCACGGCGGTGCACTACCGGTGCGACGAGCAGGCCGACTGGATGCCGGACATCGCCGACATCGAGCGGAAGATCACCGACCGCACCAAGGCCCTGGTGATCATCAATCCGAACAATCCGACCGGCGCCGTATACGACGAGGACATGCTGCGGCAGCTCGCGGACGTCGCGCGCCGCCACCGCCTGGTGCTCTGCTCGGACGAGATCTACGACCGCATCCTCTACGACGGCGCCACCCACACCTCGACGGCGGCGCTCGCGCCCGACGTGCTGACGCTCACGTTCAACGGTCTGTCGAAGAACTACCGGGTGGCCGGTTTCCGCTGCGGCTGGCTCGCGGTCTGCGGCCCGAAGGACCACGCGCGCAACTATGTGGAGGGCCTCACGATCCTCGCCAACATGCGGCTGTGCGCCAACATGCCGGCGCAGCACGCGGTGGCGGCGGCGCTGTTCGGCCGCCAGTCGATCGAGCAGCTGGTGCTGCCGGGCGGGCGGATGCTGGAGCAGCGGGACGCGGCGTACGAGATGCTGACGAAGATCCCGGGCGTCACGTGCGTGAAGCCGCGCGGCGCGCTGTACGCGTTCCCCCGGCTCGATCCGGCGGTGTACCCGATCAAGGACGACCGGCAGATGGTGCTCGATCTGCTCCGGGCGGAGAAGATCATGATCGTGCACGGTACGGGCTTCAACTGGCCGGAACCCGATCATTTCCGCATTGTCACCCTGCCCTCGGCGGCGGAGCTGACGGACGCCGTCGAGCGCATCGGCTCGTTCCTGGACGGCTACGCCCAGTACTGACCGCCCCTGACTGCTTGTGAGCGCACCGGAACGTACGACGGCCCCCGCACGCCGTTGTGCGGGGGCCGTCTCGTGCCGCGCGGAGGTCAGCCGAGACGTTCCGCCTGCGCGCGGTACTCCTCCCACAGCCCCTCGGGCGTGTGGCTGCCGAACGTCTTCAGGTGGTCGGGGACCAGCGCCGTCTCCTGCCGCCAGATCTCCGGGTCCACCTCCAGCAGGAAGTCGAGCTGCTGCTGCGTGAGCCCGAGGCCCTCGGTGTCCAGCGCGCCGGGCGCGGGCAGCACGCCGATCGGCGTCTCGACGCCCTCGGCCCGCCCGTCGAGCCGCTCCACGATCCACTGGAGGACGCGGATGTTCTCACCGAAGCCGGGCCAGACGAAGGAGCCCTCGGCGTCCTTCTTGAACCAGTTGACGTAGTAGATCTTCGGCAGCTTCTCCGGGTCGGCCGCGCGCTCGCCGACCTTCAGCCAGTGGCCGAAGTAGTCGCCCATGTTGTAGCCGCAGAACGGCAGCATGGCGAACGGGTCGCGGCGCAGCTCGCCGACCGTGCCCTCGGCGGCGGCGGTCTTCTCGGAGGCGACGTTGGCGCCGAGGAAGACGCCGTGGCGCCAGGAGAACGACTCGGTGACCAGCGGCACGGCCGTGGCCCGCCGCCCGCCGAAGAGGATCGCCGAGATCGGCACGCCCGCCGGGTCCTCCCACTCGGGCGCGATCGTCGGGCACTGGGCGGCCGGGACGGTGAACCGCGCGTTGGGGTGCGCGGCCGGGGTGCCTGACCCGGGCGTCCAGTCGTCGCCGCGCCAGTCGGTGAGGTGCGCGGGCGGGGTGTCCGTCATGCCCTCCCACCAGACGTCGCCGTCGTCGGTGAGGGCGACGTTGGTGAAGACGGAGTTGCCCCACAGCGTGGCGATGGCGTTGGCGTTCGTGGCCTCGCCGGTGCCGGGCGCGACGCCGAAGAAGCCGGCCTCGGGGTTGATCGCGTACAGCCGGCCGTCCTCGCCGAACCGCATCCACGCGATGTCGTCGCCGATCGTCTCGACCTTCCAGCCGGGCAGCGTCGGTCGCAGCATGGCGAGGTTGGTCTTGCCGCAGGCGGACGGGAACGCGGCGGCGACGTACGTCGGCTTCTCGCCGCCGGGCGGGGTCAGCTTGAGGATGAGCATGTGCTCGGCGAGCCAGCCCTCGTCCCTGGCCATCACGGACGCGATGCGCAGGGCGTAGCACTTCTTGCCGAGCAGGGCGTTGCCGCCGTAGCCCGAGCCGTAGGACCAGATCTCGCGGGACTCGGGGAAGTGGGAGATGTACTTCACCTGGTTGCACGGCCAGGGGACGTCGGTCTCCCCGGGGGCGAGGGGCGCGCCGACCGAGTGCACGGCCCGGACGAACGCGCCGTCGTCCCCCAGTTCGCGGAGCACGTCGGCGCCCATGCGGGTCATGGTCCGCATGGCGACGGCGACGTACGCCGAGTCGGTGATCTCCACGCCGAGCGCGGACAGCGGCGAGCCGAGCGGGCCCATGCAGAACGGGACCACGTACATCGTCCGGCCGCGCATCGAGCCGCGGAAGAGGCCCGCACGCCCGGCGAAGATGTCCCGCATCTCCGCGGGCGCCATCCAGTTGTTGGTCGGGCCCGCGTCCTCCTCGCGCTCGGAGCAGATGTAGGTGCGGTCCTCGACACGGGCGACGTCGGTGGGGTCCGAGGCGGCGTAGTACGAGTTCGGCCGCTTCTCCTGGTCGAGGCGGGTGAAGGTGCCGCGCTCGACGAGGAGGGCGCACAGGCGGTCGTACTCCTCCTGCGAGCCGTCGCACCAGACGATCTCGTCGGGCTCGGTGAGGGCGGCTATGTCCGCCACCCAGGCGAGCAGGTCGCGGTGGCGGGTCGGGGCGTGGGCGGCGACGGGAGCTGCTGGAGTCAGCGTCACGTTCGATCCTGACAGTTGAGGGTTTTCTTCTGCGAATCGCACACAATGCACGGGTGCTCATCGGATGAGCGTCCCCGCTCATCTGATAGTGCCTGCTTCTCTCGTCTGTGTCCAGAGCGGCTCATGTGAGCGGCGCTTGAAGAGACGTGCGAGGCCAGTACCATCTGCGGCATGACCTCGCTCGCCAAGCCCCTGCTCCGTGGCTGGCTGCACGCCGGCATGTTCCCCGCCGCCCTGATAGCGGGCGTCTTCCTCACCGCCCTCGCGGAGACACCGCGCGCCCGCCTGGCCTGCGCGGTCTACACCCTGACCGCCTGCCTGCTGTTCGGCATCAGCGCCCTGTACCACCGGGGCGATTGGAGTCCGCGCGTCGCCGGGCTGCTGCGCAGGCTGGACCACGCGAACATCTTCCTGATCATCGCGGGCACCTACACGCCGTTCACCATCCTGCTGCTGGACGGCGCACGGGAGCAGATCCTGTTGTGGGGGATCTGGGCGGGCGCCCTCGCGGGGATCGCGTTCCGCGTGTTCTGGGTCGGCGCGCCGCGCTGGCTGTACACGCCCTGCTACATCGCGCTCGGCTGGGCGGCGCTGTTCGTCCTGCCGGACTTCCTGGAGACGGGCGGCGGCGCGGTGCTGACGCTGGTGCTGGTCGGCGGGCTGCTCTACAGCGCGGGCGGGATCGTGTACGGGCTGCGGCGGCCGGACCCGTGGCCGCGCTGGTTCGGCTTCCACGAGGTGTTCCACCTCTTCACGCTGGCCGCGTTCATCGTGCACTACATCGGCGTGTCACTGGTGGCCTACCAGCACGGCTGACCGCCGGGCCCCGTCCCGTTCAGGTGTCGCGGCCCAGCTGTCCCGCGAGGGCGGCCGGGTCCGACGTCGGCAGTTCGCAGACGAAACCGCGGCACACGTACGCCGTCGCCCGGCCGTCGCGCGCGGTGCGGCCGTCGAGGAGCGGCGCCGCGTTCTCCTGCTCCCCCTGGCCGCCGAGCGCCACGACCGCGCCGGGCGCCGTCGCCCGCAGCGCCGCCAGGTGCAGCAGCGCCGTCGCCGGGTCGCCCGGCGGGCCGACGACCGCCACCTGCCGCGGCCCGTCGAGCGCCGCCTCGGCGACGGCGAGCCCCCAGCCGATGAACCGGGGCGCCCGGCCCGCCAGCGGCGTGACGATCCCGAGCGCCGTCTCCGCCGCCGCGCGGTGCCGGTCGCTGCCGGTCAGCGCGGCGTACGACAGCAGCGCCCCGGCGGCGGCCGTCCAGCCGGACGGGGTGGCCCCGTCGGACGGGTCCTGTGGGCGGCTGATCAGGCGCTCCCCGTCGTCGGGGGTGTCGAAGAGCGCGCCGTCCGGGCCGCGGAAACGTGTCAGCACCGTCTCCAGGAGCGCCCCCGCGCGGGCCAGCCACACGGGGTCGCCCGTCACGCCGTGCAGCGCGAGGAAGCCCTCGGCGGCGTCCCCGTAGTCCTCCAGCACGCCCCGGCTCGTCCCGGCGCCGCCGTCGCGCGACGTACGGACCAGGCGGCCCGCGCCGTCCATGTGCAGCTCGGCGAGCAGCACGGCCGCCTCGGTGGCCGCGTGGACGAGGTCGGGCCGGTCGAAGCAGGCGCCGGCCTCGGCGAGCGCGGCGACGGCCAGGCCGTTCCACGCGGTGACCACCTTGTCGTCGCGCTCGGGGCGCGGCCGCAGGGCGCGGGCGGCGAGCAGCCGGCCGCGCAGGTCGTCGGGCGGCGCGGCGGCGGGGTGCGGCAGCCGCAGCACGGGCGCGTCGCCGGTGAGGCCGAACGCGGCGGCGGCCCGTACGGCATCACCCTCGCCCAGCGCCTCGGCGAGCTGCGCGCGGGTCCACGTGTAGAACGCGCCCTCCTCGTGGCCGCCGCCGGGCAGCTCGCTGTCGGCGTCGAGCGCGGAGGCGAAGCCGCCCTGCGGGGTGCGCAGTTCGCGGACCATGAAGTCGGCCGTCTCCAGCGCGATCCGACGGGCCCACGCCGCACCGGTCGCACGCCACAGGTGGGTGTACACCCGCGCGAGCAGCGCGTTGTCATACAGCATCTTCTCGAAGTGCGGCGTCACCCACTCGGCATCCACCGCATACCGGGCAAACCCTCCACCGAGCTGGTCATAGATCCCGCCGCGCGCCATGGCATCACACGTCCGCTCGACCATGTGCAGCGCCTCGGCCGAGCCGGTGGTGGCGTGGTGCCGCAGCAGGAACTCCAGCGTCATCGCCGGTGGGAACTTGGGCGCGCCGCCGAACCCACCGCGTTCCGCGTCGAACTGCTCCGCCAGCTCCCGTACCGCCGCCGCCAGCTCCTCCGCACCGGGCGGACGCGGCGCGTCGTACTCACGCTCGGCGCCCGCCAGATCGGCGGCGATCCTGGCCGCGACACCGTCCACCTCACCACGCCGCTCGCTCCACGCCGCGTGGACACCTTCGAGCACCTGCCGGAACGACGGCAGCCCGTGCGCGGGCCGCGGCGGCAGGTAGGTCCCGAACCAGAACGGCTCCCCCTCGGCCGTCATGAACACGGTCATCGGCCACCCGCCCTGCCCCGTCGCGGCCTGGACCGCCGTCATATAGACGGCATCCACATCAGGCCGCTCCTCACGGTCCACCTTGACAGCGACAAACCGCTCATTGAGATACGCCGCGACCCCGGCGTCCTCAAAACTCTCCCGCGCCATGACATGACACCAGTGACACGAGGCATACCCGACCGACAGCAGAACAGGCACATCACGCCGCTTGGCCTCGGCGAACGCCTCGTCCCCCCAGGGCCACCACTCCACGGGATGGGAGGCATGCTGGAGAAGATAAGGCGACCGGGAGCTGGCCAGTCGATTCATACCGCCACTCTCCCACAATGCATCGAGCAGGCTGCGCCGCAGACCCCATAGCGTGGCAACCCATGGCAGGACGAACGGCCTTTCCACATGTCTCAGGCAATGGCCGCGATGTCTCCGTCATCGAAGTAGATCGCCTGGTGCAGGCGTCCGCCCAGGGCCACGGCGAATCGGGCAAGGACGTCCTGACCGGAGATGTGGCCCTTCTCGATCTGCGACACACGTCCCTTGGTGACACCCATACGGTCGGCCACTTCCTGCTGGGTCAGTCCTCGGGCACGCCGTAGTTCGGACAGACGACGGCCGGTCATCTCCGCGAGAAGTTCCTCCTTACCGGTTCGCACGGCCTCCTCACCTCCGGCACGTGCGACGTGCTCGGCGCGGATGTCCTGCCAGCGCGTGTAACCGCTCATGGTCCTTCTCCTTCTTCCTGAGCTCGTTCCTTCACGTAGGTCTCGTAACGCGCTTCCGCCAGGGGGATGGCCTCCCGGTACCACTCGTTCCATCGCCCGGATTTGTCCCCTGCGACCAGCAGAATGCTGGTCCGCCAGGGATCGAAGGCGAAAAGAATACGCACCGTGCCGGGACGCAACTCCTTCAAGTTCGCCAATGCCGAGCCACGAATGGTGTCCACCAAAGGACGGCCCAGCCCCGACCCCCCTCCGCCAGGGCGTCCAGCGCCTGGACGACCCGAGCATGCGCCTGGTCGTCGAGCCCTTCGATCCAGCCACGCACCTCATCGACCAGGAAAATCTCCCACTGACCGTCCACACGGGCGAGTATAGCGAACGCTAAACTCTTGCAGGGTGGCCGACGCCGGGCCGGCGGGCCTTGGAGCCGCTGCCGTGTGCCGCGTGTCCCGTGGCGTCATCGTCGCTGCTCTGTCGAGGCGAGAACCCTGTCCACCAGGTCTTCGATGAAGTCGCGTGTCGCCGGTGCGCCCTGGAGGGCCACGCGGACGAGTACGCCGCCGGCCAGCAGGGCCACGCAGGGGGCGACCGCTTCTTCCGGCAGGTGGGAGCCGAGGATCGCCTCCAGGGAGTGCGCTCCCTCGGCGTAGAGCTGCTGGCGCATCTCGTCCACGGCCGGGTCGGTCCCGGCGCGTTCGAAGACGCCGCCGAGCACGCGGGTCAGGTGGCCCTCGGAGAGGTCGCCGGCGAAGTCGAGCAGGCCGCGGATCAGGTCCGCGCGCAGGTCGCCGGTCGGCTGCGGGTGCTCGGTCGTACCGCAGATCCGGCCGACCGAGGCGCGGACGAGGTCCAGGCGGGTCGGCCAGTGCAGCCGATGATGGCCTGGGTGGACAGCACGCCCATGCCGGTCGTCAGGGCCATCGGAGCGGTGGAGGTCCTCGATGCCGCCGGGCTGATCCTGCCCCCGGTGACCGGGATCGCGACCGGGCTCGCGCTGGTCGCGGCCATCGGCTTCGTGGTGTTGCAGATCCTGGCGACCGGGGTGCACCTCCGCCGGGGAGACCGTCGGATCGCGCTCAATCTCGCACTCATCGCCGCCTCGGCCGCCACCACCTGGCTGGCGACGACCTGGCTGTAGCGGCGTCGGCACCTCGCCTCCGCCGCACGACCGGGAGGAGCAGGTCATGTGCGGGTGTGTGTGGCGGCTGGTTGACGCTGCCAGTGGTACGCCGGTGAAGAAGGCTGTGGCGGCGAGGATCGCGCCCTCGGTGGGGGCGGACTCGATGATCGCGGCGGTCGCGACGAGGGCGGCCGGCAGGACCGGGTACGGGGTGCCGGAGGAGGCGAGGAGCCAGGAGCGTGCTCGCGGAGGAGGGCGGGGGCGGCGCCGCGACGGCGAGTTGGTGACGGTCGAGCGGTGCGGCCGCAGCCGGTTCTGCCGGCTCTCGGGACCGGACGCCCTCGCGCTGATCGCGCCTCCGCTGCCGATCACGTCCCTGAGGGAGCGCAGCCGGACCAGCGCCCTGCACCGGTCGCGGACGTGCTGCAACCACCTGGCCGGGCAACTCGGCGTCGCGCTGATGCGTGCCCTGCCCGAACGCCGGCTGCTGGTCGGGGGCGACGGTGCTGCGGACGACCACCATGACCGTCCGGCAGATCGCGCGGCTCTGCGAGTTCGAGGCCGTCAGATCGCGTCAGGACTGGCCGACGGCCTCGCTTACGCCGAGATCGCCCGCGCCCTCGACCGCCCCACCTCGACGGTCACGCGCGAGGTGATGCGCAACGGCGGCCCCACCGCCTACCGCGCCGAACTGGCCCACCGCGCCACCGAACGCCGCGCCCGCCGCCGCAGGCAGCCCGCCCCCCAGGGCCCCGAGGCGCCCGCCCGGACCCACGGGCGCGACCCGGACGCGGTGGCGGAGTACGAGGAGACGTTCACCACCGTCCTGATGGCCACCGGCGTGCCCAAGATGGGCGCCAAGGTGCTGACCTGCCTCTACACGACCGACGAGGGCAGCCTCACCGCCGCCGAACTCGTCCGCCACCTCCAGGTCAGCCCCGCGTCCGTCTTCAAGGCCATCGCCTACCTGGAGGCCCAGGGCCTGGTCCGCCGCGAGCGCGACGAACGCCGCCGCGACCGGTACATCTCCGACAACGACGTCTGGTTCCAGGCCATGCTCGACAGCGCGAGGTCGAACGCCCGGCTCGTCGAGACCGCGCGGCAGGGCGTCGCCGTCCTCGGCCCGGGGACCCCGGCCGCCGTCCGGCTGGAGAACATGGCCCGCTTCCTCGACTTCGTCGGCGAGAGCATCGCCCGCGCCGCCGAGCAGGCCCGCGAGGTCCTCCACACCGGACCGGGGACGGACACGGACGCGGACGCGGACCCCGCCGTCTAGGTGTTCTGTCCCGTGAGGTCGTGTCGTCCGGATCGTGGCGGATCGGTCCGCGTCGTCGGACGCCGTGCGTCGCGAGGCACCGGATCGCCACGCGTACCGGGCGTACCCGGGCGATGCGGCAACGCGGCGAGGCGCGGTGACCGGCGGCGCGCGCCAGGCAAGACCCGAACGACACGGGTCAGAACACCTAGCCGGCCCGGCCGGTGTGGAGGTCGCCCTGCTGGACGGCGTAGACCGTGCCGGAGTCGCGCGCCGTGTTGTGCTGCTCCAGCGTGGACGCCGCCCGCCCGTCGCCCGCCGGCGCGGCTCCGACGTCGGCGGTCAGCCGGGCGAGCGCCGTGCGGCAGGCGGGCTCGCGCAGCAGCAGCGCGGCGAGTTCGACGGTCCATACGCCCGCCAGGGCCCGCCGGGCGTCGTCCGGGACCGTCGCGTCCCGCACCGTGGCCGCGTCCTCCTCCAGGCGGGCCGCGACGGCGTCGCCGCGCTCGGGGTCGCCCCGGCGGAAGAGCCGGAGGACGGCCTCCCTTGTGCCGTGCCACAGGTCGGTGCCCATCGTCGTCACCACGGCCAGGGCCCCCGCCTCGGCCAGCAGCGTCAGTTCGTCGGTCACGGGACTCCCCCTCAGCCTTTCTGCCCGATGTTCATGGTGCCGTTCTGCACCGCGTAGACGGCGCCGTGGCCCGACGCCTTGTTGATCATGCGCGGCGCGCCCGCCGCCCCGCCCTCCCCCGCCCGCACCGGCTCCGGAGACGGCTCCGCCGCGTACGCGGGCGCCTCGTACGCGGGCACGTGCAGCCACGCGTCCGCGCTGAACTCCTTCTCCCGCACGGCCACCCGCCGGAACGCCCCCGGGTCGATCCCCGGCCGCCCCTGGTGCACCGTGTCCTCGTGGAAGTGGCGCGAGACGAGCAGCGCCGCCGTCGCCCCTGGCTCGCGTTCCAGCGCGGCGTGCGCCGGGACCGAGTCGAGCAGCCTGGCGAGGACTTCGAGCGGCCGGCCGACGACCGTGCCGTCCGGCCCGACGTACACGTCCCCGGCGTGCAGGGCGATCCGGACGCGGACCTGGGTGAGCGGCCCGGCGAGCCGGTTGTGCGCCCGCAGCCGCGCGGTGAGTTCGTGGACCAGCGGGTGGAGCAGGCGCGTCTTGGGCGTCCCGGCGGGCGCGGCGACCCGTACGCCGTCGCCGAGGTCGTGCCGCAGGCAGGCCCCCCAGTCGATCCCGCTGCGGGCGAACGCCTCGCGCAGGGCCGTCCCCAGCGCGTCGCGGATCTGCCGGAGCGCCACGTCGCCGCGGCCCGCGGAGCCCGCGATGTCCACCGCGAGCAACGCCCGGTATTCCGGCACGTCTTCCATACGGCCCCTCCTCGTCGTGCGCCCGTCGTGCGCGTGCTCCCACCCTGCCCCGATTGAACGGGCGGCATCCCGTCGCAATACTGGATCGGCCCGATGTGGCACGGCGGGAGGCAGGAGGCGGGGACGCATGGACGGCACGACGCCAGGCCGCGGCCGGTCCTGGCCGCCGTCGAGCCTGCTCGGCTCGCTCGCCGGGCCGGCCCGCGACCGGCTCCTCGCGCTCGGCGCGCGCACGCGGTACGAGGCGGGCCGTGTGCTGATGCGCGAGGGGGAACGGACCACGTTCGTCCTCGTCCTCCTCACGGGCGTGGTGAAGGCGACCGGGCTGACGCCGGACGGCCGGGACGCGCTGCTGGCCGTGCGCATGGGCGGCGACCTGGTCGGGGAGCTGGCGGCGGCGGACGGCGGGCCCAGGTCGGCGACGGTCACGGCGTGCGGGCCTGTGGTCGCGCGGGTCGTCAGCCAGGAGGAGTTCCTCGGCTGCACGCGCCGCGACCCGGGCATCGCGCAGGCGGTGAACGCGTCGGTCGTCTCGAAGCTGCGCGTCGCGAACGCCCGCCGCGTCGACTTCACCGGCTGCGACGCCGCGACCCGGCTGGCCCGCGTCCTGCACCAGATCGTGCTGACCCACGGCGAACGGTCGGGCGCGGGCGCGGTGATCCGCTGGCCCCTCACCCAGCCGGAGCTGGCGACCCTCTCGGGCACCGCCGAGCCGACCGTGCAGAAGGTGCTGCGCGGGCTCCGCGAGTCGGGGGTGATCTCCACCGGCTACCGGACCGTGCGGGTGGAGGACCTCGCCCGCCTGAACGCCATCGCCTTCGGCCCGCGGCCCTGACCGTGTGTAAAGCAAATGCGCGGAAACAGTCGTACGACGGTTTTCCGGCGCACGTCGGCCGCTAGCGTGCCAGGCGGAGTCAACGGGTGAGGGAAGTGGGGAGGGCCATGGCAGAGACGGACGGCAACGACGGGGACACGCCGGAAGGCGGCGGCAGCGACCACCGCGTGCACGTCGGCGGCGACGCGACGGGGACGTTCATCGCGGGGAACCACAACGTGGTGATCGACGCGCACGGTTCGACGGTGAACGTCCTCCCGCCCCAGCGGCGGCCGACGCCCGTGCGGCGCGGCCGCGTCGCGCTCCTCCCCCGGCGGCAGCGCGAACCGGTCGGCCGCGGAGCTGACTTGGCGGGACTGCGGCACGCCCTGCTCGCGCACGGGCTCGTGCAGGTGTGGGGCCCGCCAGGCGTCGGCAAGAGCACCCTGCTGCGGCACGCGGCCCACCACCTCGAACCCGGCCCGGACGGCGTGCTGTTCCTCGACGCGGCCCACCGGGAGCCGGGGGATCTGGCCCAGGAGGTCTTCGAAGCCTGTTACGACGCGCCGGGTTACGCGCCGACCGGGCCCGAACTGCGGCGCCTGATGGCCGGGATACGGGTCACCGTCTATGTGGACGGCGGGGACGGCGGGGACCCCGCCCCGGAGGGCCTGCGGCTGCTCGCGGACGCCGCGCCCGACGCGACGTTCGTCTTCGCGTCCCAGGAGCGCTCGTTACCCGGCGAGAGCGGTCACCTGGAGCTGCGCGGTCTCGACTCGGCGTCCGGACTCCGCCTGCTGGAGCGGGAGTTGGAGCAGCCGCTCCCCGAGGGCGAACGGGCGGCGGCCGACGAGCTGTGCGCGCTGTCCCTCGGGCGGCCCCTGTTCCTGCTGCGCGCGGCGGGCCTCGCCGCGCCCGACGCGTCCGGCGGGGTCACGCTGCCGCGCCCCGCCGCGGTCACGGGCCTGCTGCCGCTGCTGCTCGACCGGCTCGACGCGGCGTCCGTCCGCACCCTGCGGCTGTTCGCGACGCTGAACGGCGCCGGGCTGGACCCGGTGCACGTCGGCGCGCTGTGCGGCGTTCCGGGCGCGGAGCAGGTGTGCGTCCGGCTGGCACGGCTCGGCCTGCTGGCGGCGGCGGAACGCGGCTACCGGAGCGCCGCCGACGTCGTGCCCGAGATCCTGCGCCGGTCCCCGGAGGCGTACCCCGCCGACCGGCTGTGCGACCACTTCGCCCGCTGGGCGGAACTGCCGACGACCACACCGGCCCAGGTCGCGGACCACGGGCGTGCGCTGGAGCTGGCCGCCGCGCTGGCGGAGCGGCAGGGGCGCCCCGACCTGGCCGTACGGCTGGCGCGTGCGGTGTCCCCTTACCTGGCGCAGTCGCTGCGCTTCGGCGTCTGGGGGCGGCTGCTCGACCAGGGGCACGACGCCGCGCGGCGGGCGGGCGACACGGCGGCCACGGCGTACTTCACCCACGAGAAGGCCATCCGCTGCCTCCTCATCGGGCGGCGCGTGGTGGCGGCGGCGCTGCTGGCCGAGGCGGTGGTGCTGTGGCGGCAGCTCGGCGACGACGCGGGCGTGCGGGCGGCGCTCGACGCGCAGCAGTACACGCCGCCGCCCGTCCAGCCCGACCCCGGCACGGCGACGTGGACCGACCCCGGGACGACCGCGCCACCACCCCAACCCGACCCGGGCACCACCACGTGGACCGACCCGGGAACCACCGCACCACCACCCCAACCCGACCCGGGCACGGCGACCTGGAGCGCCCCCGACCCCTCCACGGCGTCGGCGGTCAACCCCGGGCCGCCGCCCGGCGCGGACGCGTGGGCCGCCCCGCCCTTCCCCGCCGATCCGGCGACACCGGCGGCCACCGCCGCCCACTCCTCCGCCACGGCGTCGGCAGGGGGTGCCGCCACGGGGGGCGGCACCGCCGCCGGGACGGGCGCGGTGGGGACGGGCGCCATGGGAGCGGGCCTGGTCGCCACCGTGATCGGCGCGATCGCGGCGATCGTCATCGGCGTGGGCCTCTACCAGCAGGCGCAGGACGACGGATCGTCCGGCGGCCCGGCCTCGTCGGCGTCCGGCGAACTGGCCGGGGTCTGGCAGGACGGGATGGGCAACGTCTTCCGGATCGCCGAGGCGGGGGACGGCGCGTACCGGTTCAACGTGCAGGGCACCTGCGGCGATTCGAGCGTCGTGGAGATCACCGGCGGCTCCGGCAGCTACCGGGGCACGATGCCGGTGTGGGACGACACGACCTGCGGTACGACCCTGGGGGAGGCCGACATGACGATCTCGCTCGCCGCCGACGGCGCGAGCGCCGACGTCCTGACCACCGAACGGTCCGACGGGTCGTGGGAGTGCTTCAGCTGCGGAAGCGACACCTGGACCCGCCTGTCCTGATCCGACCGGACCAGACCAGGCCCGCCAGCGAAGGGAGAACCCACCATGCCGCCTTCCCAGGGCGACCGGTTCACGATCAGCATCGGCGGTGACGCCAACGGCCCGGTGGTGGCCGGTCACCGCAACACGGTCGGCGCGCGTCCGTCCACCGGGCCCGCCGAGCCCGGCGCCGAGGCGCCGGGCCCCGCGCAGACGAACACCGCGCGCGACCACGCCACCGCGTACACCGTCATGGAGGGCGAGCTGCACGTCCACCACGACGCCCCGGCCCCGCCGTCCGCGGAAGGCTGAGACCCCCCGCGGACGGCGCACGGCCGTCACAGGGCTCCTGGTACGGGGCTGTGGGGGCCGGTCCGTGACCGGCGGGCCGCCACGTGGCGGCGAAGGGGGACGGTGGCCCGGTGGTGTGTGTCCCGCGTGCCGGGGGCGTTCGCTCCGCCGCCCGCTCCGGCGCGCCGCCGGGCCCGTACCGTCGTCGTCCCGCCCGCGTCGGGGCAGGGACGGGGGTGGGTCAGGCGGCCTGGTAGGGCTTCGCCGCGAGGACCTTCACATGGGCGGTGCGGCCGTTGGGGAGCGTGTACTCCGCGTCGTCGCCGACCTGCTTGCCGAGCACCCCGGCGCCGAGCGGCGACTGCGGGGAGTACGTCTCGATGTCCGAGGTGGCGAACTCGCGCGAGGCGAGGAGGAACGCCATCGTGTCGTCCTCGTCGCCGTCGAACGCGATGGTCACGACCATGCCGGGGGCGACGACGCCGGTGTCCGCCGGGGCGGCGCCGACCTGCGCGGTCTCCAGGAGCTGGGTCAGCTGGCGCACGCGCGCCTCCATCTTCCCCTGCTCCTCCTTGGCGGCGTGGTAGCCGGCGTTCTCCTTCAGGTCGCCCTCCTCGCGGGCGGCCTCGATCTTCTTGGCGATGTCGATGCGCGCGGGACCCGACAGGTGATCCAGCTCTGCCTTCAGCTGGTCGTACGCCTCCTGGGTCAGCCAGGTGACAGTGTCGCTGGTCTGGGTCACAGGTGCTCCTCGGGTACGTGATGGGGGATGGAACGGGGAACATAAAAACGAAGCCCGTCCCGGATGGCTACGCTCCTGGGCGGGCGAAACAACGATCGAACTGTTGACTCTAACAACGACGATCGGTGTGCGGAAGGATTACCCTCCGCTGCCGCGCGCGAAACCGCCACCGGTTTTCACCGGGGCGGCGCGCCGGCCGCGCGGCCGGGCCGGTGGTCATCGTCCGCCGTCCGCCTCGGAACAGCTCAGCAGCTCGGCGGAGGTGGCCCGTCCCGTGGTGCGCAGCGTCACGGTGCGGTGGACGCTGTCCGTGTCGTCGTCGAAGCGGAAGTCGGCCCGTCCCACCTCAAGACCGTCCTCGGCCTGCGCGCGGACGGTGCACACGCCGTCGGTGTCCGACGGCTTGCGGACCTGGAGGTTGACGTCGATCTCCGCGTCGGAGACGACGTCGAAACCGGTCAGCTCGCCGGTGACCGGCTGCCCCGAGATGTACGACCAGCCCGCCCAGCCGACGAACGCGAGCAGCACGGCGAGCAGGACGAGACCGGTCGCCCTGAGGCGCCGGTCGGTGCGGGCGTCGGCCGAGGGGTCGCGGCCGTACCGGCCCTCGGGGAGCCCTGCGCGCGCTTCAGCCATGTCGTACGTTCCTCGCCGGACGGACGCGGGTGGGACGGGTGCCGGGCGGGCCGCGGGAAACCCCTGGGGACACCCGGAATAGCCGGCCCGGTCCATCAGTCACTATAGAAGGCGCAGTCGGAACGAGATGACGAGGACCGAGCTGGTGACAGAGAAGCTGCGGCTCATGGCCGTGCACGCCCATCCCGACGACGAGTCGAGCAAGGGCGCCGCCACGATGGCGCGCTACGCCGCCGAGGGCGTGGAGGTGATGGTCGCCACCTGCACCGGCGGGGAGCGCGGCTCGATCCTGAACCCGAAGCTCCAGGGCGACCCGTACATCGAGGAGCACATCCACGAGGTCCGCGCCAAGGAGATGGCGGAGGCCCGGGAGATCCTGGGCGTCCGGCAGGAGTGGCTCGGTTTCGTGGACTCCGGGCTGCCGGAGGGCGACCCGCTGCCGCCGCTGCCGGAGGGCTGTTTCGCGCTGACGGACCTCGACGTGGCGACCGAGCGGCTGGTGCGGCTGGTGCGCGCGTTCCGTCCGCAGGTGATCCTCACCTACGACGAGAACGGCGGCTATCCCCACCCGGACCACATCATGACCCACAAGGTCTCGATGGCCGCTTTCGAGGCCGCCGGGGACCCGGGGCGGTTCCCGGACGCGGGTGAGCCGTGGCAGCCGCTGAAGCTGTACTACCACCAGGGCTTCAACCGGCAGCGGACCGTCGTGCTGCACGAGGCGCTGCTGGCGCGCGGCCTGGAGTCGCCGTACGCCGAGTGGCTGGAGCGCTGGGACAAGTCGGACATGCCGGAGCGGACGCTGACGACGCGCGTGCCGTGCGCGGAGTACTTCCCCGTACGGGACAAGGCGCTGATCGCGCACGCGACGCAGATCGACCCGGACGGCGGCTGGTTCCGGGTGCCGATGGAGATCCAGCAGGAGATCTGGCCGACCGAGGACTACGAGCTGGCCGTCTCCCGTGTCGATACATCCCTACCCGAGTCGGACCTCTTCGCGGGTATCCGACAGAATTGACGTCATGGACGATGTGAGTGCGTGGCTGCCCCTCGCTTCGAAGGACCTGAACGAGTACACGGTGACGCCCGGCGTGCTGGGCTTCATCGTGTTCGCCGTGCTGGGTGTGGGCGTGTGGATCCTGCTGAAGTCCATGAGCAGGCATCTGGGCCGGATCAGCGTGCCGGAGGACGAGCCGGAGCGCGGCGCGCTGGACGGCGAGCCGGCCGGTACGGGGTCGCGCGCGTCCTGAGGGCGCGGACGGCGGCCTGACCGGCGGTCACCCGCGGTCACCCGTGGTCACCGGATGAACACTTCTCGTCTTCGGATGTCCGGGATCTGGCGTGCGGCGGCCGGTGGCCGCCGCCGTCACTCCCCGACGCCGAAGACGTCACGCGCGGCGCGGCCCGGCACCATGCCCAGGCGCCATGCCGTCCATCCCTCCTCCGGGCCCTGGCCGCGCTCCAGCAGCACGGCGTAGCTGCGCGCCGCGTCGGCGAGGCGCGGGTCGCGCAGCGGGTGGTCGTCGGCGAGCAGGTCGGCCAGCTCCTGTTCGGCGACGGCCTGGCCCACGACCGAGCCGCCGGGTGACGCGAGCGGCAGCAGCGTGACGCGCAGGAAGCGCGCCCAGTCGGCGCCGCGCCGGTCGGGGAGCCCTTCGCCGTAGCCCTCGGTGAAGGCGGCGAGCGCCTCGTCGGCGAGGCCGAGCGCCTGGCCGTACCGCTCGTTGCCCGCGTCGACGACGGCCAGTTCGAGCCGGGACCAGGCGGCGCCGTGGGGGACGCCCGCCCGTTCGAAGTCGCGGCACGCGTCGGTGAGGAGCTGCCGGGCGAAGCCGCTGTTGCGCAGGGAACCGGTGGCGGCGGCGCGCATGTCGCGCGTCACGCGCGCCGAGTGGTGGCGGGCGCAGGCGAGGCCGTAGATGTCCCGCATGCGGCTGAACATGCCGCGCGCGCTCTCCAGCGCCCTGACCGCCCCGGCGGGGTCGCCGGACTCCTCCAGGGCGTGGCCCAGGGCGTAGAGCGTCCACGCCTCGCCGCGCGCGTCCTCCGTCTCCCGGTGCCGCGCCAGCGCCTCGCGCAGCTGCTCCCCGGCCGCCGCCGGGTCACCGGCGTGGACGCGGGCGAGGCCCAGCTCGGTGCGCGCCCAGGCGACGCCGCGGACGTCGCGGGAGCGGTCGTACAGGTCGAGCGCGAGGCGCAGCTCCCGCTCGGCGGCGGGGACGTCGCCGCCGTGCAGCAGCGTCTGGCCGAGTCCGAAGCGGGTCCACGCCTCGCCGTGGACGCTGCCGCTGCCCTGGTGGAGGTGAAGGGCCTCGGAGAGCATCGTGCGGGCGGTGCGGAGGCGGCCGCGTTCGCGTTCCGCGGCGGCGAGGGCGTGGAGGGTCCAGGCCCGGTCGCCCGGGAGGGAGTCGGCGGGCTGGAGGGCGAGGGCTTCGCGGAGCTTCTCGCCCGCCTCGTCCAGGCGGCCCTGGTGCTGGAGCGTGATGCCGAGGTCACGCAGGGCGCGGGCGGTGCCCGCGTCGTGGTGGTCCCGCTGGTAGGAGGAGACGACGGAGCTGAGCGTCGAGTTGGCGCGGTCGAGCTCGCCGAGCTGGCGGGCGGCGACGCCGGTGCGCCACTGGACGGAACGGGTCAGCAGGCCCTGGCCGAGCGCCTGCGCCAGCTCGTTCAGCTCGCCGAGGCGGTAGAGGTCGCCGCGCAGCAGGCAGTGGTCGCACAGGGCGCCGAGGAGGTGCTGGACGGCGTCGCGGTCCACGCGGGGGTCGGCGTGCCTGAGGGTGGCGGTGATGAAGCTGGTCTCCTCGTCGAGCCAGCGCAGCGCGGAGTCGAGGGAGCCGAAGCCGTGGCCGCCGGCGGCGGCGGGGAGGGTGTCGGCGCGGGTGGAGGTCTTGCCGTCCACGAGGCGGAGCACGGTGTCCGCCAGCTCGGCGTAGCTGCGGATCAGGCGTTCCTGGGCGGCGGAGCGGTCCTCGTCGGTCTCCTCGGCGTGCAGGCGGGCGCGGGCGAAGCGGCGGACGAGGTCGTGCAGCCGGTAGCGGTCGCCGCGTACGCCGTGCAGCAGGCCCGCGCGGGTGAGGGCGGCGAGGCCCTGGGCGCCCTCCTGCTCGGTGACGTCGAGCAGGGCGGCGGCGGCGCGCGCGCCGAGGCTGGCGCGGCCGACGAGGGCGAGGCGGCGCAGGAGGCGGCGGGCGTCCTCGGGCTGCTGGGCGTAGCGCAGGAGGAGGGCCCGTTCGGCGGGGTCGGTGCCCGCGGGGTCGGTGCCTGTGGTGGCGGCGAGGTCGTCGGCGAGCCGGCCGGGCGGGAGGTGGTCGAGCGCGCCGCCGAGGAGGCGCAGCAGGAGGGGGCGGCCCTCGGCCAGCTCGGTGAGGCGGCGCCAGCCGTCCTCGTCGTAGGGGGCGGCGGCGCTGGTGCCGGTCTCGGTGACGGAGGCGCGCAGCAGTTCCTCGGCGGCGGCGGTGTCGAGGGGGCCCAGCTCCAGGTGGTGGACGGTCGCGGGGAGGCCGGCGGGCAGCGCGAGGGGTTCGGCCGCGGTGACGAGGACGAGGGAGTCGGAGCGCTCGGGGACGAGGGTGGCGACCTGCTCGGGGTCGGTCGCGTCGTCCAGGATGACGACGACGGGCAGGCCGGTGAGGTGCTGGTGGTAGCGCTCGGCGAGGCGGCGCAGCCTGCCGGGGTCCTCGCTCGGGCCCGCGTTCTCCCTGCCCCGCTGTCCGCCGCTCTCGCGGAAGAGCAGCTGGTCGCGGGGGGCGCCGAGGCGGTTCATCAGGTGCAGCAGCGCGTCGCGGGTGGGGAGGGGGTCCTCGCTCTGGCCGCGCAGGTCCACGAGGCAGGCGCCGCGGAAGAGTTCGCGCGTCTCGTGGGCGGCCCAGCGGGCGAGCATGGTGCGGCCCGATCCGGCGGGGCCGTGCAGGACGACGACGGTGGGGCGGGTGTCGGTGCCCGCGCGGTCGCGGCCGACCCACTGGACGATGCGGGTGAGCTGCGCGCGGCGGCCGATGAACGGGTCGCCCCGGTCCGGGAGGCGGTCGAACGAGCGGGCGAGGACGGCGCGGGTGCGTGCGGCGCCGCCGCGGTCCCTGGTCCGGTGGGGCGCGAGGCGGCGCTGCGGGCGGGCGCCGGGGTCGCCGGTGGCGGCGGGCGGTGCCCCGGCGGGCTCGGGCGCGTCCTGCTCGCCGGACGCACCGGCGGTGGCGAGCGGTTCGCGGCGCGGCGCGACGGCGCGCTGCTGTTCGAGGAACGGGCGCAGGCCGCGGACCTCCACGGCGTTGCGCCACGCGAGGCGGAGCTGCTCGACGCCGCCCGGCTGGTTGCGGCTGCCCGCGCTGCGTTCGGCCGTCCACAGGTGGGCGACGACGGCCTGGAGCGAGAAGCCCGCGAAGGCGGCGGCGATGACGATGACGGCGTCGGCGAACGCGGTGGCGGGCGAGTCGATGCCCCCGACGAGCAGGAGGGCGGCGAGGCCGGAGGCCAGGGCCCCGGCGGCGGTGCCGCCGAGCGCGCGGGCGCCGAAGCGTTCGCCGAGCCGGGTGGGCGCGCTCTCGGCCTCGGCGCGCGCGTAGGCGGCGTACTCCTCCTCGGCGGGGCGGACGATCTCCGGCAGCGCCGAGCGGACGCGGTCGAGCAGCCGGGCACCGTCCACCCGGCCGTCGGAGCGGCGGACCTCCGCCTCGACGGCGCGCGCCAGCATGCCGTCGAGGTCGGCCAGGTGCCGTTCGTGTGGCAGTCGCTCTTGGTACAGATGTGTGCGGACCGGCATCGCATTCCCCCTCGGTCACTTTTCCGGCCCCTTGCCCACCTCCCGTCACTTCACGCCACTTCCGAGGCGTACCGAGACCAAGTCGTTGTAGCGGGCCGTTTGTTCACGGCGGGGCGGGGCCGGAAGGCGACCGGGGGCGGTCAGCCGGTGGCGCGCTTGTACTTGCGGACCGCGAGGGCGCGGAAGACGACGATGATCAGGACGGACCACAGCAGGGTCGCCAGCTGCGGGTGCTGCATGGGCCAGGCGTCCGGGGCCTCGTAGCCGGGCGGCAGGTTGCCGAACAGGTCGCGGACGGCGAGGACGGTGGCGCTGAACGGGTTCCACTCGGCGACGGGCTGGAGCCAGCCCGGCATGTTCTCGGAGGGCACGAAGGCGACGGACACGAAGGTCAGCGGGAAGAGCCAGACGAGCCCGCCGGACGTCGCGGCCTCGGGTGAGCGCACCGACAGGCCGATGAGGGCGCCGATCCAGGTGAACGCGTAGCCGAGGAGCAGGAGCAGCCCGAAGGCCGCCAGGGTGTCGAGCGGGCCGTTGTGCACGCGCCAGCCGACGAGCAGCGCGACGACGGCCAGGACGGCGAGGATCACGGCCGTCTGCGCGAGGTCGGCGAACGTACGGCCCGTCAGGACCGCGCCGCGCGCCATGGGCAGGGAGCGGAACCGGTCGATGATGCCCTTCTGCATGTCCTCGGCGATGCCCGCGCTGGCGCCGGCCGTGGCGAAGGTGACCGTCTGGGCGAAGATGCCGCCCATCAGGAACTCGCGGTAGGCACTGGCGCTGTCCCCGGCGCCCGGAATCCTGATGGAGCCGCCGAACACGTAGCTGAACAGCACGACGAACATGATGGGCTGGATGAGGCTGAAGACGACGACCTCGGGGATGCGCAGCATCCGCAGCAGGTTGCGCTTGGCGACGACGAGCGAGTCGTGCAGCCCCTGCCGGAAGCCGATGCGTTCACCCGTCCTCGGCATGGGCCGGAAGGTGGTGTCCTCCTTGGTGATGCTCACTGCGCGTCCTCCCCCTTCTCCGTGCCGCTTGCGTTGCCGTCGGCGCCGCCGTCGCCCTGGGGGGTGCGGCGGGCGGCCGCCCGGGTCGAGTCCTTCGAAATCTCCATGTCGTCGGCCGAGTGGCCGGTGAGGGAGATGAACACGTCGTCCAGTGTCGGGCGGCGCAGGCCGATGTCGTCGATCTCGACGCCGCGCCCGTCCAGTTCGCGGATCGCCTCGGCGAGCGACTTGGCGCCGCCCGAGACCGGGACGCCCAGCTTGCGGGTGTGCTCGACGAGCGTCGTGTCGCCGTCGCCGATCCGGCGCAGGACCTCCTCGGCGGTGCCCAGGTCGGCGCGGTCGTGGACGACCAGTTCGACCACGTCGCCGCCGGTCTGGGTCTTCAGCTCGTCGGACGTGCCGCGCGCGATGACCCGGCCGCGGTCCACGACGGCGATGCTGTCGGCGAGGTGGTCGGCCTCCTCCAGGTACTGCGTGGACAGCAGCAGCGTCGTCCCGCCGCCGACCAGTTCCTCGATGACGTCCCACAGCGCCTGCCGGTTGCGCGGGTCGAGACCGGTGGTCGGCTCGTCCATGAACATGACGGGCGGGCTGACGACGAGGGCGGCGGCCAGGTCGAGCCGCCTGCGCATGCCGCCCGAGTACGTCTTGGCCGTGCGGTCGCCCGCCTCGGCGAGCGCGAAGCGGTCGAGCAGTTCCCCCGCCCTGCGCTTCGCGTCCCGCCGCGTCAGCTGGTAGAGCTGGCCGACCATCTCCAGGTTCTCCCGGCCGGTCAGGTACTCGTCCACGGCGGCGAACTGGCCGGACAGGCCGATGGAGCGGCGCACCTCGTCCGGCCGGGTCAGCACGTCGATCCCGGCGATCTCGGCACGGCCGCTGTCCGGCCGGATGAGCGTCGTGAGCACCCGTACGGCCGTCGTCTTCCCCGCGCCGTTCGGCCCCAGGAGGCCGAAGACGGTGCCTTCCGGCACGTCGAGATCGACGCCGTCCAGCGCCCTGACGTCGCCGAACGTCTTCACCAGACCCTCGGCGTGGATGGCGCCTGCCATGTCTGCTGTCCCCCTGTCTGCTCGGTGGCCCTGTCTCCTCGGTGGCCCTGTCCGCCCGGTGGCGCGTGGGTGGGCGGATATCCACGGTGGCCCCTGCGGGGCGCGTCCGCCACTCTAGATCATCGCGATACATCGCGACAGTAGCTCATTCGGGTCATCTTTCCCCGAAGTCCCGCCGGGCGGCGCGGAATGGGGGCAGCGAGGGTTTGCCGGGGCGATCGTCCCGGTTGTGCGCGGCGGGAGGTGGCGCCCGTTCGCCTGCGGCACCGATGGCGCGCGCCCTCCGCGGCCCCGGAGCCCGAGCGCGCCGCAACTCCCCGCCACACGCGCGCAGTGACGCCCCGCGAGCGGTCGGCGGATCACCCCGAAGCGCTTGGTGACATGTCATCGGAGTCCCTAGGATGACCGACGATCGGCACACACGTTCGGTTGTGCACGGAAGCAAAGCCTGCACGGCTCATGAACCCCTCAGGGAGGACGCATGGCGGACAACGAGGCCCATTGGGGTGTCAGCCCATGGCCGGCATTCTTCGAAGGCGAGATCGGCAAGACGCCGTGGGCGGACACGGACCGGTTCATCGAGGAGATCAACCCGGGACAGATGGCCGAGCACGCCACCGTCTACGCGCGGGCCGCCGGGGAGGCGGGCACGGCCTCCGACCTCGCCAGGATCGCGACACAGCGGGCCGGTGAGGCGGGGACGGCCGACGGTGACCCCCTGATCGGCATGGGCGAGCGCATATCCGTCACCGACCGGGACCTCCAGCAGGGCGACGGCGGTCTGGACGACGTCGTGCACCTGCTCGTCCGGGTCATGAACCTGGCGGTGGACACGGAGAAGCGCGTCCACGAGACCGTCTACGGCGACGGCGGGCTCGACGACACCCGCAAGGAGGCCGTGCGCGACGCCCAGACCCACATCGAGAACATGGAAGCCGCGTTCGAATACGCCCAGGAGTCCTCGGTGCGGGGCCGGGTGGGCAACGAGGGCGAGTCCATGTCGGTCGAGGGCATCATGCGGGGCTGGCGCGAGGAGGCCGAGAAGCGGATGGTCGAGCGCATGACGGACCCCGTCACCACCGCCGCCGAGAAGGTGCGCGGCGACATCGACGGGTACCAGGCCAAGCTGCTCGACTACGGCGCCGAGCTGATCGGCCACGGCTACCGGCTGACCGAGGGCCCGCTGAAGCTGTGGACGTCCCCGTTCATGGCCGAGCACGCCGCGCGCGGCGTCGCCTGGGAGCTCGCCCACGGGGCCGACCGGAGCAAACTCGCCGACCTCACGAGCGTCCTCGGCGAGATCACGGCGCGAGCCGGCCGGCTCGGGGAGGGCGAGGAGCTGAGCCCCGAGGAGAAGACGTACCTCAGCGCTTTCCTCAACCAGCTCGGCCGGAAGGGCGTCGTCGGCCTGGGCGAACTCCAGCCCGACGCGACCGCCATGTCCCCGGGGGCGGCCGCCCTCGACCGCGAGGCGGTGCGGAACGTGGCCAACGCCTGGAACCTGCTCGGGGACCCTCGCTTCGACTGGCAGGGCCGGCACGACACGTACTGGACGGACTTCATGATCGATCCCGGCATCGGCGCGACCGAGGAGAACGTGCGCAACCTCAACGCCGTCGGGCACCTGCTGGCCGAGGCGACCGTCCCGCCGCACGAGGGCTGGGCCATGAACACGGCGAAGACGGCCGTCGAGATCCAGGCCGACTGGGAGGACCGCCACCGCGACGGGCGCGACGGCGGGGGCCCGGCGTTCACCGGGGCGAGCGACGTGCTGCGCAACGCGGCGCGCAGCGAGACCGGTGCGCAGCAGCTGCTCGACGACGAGGAGTTCCGCGACAACCTGCTGAGCCGCACCTGGCAGGACAGCTCGGGCGCCGCCGCCCTGATCGACGGCGGCACCCGCGAGGCGCGGTCGGTGCGTGACTTCGCCGTGCTCGGCACCATGGATTCCCACAAGGACGAGATCGCGGGTTCGTCCGACGGCGCGGAGCACTCGGCGCTGCGTGACAGCGTGGACCGCCTGAAGGAACGCTGGGGACAGGACTGACCCGTCCGGCAACGCGACGGCGCCCCGGTGCGGGGGGCGCGTCAGTCCAGGCCGTGTCAGTTCAGGCTGGGTCAGTTCAGGCTGGGTCAGTTCAGGCTGGGTCAGTTCAAGATGCGGTAGCCCGCCGCCGTCAGGGCCGCCGTGAGCTGCGCGCAGTGGTCCTGCCCCTGCGTCTCCAGCTGCACCTCCACCTCCGCGTCACCCAGCGCCAGGCGCGGGTCGGTCCGCAGGTGGTTGACGGCGAGGACGTTCGCGTCCGCCACGGACAGCTCCGCGAGCAGCGCGGCGAGCGCCCCGGGCCGGTCGGGCACGGTGAGGCGCAGCGACAGGTAACGGCCCGCCGCGGCCATGCCGTGCCGCAGCGTGCGCTGGAGGACGAGCGGATCGACGTTCCCCCCGGACAGCACGGCGACGACCGGCCGGTCCCCGAACGTCCCCGGCGCCGCCAGCAGCGCCGCCACCGGGCTGGCACCGGCGGGTTCCACGACCATCTTGGCCCGTTCGAGGCACAGCACCAGCGCGGCGGACAGCTGGTCCTCGCTCACCGTGCGCACCTCGTCCACCAGGTCGGCGACGATGCGGAACGGCACATCCCCCGGCCTGGCGACCTTCATGCCGTCCGCCATGGTGGCCACACTGTCCAGCGCCACAGGGCGCCCCGCCGCAAGTGACGCCGGGTACGCGGCCGATCCCGCCGCCTGCACCCCGATCACCCGCACGTCGGGCCGTACCGACTTCACCGCGAGCGCCACACCCGCCGCCAGTCCCCCGCCGCCGATGCCCAGCACGATGGTCCCCACCTCGGGACACTGCTCCAGGATCTCCAGGCCCAGCGTCCCCTGCCCGGCGACCACGTCCGGGTGGTCGAAGGGGTGGATGAAGACGGCGCCCGTCCGTTCCGCGTGCTCCTGCGCCGCCGCCAGTGTCTCGTCCACGACCTGACCGGTCATCCGCACCTGCGCGCCGTACTCCCGCGTCGCCGCGATCTTCGGCAGCGGGGCGCCCACGGGCATGAACACCGTGGACTCCACACCCAGCAGCGACGCCGCCAGCGCGACGCCCTGCGCGTGGTTGCCCGCACTGGCCGCGACGACCCCGCGCGCCCGTTCCTCCGCGGTGAGCCCGGCGATACGGGTGTACGCGCCGCGCAGTTTGAACGAGCCGGTGCGCTGGAGGTTCTCGCACTTGAGGTGGACGGGCGCGCCCACGAGCCGGGTCAGGTAGCGGCTGCTCTCCAGCGCCGTCACCCGGGCGACCCCGGCGAGGGTCCGCCTGGCGGCCAGGACGTCGTCCGGGCCCGGCACGGGCCGGTGGTCTTTCACGGGCATGCCGCCAGTGTCGCAGGCCGGAAGCCGGGAGGGCCTGACGGGTTGGCTCATTGACGGCCCGCCTGTCGGCGCCGCCAAGTACGCTGTGGCTCGGCCGCGGACAGCCCGTCCGCACGCCCCTCCCCCGCGCCCGCGCGACCCCGCGCGTTCGAGAGACGGACCCGAGACCCGGACCATGACGCCTGACGACACCGCATCAGCGCACCTCCCCCGGGAGGTCGCCGACCCGATCCTGCTCGACGCGCTCCAGCACCAGGTGGCCGTCTTCGCCCGCCGCGCCGAGCAGACCAGGCTGGCCGGCTCGGGACCGGCCAGGGGCGCCATGGACCGCGCCGCGTACCTGCTGCTCAGCAGGCTGGACCAGAACGGGCCCACCGGTGTGAAGGCGCTCGCCGCCGGGATGGGCATCGACTCCTCGACGGTCACCCGGCAGGTCGCGCCGCTCGTGGACGCGGGACTCGTGCTGCGCGACGCCGACCCGGACGACGGGCGGGCCGTCGTGCTGCGGCTGTCGGACGCGGGGGGCGCGCGCCTGGAGGAGGTCAGGGCGTCGCGGCGGCAGCTGATGTCGCTGCTGACGGAGGACTGGACGCCGGAGCAGCGCACCGAGTTCACCGTGCTGCTGACGCGGTTCAACGCGGCGATCGGCGACTGGCAGAACGCCCCGGCGACCGGGCGGGCCCCCGTCGCCACCGACAGCGACCGCCCGCCCGGATAGCCGGCAGCCTGTGGTGGCGACGGAGGCGGAGGCGTTCCTGCGGGGCCTGCGCCTGGGCGCGGTGCACGGCGGGACGGTGACGGCCCTGGCGCCGTCCGGCGCGTCCGTGGTGCTGGACGGCCAGCCGCCCGGCCCGGCCCTTGGCCTGATCAGGGTCCCCGAGCTGGCGTGGACGCCGTGCGGCGACCCCGCCGGTGTCGTGTGCGTGCGGGAGCGGGTCACCGTGCAGGTGCTGCGCGTCGACGCGGAGGGCGGCCTGGTGTCCCTGTCGCGGCGCGCCCTGCGCCCCGACCCGCTGCCCTGGCTGGCGGAACGGCTCGGCGCGCGGTTCACGGGCCGGGTGACACGGGTCGCGCCGTCCGGCATCCGCGTCCTGCTCCCCTGCGGCGTCGAGGGGCTGGTACCGGCCGTCTGGTGGGGGGAGCTGCCGCGGGTGGAGCCGGGTGACGAGCTGGCGGTGACGACCGACCTGGTGGACCCGGCAGCCCGCCGGGTGTGGCTCCTCCTCGCGGGCCCGGGTCAGGAGTCCACCATCTTGTAGCCGACGCCGCGCACGGTCAGCAGGTACCGCGGCTGCGAGGGGACCGGCTCGATCTTCTCCCGCAGCCGCTTCACGTGGACGTCGAGCGTCTTGGTGTCCCCCACGTAGTCCACGCCCCACACCCGGTCCATCAGCTGCGGCCTGGTGACGACGCGCCCCTCGTGCCGCAGCAGCAGCGTGAGCAGGTCGAACTCCCGCAGCGGCAGCTCCGTCCGCCGCCCCGCCACCACGACCACGTGCCGTTCCACGTCCACCCGGACCGGGCCCGCCTCCAGTACGGACGACTGCGCCCGGTGCGCCCCGTACTCCCTGCGCCGCCGCAGCACCGCGCGGACCCGCGCGAGCAGTTCCCGGGGTGAGCAGAGCGCCCCCACATAGTCGTCCGCGCCCAGCTCCAGGCCGACGACGCGCTCCGTCTCGTCGTCGTCACAGGTGCTCATGACGATGAGACCGGCGCCGCCCGCCCGCGTCAGCAGGCCACGGCACACGTCGATGCCCGGCACGTCGGGCAGCGCGGGGTCGATCAGCACGATGTCGGGGCGCCACCGGTCGAACGCCACCAGCCCGGCACGCCCCGATCCGACGGCCACGACCTCGTACGTCTCCCGCCGCATCAGTTCCGTCACGGCGTCGCCACGCGCGTCGCCGCCGTCGATGACCAGCACCCGCGTCACAGTGCGTCTCCCTCGCCACGGCCACATCCCCGTTCACCTCTTGTTGTTCCGGGGCGCGGCGGGCGTTACCCCGCCCGGCTGGGGGCGGGCGGGGTCACGGGCGGGGCGTGTCAGCCGAGCGCCCGCGCCAGGTCGTCCAGCAGGTCGTCCACGGCCTCGATGCCGACGGACAGCCGCACCAGGTCGCCGGGCACCTCCAGGGCCGAGCCGGCCGCCGACGCGTGCGTCATCCGCCCGGGGTGCTCGATCAGCGACTCGACGCCGCCGAGCGACTCGCCCAGCGTGAACACCCGCGTCCGGTCGCACACCGCGACCGCCGCCTCCTCGCCGCCCGCGACGCGGAACGACACCATGCCGCCGAAGTCCCGCATCTGCTTCGCCGCCGTCTCGTGCCCCGGGTGCTCGGCGAGCCCCGGGTAGAGCACCTGGGTGACGGCGCGGTGCGCGGTCAGCATCTCGACGACGCGGGCGGCGTTCGCGCTGTGCCGGTCCATGCGGACGGCGAGCGTCTTGATGCCGCGCATCACCAGCCACGAGTCGAACGGCCCGGCGACCGCGCCCATCGCGTTCTGGTGGAAGGCCAGTTCGTCGGCGAGGCCCTTGTCCGCCGTCACGAGCGCGCCGCCCACGACGTCGGAGTGGCCGCCGAGGTACTTGGTGGTCGAGTGCACGACGACGTCGGCGCCCAGCGCGAGCGGCTGCTGGAGGTACGGGCTGGCGAAGGTGTTGTCCACCACGAGCCGCGCGCCCGCCGAGCGCGTGATCTCCGCCACGAGCGCGATGTCGGTGATGCCGAGCAGCGGGTTCGACGGGGTCTCGACCCACACGACCTTCGTCTCGGGCCGCAGCGCCGCCCGTACGGACGCCGGGTCGCCGGTGTCGGCGACGGACCAGGCGACGCCCCACCGCTCCACGACCTTCGTGATCAGCCGGAACGTGCCGCCGTACGCGTCGTCCGGCAGGACCACGTGGTCACCGGGCCGCAGCACGGTCCGCAGCAGGCAGTCCTCCGCGGCCAGCCCTGAGGCGAACGCGAGGCCGCGCGTGCCGCCTTCGAGCGCGGCGAGGTTCTCCTCCAGGGCGGTGCGGGTGGGGTTGGCGGAGCGGCTGTACTCGTAGCCGCCGCGCAGCCCTCCGACGCCGTCCTGCTTGAAGGTGGACACCTGGTGGATCGGCGGGACGACGGCGCCGGTGACGGGGTCGGGTTCCTGCCCGGCGTGGATGGCCAGCGTCTCGAAGCGTTCCGCGCTGTGCTGCTCGTTCATGGCACCACGGTAGTGGGCCGTACGGTGGAGTCCGTGCGCCGCGAGCCGTGCACGCCGCCGCGCACACCGCACCGAGGACTGTCCACAACGACGACGGAGAGCCGCCACCGCCATGGAAGCCCTGATGTTGCTGTTCGCGATCGCCGTGATCTTCGGCGTCGTGGTGATGCCCGCGCTGCGCAGGCGCAGGGAACGCCAGGATCTCGAACGGGCCGCCGCGACGGCGGACGCCATGACGCGGCGTCCTGGCCCCGTCTCGTTCGACAAGGCGGACCACGCCGGCCACGCCGGCCACGCCGACACGGGCCACGAGGGCGGCCTCGTGCCCGCCGACCAGCTCGACATCCGTCTGCCGGGCCCGGACGACGACCTGATCGCCGCCCTGGAGGAGACGCAGCGCACACAGGACTGGCGCCCGGTGGGCAAGCTGCTGGCGCTGACGGACGAGCCGGAGCTGCGCTGGCAGCGCGTCCAGTCGCTCGCCGGTGCGGCCTCCCTGGAGCTGGCGCGGCACCGCGCGACCGGCCAGGGCACGGACGCGGGCTGGCTGCGCATGTGGCGCGCGCAGGAGCCGGAGGAGGCGGGGGGCGCGGAGCTGTACGCGCAGTTCCTCGTGTGGGAGGCGCTGCGTGACGGGGCGGCGGGCGAGCGGCGGGTGATCCTGGAGGAGGCCGCGGCGGTGTGCGCGGAGGCATCGCGGCTGGCCGCGGCGGACGACCCGGTGCCGGGCATCGTCAACCTCTACGCGGCGCGCGGTCTCGGCGGCCGCCAGGACTTCGACGCGCTGTGGGCCGGGCTTGCGGCGCGGGCGCCGCAGCACATGGGGGCGCACATCGCGGCGATCTCGTACCTGTCGGAGCAGTGGCACGGGTCGCGGGCGGACGCGGAGGGCTTCGCGCGGGCGGCGGCGGGTGCGGCGGGGCCGGGCAGCCTGCTTCCGGCGCTGCCGCTGTTCGCGGTGCACAACCACCTGCCCGACATGCAGTACTCGCCGGGCATGTTCCAGGGCGCGGTGATCAGGGACGCGATCGAGGGGGCGCAGTTCGCCCTGAACGCGGCGCCCGCCGATCACCCGATGGCGCCGCACGTGCGGCATCTGCTGCTGTGGTTTCTCGTGCGCGCGGAGCGGTACCCGGAGGCGGCGGAGCAGGTGCGCGCGGTGGACGGGTACGTGGGCGCCATGCCGTGGGTGGCGGGCGGGGAGCCGGTGCGGGAGTACACGGCGTTCCGCGCCCTCGCGATCGCGCGACAATAGAACAGAAAGCCGACCGGAGCGCCACGCAAGGAGCGAGTGGACCACCATGCTGTACACGCGGGCACACAAGAACCGCCTCCCCACCCCGGAGGAGGCTCTGCCGGGCCGCGACGAGCCGCTGTCCGGCGTACCGGGGACCCACACCGTCCTCGGCACGCCGCTGGCCGGCCCCCACCCGGAGGGCCTGGAGACGGCGGACTTCGCCCTCGGCTGCTTCTGGGGCGCCGAGCGGCGCTTCTACCGGACGCCGGGCGTGTGGACGACGCTCGCCGGCTACCAGGGCGGCCTCACCCCGCACCCCACGTACGAGGAGGTGTGCAGCGGCCTGACCGGGCACACCGAGACGGTCCGCGTCGTCTTCGACCCGGACGTGGTGTCGTACGAGGACCTGCTGAAGGTGTTCTGGGAGTCGCACGACCCGACGCAGGGCTTCCGGCAGGGCAACGACATAGGCACGCAGTACCGCTCGGCGATCCACACGCACTCGCCGCGCCAGCAGGCCGCCGCAGAGGCGTCGCGCGCGGCGTACCAGCGCGTACTGGAGCAGTCCGGCTACAGCGCGATCACCACGGAGATCCACCCCGCCGCGGACCACACGTTCTACCCGGCCGAGGGCTACCACCAGCAGTACCTGGACAAGAACCCAGCCGGCTACTGCGGCCTGGGCGGCACGGGCCTCTCGTGCCCCGTGGGCCTGCCGACCCACACCCGCTGAGCCGCCCCCCACACCCCCGCCGCCCTCACGGCGGGGGTCCCCCAAACGGACGAAGCACCCCCCGCACACTTTCGGCCGCGCTGGGCGCAGCGTCCGTCATCGAGGACGACACCCAGAGTGCCCCGCCCCGCACACCGTCTGAACTTCTTGCATCGCCGCGCATCGCGGCGGCGTGGTCCGGCGAACGGGCGAGGCGCTGTCACGAGGAACCGCCTCCGAGTGCCGCCACGGTCGCCAGCATCCCCTCACGTCTCAGGCTGTCGAGTACGTCGTCGACCGTGCCGGGGGGCCGTCTGCGGCTGTCGGCGATCTGCCGTACCGCGCCGTACACGACCGAGGGAGCGCGATCGGCCTGCGCTTCGAGAAAAGCGTCCGGATGGGAGGCCGCGATGTCCCAGGGCGCGAGCCGGGCGGCCGGGAAGTCCTTGAGGTTGAACGTGACGATCGTCTGCGCCCTGGCCTTCACGGCAGCGGCGAGAACGTGCCGGTCGCCCGAGTCGGGAAGGGTGACCGCGTCGATCAGCGGTTCGTAATCCACGACCTTGCTATCCCGCACGGCCGCGCACATCAGCTGCCTGGTCCGCTCCAGCCGCCGCGCATCCAGGTCGGGGCGCTTGGCCGTCAGGTTGCGGAAGACCTCGTCCAGGATCGCGTCCGTCCATTTGGCCTGCACCAGACCGGCCTGGGCGACACGGATGAGCAGGTCCCGGAGAGTGCTGGGATACAGCACGTTCGCGTCGTACAGCGCCACCAGGGGCATGTGTCAGATCAGTCCCATGTCCTGGCCGAGGCGGGTGAGTTCGTCGGCTGCCTCGCGGCGTCGGCGGTCGTCCTCGCGCATGTAGGCGATCAAGGAGGAAGCCGTGATCCGCCGGTGCGTGCCGACCGTGCGGTACTCGATCTCGCCGGCCTTCAGCAGTCCGATCAGGAAGGGCCGTGAGACGTTCAGCAGGTCGGCGGCCTGCTGGGTGGTCAGCTCCGCGTTCGTGGGCACGACGGACACGCCGCGACCGGCCGCCATGTGCGCCAGGATGGTCGCCAGGAGGTCCACCGCCTCGCGCGGGAGTTCGAGCAGTTCCGGCTCCCCGTCCTCGACGGTGACGCGGACAGGCGCGAGGTCCCGGTGGCGCCCCAGGTAGCTCCGCACATGGGAGAGTGCGGCACCGGCCGCCTCGGTCTGCTCCGCGGAGAGCTCGGCCGAACGGATATCCGATCTGTGCACCATCATCACCTTCCGAAGCCGTACGCACCGGTTTCCGCTCTCCATGGTCGCAGCAGAACGAAATGAACGCAATATCCGAAACAATCGCAGCGAACGGGTGGGCGGGCTCTGCTGTCGGCTGATCTGCCGAGGGGAGAGATCGCTTCGTGCGGGGGGTGGCCGGGCCGAGGGTGGTGGGGACAGCTTCTCGAACGGAGGACCGGCCCATGACGCCAGCCCCACACCCGTACGTCCCCCCGCGCGCGGCCGATGACGACGAGACGGCTCCGACGCGTTTCGACGACCATCTCGCCGAGCAGCTTCTGACCCGGCGCATCATCTTCCTCGGCACGCAGGTGGACGAGGTCTCGGCCAACCGCATCTGCACGCAGCTGCTGCTCCTGTCCGCCGAGAACCCCCGCGCGGACATCACCCTGTGCATCAACTCCCCCGGCGGCTCCGTCACGGCCGGGCTGGCCATCTACGACACGATGCGGCTGATCCCCAACGACGTGGCGACGCTCGCCATGGGGTTCGCGGGCAGCATGGGCCAGTTCCTGCTGACCGTGGGGACGCCCGGCAAGCGGTACGCGCTGCCGAACGCCCGCGTGATGATGCACCAGCCGAGCGCGGGCATCGGCGGCAGCACGTCGGACATCGCGATCCAGGCGGAGAACCTGGAGTTCACCAAGTCCGCGATGGAGCGCCTGATCGCGGAGCACACCGGTCAGAGCGAGGAGGCCATCGCGCGCGACAGCGACCGGGACCGCTGGTTCACGGCGGAGCAGGCGAGGGAGTACGGGATGGTGGACAAGGTGGTGGTGTCGATGGACGACATCCGTCCGGGCACGGCGCAGCGGAGGGCGGGTTTCTGATGAGCCAGTACACGATCCCCACGGTGGTGGAGCGCACGTCGTCGGGCGAGCGGGCGTTCGACGTCTACAGCCGGCTGCTGTCCGAGCGGGTCATCTTCCTCGGCACGGAGATCGACGACGGCGTGGCCAACGTCGTCATCGCGCAGCTGATCCACCTGGAGTCCGACAACCCCGACCGCGAGATCGCCGTCTACATCAACTCCCCCGGCGGCTCGTACACGTCGCTGATGGCCATCTACGACACGATGTCGTACGTCACCTCGCCCATCTCCACGATCTGCGTCGGGCAGGCGGCGTCCACGGCGGCGGTGCTGCTGGCGGCGGGTGATCCGGGGCGGCGGATCGTCCTGGAACACGCGCGGGTCCTGCTCGGCCAGCCGCAGAGCGGCGGGCAGCGCGGCACGGTCGCCGATCTGCGCGTGCAGGCCAAGGAGATGCTGCGCATCAGGGCGCAGGTCGAGGAGGTGCTGTCGCGGCACACCGGGCACGACGTGGCGCGGCTGCGCGCGGACACCGACCGGGACCGTGTGTTCACGGCGGAGGAGGCGGTGGCGTACGGGCTGGCCGACCATGTGCTGAGCCGGCGCAGGCCCGCCGCCGCCTGAACGCGCCGCTCGCTCAGGCAGCGAGCCGTACGTCGCCCCGGCCGAGCGGGCGTGCGCGCAGCGCTGTGACGGGGGCGGGGGTGGTGAACGAGGCCGCCGCGCGCCGCCGTTCGTCCGGCCGGGGCGGCGCGAGGCGGATGATCTCGCGGTGGACGAGCGCGAGGAGTTCGGCGAGCGTCAGGCCGAGGGCGCGGGCGGCGGCGGCCAGGACCTCGGAGGACGCCTCCTTGCGCCCGCGCTCGATCTCGGAGAGGTAGGGCATGGAGATGCGGGCGCGTTCGGCGACGTCCTTCAGGGTCCGTTCCTGGGCGCGGCGTTCGCGGCGCAGGACGTCGCCGACGACGTCGCGCCACAGCGGTTCCCTGGCCGGGGGCGGGGCCGGCGGGGAGGCGGGACGGAGGGCGGGGTTCGCTGCGTCGCTGCTCACCCCCTCAGGGTAGGAGCAGCCGGGCGGAGCGGGCCCCCGTGGCCGTTCCGCCCGGCGCGAACGCGGGCCGCGCGTCACCACGGCCGTGCGGCGAGGAACTCCTCCCATGTCCTGGTGCCCCGGTCGGCGCCGTCGAGCGACAGGTTGGCGCCCGCCCGGTAGGCGCGGCCCGCGGCGCCGGGGAAGGGCACCGGCAGCAGGGGCCGCCGCTTGCCGCGGGCCGCGAGGTAGCCGCGTGCCAGGTCGGCCATGGTGTACTCGCGCGGCCCGACGAGGTCGCGGACCTGTCCGTCCGGCGCGCCGGCCGCCAGTTCCACGAGCCGGTCGGCGACGTCCCGCGCGTCCACGGGCTGGAGGCGCACGGCGCGCGGTGCGGGGAAGACGGGCAGCTTGCCCATGGGGCGGAAGGCGTTCAGCACGAAGTCGTGGAACTGCGCGGCCCGCAGGTTCGTCCACGGCACGCCCGACGCGGCGAGGATCCGCTCGGCGGCGAGCTTCGAGCGGAAGTAGCCGAGCGGGAGGTGTTCCGCGGCGGTGACCGAGATGTTGACCAGGTGCTTCACCCCGGCCACCGCGGCGACGACGGCGATGTGGCGCGTCACGGCCTCGTTGTTCTTGGCGTCGCCCGCGAGGTGGAGGATGGTGGTGACGCCCTCGACGGCCGCCGCCGCGCCGGTGCCCGCGGCCAGGTCGCCGGTGACGTACGTGACGCCGTCCTCCGGGGGGCGCGCGTGCCGGGTGAGGACGCGTACCTCGTGCCCGGCCGCCCGCAGGCGCGGTACGACGTGCCGGCCGAGGGTGCCGGTGCCGCCGGTGACGAGGATGGGCGCGGTCATGGTTCCTCCCGAGGTGCTGGTGAAGGGGATCTACAGTGACGACACCCCGGAAGGAAGATGTGTGACACGGTGGACGGAGAAAACGCGCTCGCGGGCCGTTTCGAGGCGGAACATCCGCGTCTGCGCTCGGTCGCGTACCGGATGCTCGGCTCGCTGAGCGAGGCGGACGACGCGGTGCAGGAGTCGTGGCTGCGGCTCGGGCGCGTGGAGCCGGGCGAGGTGCGCAACCTCGCCGCCTGGCTGACGACGGTCGTGGCCCGCGTCTGCCTCAACGTGCTGCGGTCGCGGGAGCGGCACCCGGAGGAGCCGCTCGGCGTCCACGTTCCCGATCCGCTGATCGCCGCGCCGGAGGGGAGCGATCCGGAGGAGGCGGCGCTGCTGGCCGACGCCGTGGGGCTGGCGCTGATGGTGGTGCTGGAGACGCTGGAGCCCGGTGAGCGCGTCGCGTTCGTGCTGCACGACATGTTCGCCGTGCCGTTCGACGTGATCGCGCCGCTGGTGGAGCGGTCCCCGGCGGCGGCGCGGCAGCTCGCGAGCCGGGCGCGGCGCCGCGTGCGGGACGGGGCGCGGCAGCGTGCGGCGGTGGACGCGTTCTTCGCCGCCACGCGGGACGGCGACCTGGCGGCGCTGCTCGCGGTGCTGGCGCCCGACGTGGTGCTGCGGTCGGACAACGGCGCGGCGCGCGGGGGGCGCGCGGTGGTGCTGCGGGGCGTGCGGGAGGTCGCGGGGCAGGCGGTCGTGTTCCGGGCGCTGGCGGAGGCGGCGCGTCCGGCGCTGGTCAACGGGGCGGCCGGTGTGGTCGTCACGCACCGGGGACGGCCGCTGTCCGTCATGGCGTTCACGGTCACGGGCGGCCGGATCGCGGCGATCGACGTGCTGGCCGACCCGGCGCGGCTGCCGGACGTGACGGCGGCGTTCCTGGCGTCCTGAACGGCGCGCGGTCCCCCGGCGGGACCGCGCGCCGGGTCAGATCCGCTGCGCGCCGGGCCGCCCGTCCTCCACGGCGAAGCGCGCGGGTGTCGTGACGCCCGCGCCGGGGCTGCTGACGTACGGCAGCACGCGGTAGTCGGCCGTGAACTCGTTCCCGCCGGCGCGGCAGACGGTGTAGCCGCGCTGGGAGTTGTGCCACTTCAGGTGCGGGTTGACGCCGGGGGCCATCCAGTCGAAGCCGAACGTGTCCATCGCCGTCCCGTCCCCGCCGGAGCTGACCGACGTCCCGGCGAACTCGGTGGCGACCACGGGCGAGTCCGGGTCGTCGAAGTCCAGCTTCAGGTCGGCGACGACGCTGCGGTGGATGTCGCCGGTGAGGACGACGGGGTTGCGCACGCCGCGCCGGTGCATTCCGCCGAGGAGCCGGTCGCGGGCGGCGGCGTAGCCGTCCCACATGTCGAGCCCCGAGGAGACCACCGCCGGGTCGGGGTCGTGGTCGACCTGGGCGACGAGCGTCTGGTTGGCGAGGACGTTCCACCGCGCGCCGGAGGATTCGAGGCCGTCGAGCAGCCAGCGTTCCTGGCCGGGGCCGAGCATCGTGCGGGCCGGGTCGGAGCGTTCGGCGTCGCAGCCGGGCTTGGTGCCGTCGCCGCAGACCTGGTCGTCGCGGTACGAGCGGGTGTCGAGGACGTGCAGGCCGAGCAGGTCGCCGAACGCGAGGCGCCGGTAGAGCTGCGCCGAGGAGCCGGTGGGCTTCTGCGGCAGCCGCAGCGGCAGGTGCTCGTAGTACGCCTGGAACGCGGCCGTCTTGCGCGCGCGGAAGCTCGCCGGGTCGTCGTCGGGGAAGCCGTCCTTGTCGATCTGCGCGGTGTCCCCGGCCCAGTTGTTCTCCACCTCGTGGTCGTCCCAGGTCAGAATCCAGGGGAAGGCGAGGTGGGCGGCCTGGAGGTCGGGGTCGAGGCGGTAGAGCGCGTGCCGGTTGCGGTAGTCGGCGAGGGAGTACGTCTCGTGCTGGAACGACGCGTCGAGCGTCATGCCGCGTACGCCGCCGTTCGCGCCGACGCCGTACTCGTAGAGGTAGTCGCCGAGGTGGACGACGAAGTCGAGGTCCTCGGCGGCCATGTGCCGGTAGGCGGTGTAGAAGCCTTCGTACCAGCACTGGCAGGACGCGAACGCGAACGTGACGGCGGCGGGTGACGTGCCCGCCGCGGGGGCGGTGCGGGTGCGGCCCGTGGGGCTGATGTCGCCGCTGCCGTCAACGCGGAAGCGGTAGAACCAGTCGCGGCCCGGCGTGAGTCCCGTGACCTCGGCGTGGACGGAGTGGGCAAGTTCCGGAACGGCCTGCGCGGTGCCCCGCTGGACGACGCGCGTGAACCGTTCGTCCTCGGCGACCTGCCAGGACACGGCGACCCGGCCGTCCGGCACGCCGCCGCGCCCGTCGGGGGCGAGGGGGTCGGGGGCGAGGCGCGTCCACAGGACGACGCCGCCCGGCAGCGGGTCGCCGGAGGCGACGCCCAGCGCGAAGGGGTCGGCGGCGAAGCGGGGGGCGGCCCAGGCGCGCGCGGTGCTGAATCCGGCGCCGGACAGGCCGAGGGCGGCGGCCGTGCCGAGGAATCGGCGTCTGCTGTGGTTCATCGCTCGCACCATCGCCGCAGCGGGCGGCGTTTGCGCGGAGGCACGCCCGACACTCCGCCGTGCCGGTCACCTGTGCGGCCCGCCGGGTGCGGTGTTCATATGAGCTGCACGCCGCCCGCGAGGTAGCCGTAGCGGGTGCGCAGGCGTTCGATGGCCGCCGGGTCGTGGTGCCGCAGTGCCTCCTCGATCTCCTCGGGCGGCGCGCTGACGCCCGCGTTGAGCATCCGGTGGGACCGTGCGACCAGAGCGAAGGTGAGGAGGAAGGCGAGCAGCGCGGCGAGGATCGTGCCGCCGTAGAGCCAGGAGGTGAGGACCTCCACGTCCCGGTCGAAGTCGAAGCGCCAGACCGGGTCCGCGCCGAGGACGGCGGGCGCGTAGCCGAAGGCGGTGAGGAACGGCAGGGCGGCTATCCACGCCAGGTCGGCGCCGTGCGCGAAGCGCGGGCGGCGCGTCGCGAACGCGAGCCACAGCACGGCGTTCGCCAGGAGCGCGCCGCTCTCCACGGCCAGGCAGAGCCAGGCGATGCCCGGCATGCCGGGGAACGCGGTCGGTGTCAGGGCCGTGGCGGCGCAGGCGACGGCGGCGCCGAGCAGGGCGAGCAGGGCGTAGATCCAGCGCTCGGCGGCCCAGCCGGGGACGGGCGTGGACGGCATCCAGCGCGGGGTGACGGGCCCGGCGCCCGAGTCGCCCACGGCGGGGGCGCGGAAGCTCTCGGGGCGGTCGGGGACCCGCTGGCCTATGAGCCGGCGGCGCAGGTGGACGCGACTGTCGTCACCGGGCGCCCCGGGGTCGTACCAGACGTCGAACTCGTTGCCCAGGACGGGCGCCCAGCAGGGGTACTCGGTGATGCGTATCGTCACGTCACGCGGGCCGTCGGGTGTCGGCCAGGTCAGTCCGAGGAGGAAGACGGGCAGGGAGTCGAGCCACTGGCCGGTGCGTTCGACGCGGGTGACACGCGCGACCGACCGCGCACCGCCGTCGAGGACCGCCCGGAACCGCCGCTGCTCCGCCTCGTGCCGCTCGCGGAAGAGGCGCACACGGGGCAGTTGCGACCGCAGCGTGAGCAGGGCTCCCGCGACAAACACGGCGAAGAGCAGCACGGCGAGTGCCTGCCGCCACCACGCTGCGTCCGCCCACGCGTCCCAGGGCAGCAGGACGAGCGCCGCCGCCAGGCCCGCGAGGCAGCCGGCGGCGGCGGTGCAGCGGTTGACGGGCCGCCCCCAACGCGGGGCGAAGCTGTTGTGGCTGGTGCCGGGGAGGAGGTGGACGCTGTAGCCGTAGATGCGCTTCTGGGCCTCTCCGGCCACCGTCATGCTGACGATCGTGAGGATCGGCAGGAGCAGATAGGTGCTCAGCGGGACGAGCGGGCCCGTGCCGGACGCCGGGACGAACGGTTCACCGACGAGCAGCCCCGCCGTCACCCCGGCGAGCATCGCCCCGTTCGCGGCCCAGGCGAGCGCGATGAAGCCGAGCCGCACGCGCAGGCTGCGCCGCTGCGCGCGGACGATCACCGGGGACGCCGGACAGGGGAAGGTATCGCCCTCCGGATCGGCCAGCGTCAACGCGAATGTCACGGTGTGCCCCCTTCGTCTCCCGCACCACCGCGACGGATCTTACAAACCCGCACTGACATCGGGAGGGGGAACGACCCGTTCGTGGCCTGACGGTGACGTGACATCAGTTGGGCCGCGCCCGGCGCGGACGGCCTCAGTCCCGGCCGGCCGCCGGGGCGTCGCGTTCCAGACGCGCGTCCAGGGTCGCGGCGAAGTCCTCGGCACGGGAGAGCTGGACCCGCAGCCTCGCCACCTGCTCGACGGCCGCCTGCCGGTAGGCCCGTACGCGCTCCAGCAGGGCCGCGCGCTCGCCCGCGCCGAGCGCGCCGTCCGCGTCGAGACGGTCGGTGGCCGCCAGCAGGTCGCGCATCTGGTCCAGGGTGAAGCCGAGCGGCTTCATGCGGCGGATGACCATGAGCCGGGCGACATCGGCCTCGGTGTAGAGCCGGAAGCCGCCCCGGGAGCGGGCCGAGGGGACGACCAGGCCGACCTCCTCGTAGTGCCGGATGGTGCGCAGGGACAGTTCCGTACGCGCGGCGACCTCGCCGATCCGCATGTGTCCGCCGTCCATGCCCGTGCCGCCCTCCGGCCCTTCGCGTCGTCGGCGTCCCCATCCCGGGCGGGCACCGCCGATCCCTACCCTAACGTTAGGGTAGAGTCGCCGGGGTGGTGGTGAGCGCGGCGTCCCGCCCGCCCCGCCACCGCCGTGCCGGGGCCGACGACGCCTCCGGCGAAGATCCGTTCCCCGCCGGAGAGAAGCGTGCGCGAGCCCATGCCGCCCGGCGCCGCCGTCTGCCCGCCGTGACGCTCCGCCCCCGCGAGTGAGCCCGGCTCCTCCCGCCCTCCCGCACATCCCGGCACACCCCGGCACACCCCCTCGGGGTGCGCCCGAGCACGACAGGTCACGTCTCCTTTGTCCTCCGCCACGCCCGCCACGCCCGCCACCCCCGCCGTGTCCCCGGCCGCGCGCCTGCGCGGCCTGAAGCCCGACTGGATCTCCGACCCGAGGGTCTGGCGCACCGAGGTCCTGGCGGGCCTGGTCGTCGCCCTCGCGCTGATCCCCGAGGCGATCTCGTTCTCGATCATCGCGGGGGTCGATCCCGCGATCGGCCTGTTCGCCTCCTTCACCATGGCCGTCGTCATCTCGGTCGTCGGCGGACGGCGGGCGATGATCTCGGCCGCCACCGGCGCCGTCGCCCTCGTGATCGCCCCCCTGAACCAGGAGCACGGCCTCGGCCACCTGATCGCTGCCGTCATCCTCGCGGGCGTCTTCCAGGTCGCCCTCGGCGCGCTCGGGGTGGCGAAACTGATGCGGTTCATCCCGCGCTCGGTGATGGTCGGCTTCGTCAACGCGCTCGCCATCCTGATCTTCATGGCGCAGGTGCCGGAGCTGCACGACGTCCCGTGGGCCGTCTACCCGCTGCTCGCCGGCGGCCTGGCGCTGCTGGTGTTCTTCCCGAAGGTCACCACCGTCGTCCCGGCCCCGCTGGTGTCCATCGTCGTCCTCACCGTCGTCACGGTCGCGGCCGGCGTCGCCGTACCGACCGTGGGCGAGAAGGGCGAACTCCCCTCCTCCCTGCCCGTCCCCGGCCTGCCGGACGTGCCGTTCACGTTCGACACCCTCACCACCATCGCCCCGTACGCGTTCGCCATGGCGCTGGTCGGCCTGATGGAGTCCCTGATGACCGCCAAGCTGGTCGACGACATCACCGACACCCGCTCCGACAAGACCCGCGAGTCCATCGGCCAGGGCGTCGCCAACATCGTCACCGGCTTCTTCGGCGGCATGGGCGGCTGCGCCATGATCGGCCAGACCATGATCAACGTGAAGGTCTCCGGCGCCCGTACCCGCCTGTCCACCTTCCTCGCCGGTGTGTTCCTCATGGTGCTGTGCGTCGTCTTCGGCCCGGTCGTCTCCGACATCCCCATGGCCGCCCTCGTCGCCGTCATGGTCATGGTGTCGTTCGCCACCTTCGACTGGCACTCCACCGCCCCCGGGACCCTCCGCAGGATGCCGGCCGGCGAGATCGGCGTCATGGCCGTCACCGTGGTCGCCGTGGTGGCCACCCACAACCTCGCCATCGGCGTCGTCGTCGGCTCCCTCACCGCCATGGTCGTCTTCGCCCGGCGCGTCGCCCACCTCGCCGAGGTCACCGCCGTCACGGACCCCGACGGCACGACGGTCGTCTACCGGGTCACCGGGGAGCTGTTCTTCGCGTCCTCCAACGACCTCGTCGGCCGGTTCGACTACGCGGGCGACCCGGCGAAGGTGGTCGTGGACCTGTCCGCCGCCCACGTCTGGGACGCCTCATCCGTGGCCGCCCTCGACGCGATCGAGACCAAGTACGCCCAGCGCGGCAAGACCGTCGAGATCACCGGCCTGAACGCGCCGAGCGCCGACCTCCACGGCAGGCTCACCGGCGCGCTCACCGGCGGCCACTGACCCCGCCAGGCGTGCGGCCTTCCTCCGCGGGGCCCCGGTAGGTGCCGAAGGTCCACAGGTTGCCCTCCGGGTCCCGGACGGTGCACACGTACGCCTCGGCGCCCGACCCGAAGCGGGTGGCGTGCGGGGGTTCGAGTACGTCGCCGCCCGCGTCGCACACCCGCCGGTGCACTGCGTCCACATCCTCGGCGACCACGTACACCGCGCTGCTCCCCGCCCGCATCCGCCCGTGCACGCTGTCCTTGTGCCGGGTCGAGCCGAACACCAGCGCACCGCCGCCGGGCCGGCGCAGCTCGGCGTGCCCGATGCCGCCGTGCTCGTCCGGCGCCGCGACGACTTCCTCGAAACCCAGCACGTCCACGAGGAAGCGCAGCGCAGCCCTCGTGTCGTCGTAGTGCAGGACCGGCCAGACGGAGGACGGGCGCTCTTCGTGTGACATGCCGATCATCGTAGGTGCCCCGCCGACGCGGGCACCGGCCCGGCCGGAACCGGGCGCCGCGAGGTCACATGGCTTCCTTGATGCCCCGCCTGATCAGCCACACGTTCACCGGCCAGGACGTGAAGAACCCCGCGATCATGCCGAGTTGCATGCCCGCCCAGTAGACCGGGCTGTCCGGCGAGACGTGGTGCGGCGCGGGGAAGACGACGAAGTACTGGAGCGCCATCCAGGCGAACAGCCCGATCTCGAAGGCCGTCAGCGACAGCACGTCCGCCTTCGCGGCGGCGACGAGCCCGGCGCGCGGCGACAGGCCGCGCATCGGCGCGATGGCGAAGTACTGGAACGCGATGCCGAGGAGCAGCGCGAGCGTGAAGTCGCCGGCGTACTCGGCGAAGAGGCTGTGCCCGGCGATCTCCGCGCCGACGGCGAAGACGGCGAACCCGGCGATCACGTCGCCCAGCGTGCACCCCGCGCCGCAGTGGGAGACCCCGAGCGCGGTGGACGCCCACGGCGGCCGCCGCGCCGCCCCGGGGCGGCCGAACGCGTGGTAGGCGGCGACGGCGACCGGGCCGAAGTACAGCGCGGTCACCGGCCAGACCGCCTCCATCACGCGCATCCGCTGACGGCGCCCGCGCCCGTACGTGTCGTACAAGATCCATCCGGCGCACGCGAACGCGACGCCGAGCGACACCCAGGAGAGGGCGACGAGCCAGTCAGGCGGGGTCCTCACGGTGCTACCTCGCGTCCCCGTGCGGCGATACGGACCCGCCCATCCAACCCCGGCGGCCCGCCACACGACGGGAGCGACGCTCTACACCGACGGATCAGCGCACCCGGCGCCCACGAACGCACGCCACGTCTCCACGGGAAACGCGAGCACGGGCCCCTGCACAACCTTGCTGTCCCGCACCGGCACAACCCCCGGCACACCCTCGGCGACCTCGACGCAGTTGCCGCCGTTGTTCGAGGAGTAGGAACTCTTCCGCCACACCGGCTGCTGACGCTCAACCATGATCGCCTCCGCGTCACTTGGCCGAGCGGATGAAACCCGCCCACGACGGAGACGGGATTTCCAGCACAGGGCCTGTCACCATCTTGCTGTCCCGTACGGACACAACCCCAGTAGCACCACCAGCAATCTCCACGCAGTCGCCGCCGTTGTTCGACGAATAGGGGCTTTTGCGCCAGACCGGACGCGGGCTGGTGGTGCGGTTCATGCGTACAGTTCCTTCGCGATCTTGTCCATCAGCTTGACGGACTCGGCAGTTGAGAGAGCATCGGCTCTGAGTAGATCGTAGGCCCATTCCGCGATGGCAACATCCTCCGAAAGCGCGCGGATGTGCCCCTGGGGGAATCCGTCGGAGTACAGGACATCAGGGGACTTGTCCTCGAAACTGAGCAAGGAGAACGGGCCAGCGATCCCAGCGTGCACGGCGACCCTGCTCGGGACAACCTGGATAACCGTACGAGGTTCTTCCGAGGCACGGATCAGATGCTGAATCTGGCGGTACATGACGTCCCGCCCACCCACCGGCCGACGCAGACACGCCTCTTCCATGATCACCCACAGGCGGGGACGGTGGATGCGGTGGAGAATGTGCTGGCGCTGCATCCGGGCCGCGACGACGTCCTCCAGGTTCTCCAGTCGGCCGGTGGACAGAATCGCGCGCGCGTACGCCTCGGTTTGCAGCAGCCCCGGCACGACGACCAGCTCGAAATTGCGAATGACCGATGCCTGTTCCTCCAGGTCCACGAACGGCCGGAACCAGCTCGGGAACGCGTACTTGATGACGATCGGCCACATGCGCTCGAATGTGCCGCCGGTGTCGAAGACCCGGTCGCAGGTCTGCGCGATGTGCAGGGACGGGATGCGGACGGCCGTCTCGATCTTGTTGATCAGCGTGTGGTGGCAGGGGACCTCTTCGGCCAACTCCTGCTGCGACATCCGCGCCCCGTCGCGGCACAGCTTCAGCTCCTTGCCGAAGTAGGCCAGTGTCGAGACGGCGGGGTCGCGCTTCTCCTCGTACTCCAGCTCCGTGGTCATGGGAACTCCGTTCCTAGACATGGCAGGACGTCTGCGTTCCACCCCTGGTCGAGCGTACTTCGCGCGGGACACTCTCAGTGTGCCGATCGGCACACTGAGCAGTGAATCCGAGGAGACAGATACCGATGTCCAGGGATGACGAGGCGCGGCGGCGCGAGGTGGTCGCCGTTGTCGAGGAGTTGGAGAGCGCGCTCGCGGAGCACGGCATCACGCTGCCGTCGCTCGGCATCGACGTGGTCACGTACGTCGGCGCCGCCGCTCCCCCCGCTGGTCGATCTCGGGAGGTGCAACCCGCAGACCGCGCGCAAGCTGACGGAGGCGCTGCGGTGACCATCGCCCGGCTCGGCGACGGCAACGCGTGGACGTCCGGCCGCTGTTGGCTGTACTGCCGCCGCGAGGAGGTCAGCGTCCTGCGCCTCGGAACGGTCAGCACGCCCGACGCGCGCGGGGACGTGTACGCGTGCGACGGGTGCCTGGCCGAGCTGGCGTTCCTGACGGAGCGTTACGGGAGGGGCCCCGCGCTCCCGTCCCGTACCGCCCCGCCGTTGCAGATCCCGGCGCACGTACCGATCTCACGCCCCTGCTCCCACCCGGTCCTCGGCCGGGGCACGGACGGCGAATGGCGCTGCGCCTCCTGCGAACGCCAGATCTACCTGTGAACAAGCCATGAAGGAGATGCGGGTGCCCGGCCTGAGCGTCGTCCTGCTCGACGAGAGAACGTTGCGCACCGGTGAGCGTCCGGAGCTGGACGTCATGCTGGTGCTGGACGGCATCGCCCATGACGCGGCCGGGCGCCGGCCTCCGGAACGCGTGGAACTGCGGATGTCGTCCAGGACGCTCGCCGACCTGGCGGTCCAGATCCGCGCGGTGCAGCAGGCGCAATCCGTCCGCGCCGTAGCCCGCGCACGGGCCGCCGAGGCCGCCCGCGACGACACACGCGTCAGCACCGGCGTCCTCCAACGCATCGCGACCGCCCTGCACCACCACACTCCCTCCCCCACTCCCGATTCCCGCCCCTGACCGGACACGTCCGGGCAGCCAACTGCTCCGTACGGCGGCATCACTCCTTGAGTGGGGGCGGCAGGGGGCGCGCCGGGGAGATCCGTGCTCCGTCAGAGCAGGTTCCGGGCCACCGTGCGCCGTTGACCGCCCGCGCTTCCGAGGAAGACGCTTGTGGAACATATCGGAACCAGGTGGAAGGCGGCTATGTCCGTATGACACTGCACTTCATCGCCAAGGACCCCAACACGACCGGGACTCAGTGCCCTACGGCCTGGGTGGACGACGACGCTCAGGAGATCGTGATCCAGGGCTGGAAGGCCAGCGATACGCTGTTGGCCCAATGCATGCGGACGGGACCGATCCCCGCCACGGAGGCGGTGGTGCGGGTTCCCCTCCGCATGGTGCCGGTCCTCCGAGAGGCTTGTGATGTCGCAGACCGACGTGGCGTTCCTTGACCTGCTGGCCGACACGCGCCGATCGGCCGTGCATCTGGAGATGCGCGACGCGTACGGAATCAATGAGGAAGCGGCGGAGTTCGCCCAGTGGCGTGCCGGATGGCGCCCCGCGAGCGAACCCGCCACCTGGTGGAACGAGTTCCACACCTGGGTGCGCGACGCCACGGCGCGCGGAGTGGCGTTCCGCCGCGCTCGCATCGTCTCCGAACCGGTCAGCGAGTACATCCGCTACGAGCACGCACTGACCTACCAGAACGTGGCGGCCGGGGAGAGCGTCCGATGGCTGCCCCGCCGCCACGCGTCCGACCTGGCGCTGCCGGGCAACGACTTCTGGCTCTTCGACGGCGCTGTGATCCTGTGGAACCACTTCGACGGCGACGGCGGCTCCGCAGGGCCCGAACTCGACCGCCGGGCGGATGTGGCGACGTTCTGCGCAGCCGCGTTCGAAGCCGTCTGGGAACGCGCCACACCGCACAACGGGTTCCGGGTCTGACTCCTTCTGTCCACCGCTCCGCCGAGGAGTCGCGGGGTGCGGGACTATCTGTCGTCGAGGGCTTCGCCGAACGTGACGTCCAGCTCCGCGGCGAGGGCTTCGGCCATCTGGAGTGTCTGAGCCCGGTCGATGATGATCCGCTTGAGGGAGGCGAGACCGCGGACTTGCGAGAGGTCGTTGCCCCGGAAGTCCGTGCCCCGGTAGCTCCCGCCGTCGAACTCGGTCAGTCGCAGGTCGCATCCGTCGAACGTGGCAGCGCCGAGGTCGGCGGCGGAGAAGGTGGTCTCTCGCAGGGAACACCCGGTGAAGATCACGGGCCCGGCGGCCCGGACCCGGGCGAGGGTGCTGTAGTCGAGCTTGCAGTTCTCGAACAGGACGTTGTCGAGCGTGATGTCTTCCAGTACGGCGCCCATCAGCTTGCAGTCGCGGAAGACGACACGGGACAGCTTGCTGTTGGTCCACTGCAAGGAGGCCAGCTCGCAGCCGGAGAGTTCCAGGGAGTCGACGCGAAGACCCTCCAGCCGGGCGCGCGGGGCCCTGAGGCCGGTGATCCGCCCGTCCAGCAGGTGGGTGTCGGCCAGGTCGAGGGTCCTGAGATCGGCGTCGGCGTAGTGGAACTCCGCCACGCGGCCACGACCGCCCTCCAGCGAGGTGACGTGGGAGAGGCGGAGGCCCGGCTCGTCCAGGGCGGGCAGAGCGACGCTGGTACGGCGGATCGTGCGCGTGTCCATCAAAAGCCTTTCGGCGCGGTGCCTCGGTCGCCGGCACCCCGGGGCGCCGCCGGCGGCACGGCTACTTCTTCTTGTTCCAGTTGTCCCAGGTCGGGCGGTTGTCGAAGGGGGCCGGGCTCTTCGCCCCGTTGTCCCACGCCGCTCCGGCGGTCGCAGGGGGCGCGACGTGGCGCGTGGCCACCAACTCCATCGACCTGACGGTACAGATCCATGCGGTGCAGCAGGCTCAATCTGTCCGCGTCGGCGCCGCGTCCGGGCCGCCGATGTCGCCCACGGCGACGCACGGGTGAGCACCGGCGTTCTCCAACGCATCGTGGCCGCCCCCGCACCACAGACACTCCCACCACACCGGCCCCACTCACCGATCAGCAGTCCGCACCGAGTTGACCGTCCATCCCGCCGGGGTCGGTTCAGCGGGTACCTTGCGAGGACGGCGACCCTCGGGCAGGAGGACTGCATGGTGCAGTGGAGTGGCTACTCGGACGGCGAGCGCATCAAGCTGCTGCGGGGCGCGGAGCTGACGCAGGAGCAACTGGCCGAAGCCGCAGGGGTATCGGTCGCGACGATCCGCAAGGCCGAGCGGGATCTGGGCGTCAGCCTCACGACGCTGATGCGCATCTCGTCGGCACTGCACACGGACGTGTCGGTGATCCTCGGGCAGCAGGCGCCCCGGCGGGCGATGCGTGGAGGAGATCGCGCGATGCTGCGGGAGCTGTCCACGGCCGTTCACGACACGGCGGTCGGAGTCGGTCTCGACGTGGAGCCCATCGCGCCCCGGGAGGTGGCGCTCGGGCTGGCCTCCGCCTGGGAGCGCTATCGCGCCGGTGACTTCATCGGCGCCGGAACACGGGTCGCTCCGGCGCTGAGAGAGACGGCGGTTGCCGTGGGAGGGGCTCGCCCGGGAGAGGAAGGAGCGGCACGGGGGCTGCTCGCCGACGCATATCGGCTCGCCGCCTACGTGGCGAATCAGTTCGGTGCCCGGGACCTCGCCTACGCAGGCATCGGGCACGCGCAAGCCCAGGCCGAGCGCTCCGGCGACATCGTGCGGGAGGCCATGATCGCGTCGGGGAGGTCCTGGATCTGTCTTCGGGATTCCCGGCTGGACCAGGCTGCGGTAGCGGCCAGGCATTCGTTCGAAACGATCGAGCCACGCTACAGCGACCGGGACGCCGCGCATCTCGCGACCTACGGGTGGCACGTCACGTTCGGCGCCGTTGTGGCGGCCAGGTCGGGAGACGTGGACACCGCCGAGGACATGCTTTCGCACGGCAGGGCGGTCGCTGCGCGGATGGGCCGTGATGTCGCCGTCAACGGGACGGCCTTCGGGCCGGCCACGGTGAACGCACAGGCAATCGGCATCAGCGTGTCCTCCGGGCGTCCGGCCAAGGCGCTGAGTCTTTACAGGGAGATCGGCGACACGTCGGCCCTCACCCCCTCGGCGCGTCACCGCCTGCTGCTCGACGTGGCACTCGCTCAGGCCGACACCCGCCAGCCGGACGCTGCCCTGGACACCCTGCTCGACGTGTGCTCTTCCGCCCCCGGGTGGGCACGGCACCAGGGCCTTCCCGGTGTCATCGCACAGAAGGTCGGTTCAAGCAACGCCACCACGTCGAAGATGCGGAAGCTGGCAGCGATCCTGGGCACGGCGGTGGGCGTCCGCTGATACACGACTGCTACGTCCCGTATCACCCGGCGCAGTATCGGGAGGTGGACTGATACGCCCTGAAGATTCACTCACCGTGCATCGACGGTCACAGTGGAGGGTGTCTGCGGTGCCGACTTCCGGTGCCGTGATGTCAACCGCTGAGGAGAGCGCGGCATGGAGCAGGGACCGAGCGAGGAGTACGAGCCGCCAAGTGCCACCAGGATGGGCACGCTGACCGAGCTGGCCGCCGGCAGCTACAGCGACGGCGAGTCCGACGACGGTGACTACTGGACCACCAAGTACAAGCCAGAAGGCAGCGGTTGTGCCGGTTCCATCCGCTGAATGGTTCGCGGTGCTGCCGGGTCGGCACCCGGCAGCACCGCGAGCCCGTCGTGCGCTGGAAGCCGCCGATCCGGGCAGCGGGCTCCTTGGCCGACTCGGCCGGGACATCGTGGTTGTCGGCCGCGCCGCACGGCCGTTGTCCATGGCGAACGGGCGGGACGTGGGCGTCATGCTGTGCGGCGACCATGACGCGTCGGCCGGAGAGCTGACCCGGGCGGCGGGGTTGATTTCCCGGGGGCATGCGCCGGAAGACGCCCTGACGGGATTCAGCGGTTGCTACCACGCGATCGCTGTCGTGGCGGGTGGATCATGGGTGGCAGGAGACGTGGCGGGCATCCGGCAGGCGTTCACCGCACGGATCGACGGCTGCCCGGTGGTGGGGTCCGACGCTGCGGTGCTGGCAGGAGCGCTGGGTGACGGTCGGCCGGACACCGGTTTCCTGGCGTCGGCACTCCTTTCGCCGGCGGCGCCCCTGGCCCTCTCTGAGTCCGGCGCGAGCGCTTTCACCAGGGTGAGCAGCGTTCCGCCGGGGTCGTCGGTGCGGATCGACGGCGACGGCCGGATCACCTCCCGCAAGTGGTGGACACCTCCGGACGACGAACTGCCTGTGCGGGAGGCCGCTACGGCTCTGCGGGCGGCCCTGAAACGGGCGGTCGCAGTCCGGGTACCGGACCGGGGAACGGTGGGATGCGAGCTGTCGGGCGGCATGGACAGCACGTCACTCGCCTCGATCGCCTACGGACAGTGCGGTGCACGCGTGGAACTGTTCACCCGTGGCGCAGCAGCGGATCCGACCGACGACGTGCACTGGGCGGAACTCGCCGCTGCGGCAATGCCGGAGGCCCGGCACCACCTGGCAGGTCCCGAGGCCATCGCCGCCCCTCTCGACGGCCTCGGCGACGTACTGCCGATGGATGCGCCAGGCCCGACAGGGCTGTCGCCTCGGCGGTCGGTGGGCTGGTGGCGCACAGTCGCCCGTACCGGTGCGCGTTTGCTGCTGAGCGGAAAAGGCGGCGACGAGGTGATGCTGACCGCGCTTCCGTATCTGCACCACACCCGGCGGCGCAACCGTCTGGTTGCCCGTGCGCATCTGGCGGGCTGGGCGGCGCTGTGGAACGCACCCCCGGCCCGGCTCCGCGCGCAGGCGGCACACCCAGGACCCTACGAGCGCTGGCTCGCACTGTCGCTGAGCCCACGGCGCAGGGGCACGCCTGGCTGGGAGGCCCCGCCGACGCTTCCCCGGTGGCTGTCCCAGCAGGGCCGCGACGCGCTGCAACAGGCCCTTGCCCAGGCGGGACCTCTCCCCCTGCACGACCGGCCGCACCAGCACACCGCCGTAGCGGCGGTCCGTGCCCTGGCGAGGCTCAACCGGCTCCAGGCCGCCGCCGCCCTCGCCAGAACGGACCTCCGGATCGGATACCCCTTCGCCGACCGCCAGGTGATCGAGGCGGTGCTGGGCTGCCGTGCCGAAGAACGCACGTCACCGTTCGAAGTCCGCCCGCTGCTGCGGGCCGCGATGCGCGGCATCGTGCCGGACGTATCCCTGACCCGTCGCACCAAGGGCGGCTACGGCGCCGGGGACGACCTTGCGGCGCGCCAGCACCGGCGTGCGGCCGTTGAGCTGCTGGAAGGCAGCAGCGTTCTAGTGGAGCTGGGCCTGGTGGACCCCGGCCCGCTGACAGCGCCCCTCGCGCAGTGGGGCGCCGGCGGCCCTGACGACCTCCTGGTCGCGCTGACGCTCCAGGCCGAGGTCTGGGCGCGCGGCGCCCTGGGCCGCCATCTCCATTCGCGGGAGGACGGATGATCGCCGCCGACGTCCGATGGGTCGCGGACCCCGCCAGCGGGCGGGCCACTCTGGTGACCGGCGACGGCACCGTGTGGCTGCTCAACGCCCCGGCGGCCACCGCACTGGCCGCCCTCGTGGAAGGGGGATCGGCAACTGCCGCCGAGGAGGCGCTGTTCCGCCGGTGGCCGCACGTTCCCCGTGAGCGGTTGCGGGCGGACCTCGCCCATTGTCTGGCGCCCCTGCGTCAAGCCGGGGTGGTCCGGTGAGCCATCCGGTCGCGCTGCCGCCCCGTATCGGCCTCACTCCCCGCCAGCGGTTACGCGCGTGGGGGGCCGCTGTCGTGGCCACCCGGTGTGCGCGACACCCGGAGCGTGTCGTCCGCGCCGTGATGGCAGGAGCCCGGCCCGCGACATCGGGCCAGGCCGCGCATGCCGTCGCGGCCGTCGTAACTGTCCGGCTGGCCCTGGGAGGCACCAGCGCCTGCCTGCCCCGGTCGCTCGCCGCCCTGCTGTACTGCCGCGCCGCATATGGCGCTGTGCCCGTGCTGGTCGTCGGCGTCCGTCCCGGAACCGCGATGGTGCACGCGTGGGTCGAGGGGGAAGGACAGCCTGCGGGTGAGCCCGCCGATCCGCGCCGCATGTATGTACCCATCCGTTTTCATCACCCTTGGGAGCACATGTGACCGTTACCGATGGCTGGCGTCCGCGCGCAGCCGCGCTCGTCGCCTCCCTTCGCGGGGAGGGGGCCGTGCGGAGCGAAGCGGTGAGCCGGGCCGTCGCCGCCGTGCCGCGCCATGCCTTCATCCCCGGTTACTACTCCGGTGGTACGCGGATCGCCGCCGATCCGACGGCCCCCACCGCCGAGTTGCTGGGTCTGGCCTACGCCAACCGGGGCATCATGACCCACCTGCCGGGCGACGCGGCCGGGACGTACTCCAGCGCGTCACAACCGTCCGTCGTGACCAGGATGCTGGACAGGGCGGATCTCCAGCCCGGTCACCGGGTCCTGGAGATCGGCAGCGGCACGGGATACAACGCCGCCCTCGTCCGCCACATCACCGGAGCGCCCGTCGTCACGGTCGAGGCGTCGGCAGTCGTCGCCGACGAGGCCAGGTCCGCCCTGGCCGCGACGGGCACGACCGGCGTCACCGTCCACACCGGCGACGGGTTGGCCGGCCGTCGGGACGGCGGCCCCTACGACCGGATCGTGGTCACCTGCGGAGTGGCGGGGATCGCGACGGCCTGGCTGCGGCAGCTCGCCCCCGGAGGCGTCATCGTCGCCCCGCTGGCTCTCGGCGGACTGCACCCCCTGACCCGGGTCACCATCGACCGCGGACAGCCCCGGGCCGTACTCCTGGCCTCCGCCGACTTCATGGCCGCCACCGGCGCCCTGTACGAGCGCGCCGCCCCTTCCCCCTCGGCCACCGGCACGGCCCTGCCGGAGCCCGACCCGGCCGCCGCGCGCACCGTCGCCGAACTCGATCCGCACAGCAGTTACATCGACCTGTGGCTCTACCTCGCTCTCCACGACGGCAGGACCACCTGCGCCGGGGGCGCCCACGCCGGGTGCGCGCTCACGAGCCCGGGGGAGCCGCCGGCCGCCGTCTACCTCCGGCCGGACGGCGTCCTCCTGCCGTCGTCCGGCGCGCGGCGGCTCGCCGACGACGTGGTACGGCACGCCGCTCGGTGGACCGCGCTCGGCCGGCCGGCTCTGACGGCCTGGCACACCCGGCTGGCGCCGTCCGGCGACCGGCTCCACGTACCGACCCGGTGGGGGGTCAGGTCGTCTCGGGGGTGGTGAGGTGGGTGGTGATCTTGTTGCCGATCGTGGTGAAGGCCGTGATCTCCTCGGGGGTGAGGAGGTCGATGAAGTGGCGGCGGACGGCCTCCACGTGGCCCGTCGCGGCCTGCTCCAGTTTCCGGCGGCCCTCGGCGGTGAGGACGACGAGGGCGCCCCGGCCGTCGTCCACGCAGTGCTCGCGGGCGATGAGGCCGCGCTGCTGCATGCGGGTCAGGTGGTGGGAGAGGCGGCTGCGGGACCACAGCATGCGGTCGGCGAGCTCGTTGACCCTGCGGCGGCTGTCGGCGCTCTCGCCCAGGGTGGACAGGACGTCGTAGTCGGGGTCGGAGAGGCCGCAGTCGTCGGCGAGCTCGCGGGAGATGCGGGCGTTGAGCAGCAGCGTCATGCGGCGGTACGCCTGCCAGGCGCTCTGCTCCTCGGGGGTCAGCCAGCGGGGGGATGAGGTCACGGGACAAGCGTACGCCCGGCCTGGTTGACATGTCACCTATATCGGCCGTACGGTGTTTGCGTGACACGTCAACAAACAGTGCGCCTGTTCGGCGGGCTCGTGCTCTTCGGCGTCAGCGTGGCGCTGATGCTGTCGGCCGGGCTCGGGGTCCCGTCGTGGGACGTCCTGCACCAGGGCGTCGCCGACAGCACCGGCGTGCCGTTCGGCTGGGTCGTCAACGCGGTGGGGGCGCTCGTACTCCTCGCGTGGATACCACTGCGCGTACGGCCCGGCGTCGGGACGATCGCGAACGTGCTGGTCGTCGGCGTCGTCGCGGACGCCGCGCTCGCCCTGCTCCCCGAGCCCGACGCCCTCGCCGTGCGCGCGCCGCTGCTGCTGTCGGGCATCGTGCTGAACGCGGTGGCGACCGGTCTCTACGTCGGCGCCGGCCTCGGCCCCGGGCCGCGCGACGGGCTGATGACCGGCCTCGCCGCGCGGGGCGTCTCGGTACGGGCCGCGCGCACGGGCATCGAGATCACCGTCGTCGCCGCCGGGTGGCTGCTGGGCGGGACGGTGGGCGTCGGCACCGTGCTGTTCGCGCTGGCCATCGGGCCGCTGACGCAGCTCGCCCTGCGCCGCCTCACCGTGCCGCCCGCCGCACCCGCCTGACCCTCTCGGAAGAAGTGAAGGAACCCCCCATGGTCCGCACCCTGCACGTCCTCTCCGCCAGCACCCGCCACGTATCGGCCGGACGGCCGCTGGCCCGCTGGATCACCGGCCTCGCGCAGGCCCGCCCGCAGCTGGCGCCCGAGCTGATCGACCTGCGCGACATCGACCTGCCGCTCCTCGACGAGCCGGAACTGCCCTCCGAGGGCCGGTACGTCCACGCCTCCACGAAGGAGTGGAGCGCGACGGTGACGGCGGCCGACGCGTTCGTGATCGTCATGCCGATGTACAACGGCGGCTACACCGCGCCGCTGAAGAACGCGATCGACACCCTCTACGGCGAGTGGCGCGACAAGCCGGCCGGGCTGGTCAGCTACAGCGCGGGGCCGTCCGGCGGCGCGCCGGCGCTGGAGATGCTGCGGCCGGTGCTGGGCCGCGTCGGACTGCGGGTGGCCGAGCCGACCGTGTCGATCCCCGGCATCGCGGAGTACTTCGGCGGCGACGGGGGCTTCGTGCCCGGCCCCGACCTGGCCGACCGCGTCGACGCGCTGCTGGACGCGGTGACCGCCGGCGCGTGATCCGCGTGGCGGAACCGGTCGCGGACGCGGTGAGATCCGCCTGTTCCGGGCACCCGGGAGAAGTGAACGCGGCGCGGAACCGCCGCACCCGGGGAGCTGGGAGGTTGGAATGGGGCAGTACTTCCGCTACTTCGCCGCCACGCCCGACGAGGCCGCCGCCTGCGTCGTGAACGGCCCGGAGAGCACCGGCGTGCCGCAGACCGAGGTGAAGTGGGTCGATCCCGTCGTGCTGCTCGGCGAGTTGTGCGCGCTGGCGCGCGGGCGGGACTTCACGGCCGAGGAGGGTGTGGCCCGTTACGCCGACGACGAGCCGCCGGAGGAGGGCACGGCGCCGCTGCTGCGGCTGCACGGCGAGGACGTGACCGTCCTGTCCGCCCTCGCCGACGACGCGCTGCTGCCCCTGGCCGCGCGCTGGGCGGCGTCCGAGAACTGGGTGATGCCCGAGGACCCGAACGAACTGGCGGGCGTCATCGGCGAGTTGCGCACCATCGCGCGCGCCGCCGAGCGCGACGGGCACGGGATGTACGCCTCGTTCTCCGTCTGAGTCCCGCCGCCCCGTACCGTCGCCCCATGGGGACATGGCGCGAGCGCCGCCGGCTGGCGCGGTGCAGGGGCGGGCTGGGCCACGACCCGGCGCCCGGCGAGCCCGTCGAACGGAACGGGCGGGCGCTGGTCGCGTACCACTGCGCCGAGTGCGACACGCGCTGGACGAGGCCCGTCGAGCAGGACATCGGCGAGGAGGACGTGGTCCGCGTCGATCTGCCGGACCGCGCGGTCTACGGCTGGGTGGCCTCCGTGGACGGCGACCGCATCACGATGACCGACTCCGCCACCCGCGCCCGGCACACCGCCGACCGCTGGCGCGTGCGGGTCTACTGACCCGCTGGTGTGACGACCAGCAGCACGACCGGCGCGGCGGCCGACTCCTCGCGCAGAGCCGCGCGGACGTCCTCCCACGGCAGGCCGCCGAGCCCTGCCGCCACGCGTGGCAGGGCGATCCGGCGCACGCCGTGCCCGGCCGCGTGCGCCACCATCGCGGCGACGGCGGCGCGGACGTCGGGCAGCCGCGCCGGGGAACGCCAGTGCTTCTGGGTGCCGAGGTGGTAGACCAACGGGCCGTCCGGCGCCCGCCATGGGAGGACGGCGCCGGGCACGAGACGGCCGTCGCGGCACGCGGCGCGGTAGTCCTCGTACATCGCGGGCCAGCGGTCGCGGAAGGCGACGGCGATGCCACGGCCCATGGCTCCGGCGCAGTTGACACCGTGCGCGAGGGCGTCGGCGTCCGCGAGCGTGGCGGCGGAGAAGAGATCGCCTGCGCGTTCCTCGACCGTCATGCCGCGAGCCTCACGCGGATTCTCCCATCGCCCTTTTCCAGGCGCCTTCGAATTCCTCGCGGAGAATGACGAAAGCGGTGAACTCCGCTTGCGCCCGCACTTCTTCGATGTCCCCGAACGGCACGTCCGCGAGCGACGTGCCGCCGTGCTCGCGCCGCTCGTCCGCCCACCCCGTACGGCCGCCCCTGAACTCCTCCACCCGGCGCGATTCCCCGTCGTCGGGGCCGATCTCGCTGTAGATGGCGACCGGCTCCGCGGTGAAGTCGTGGTGCCAGTAGACCTTCCAGTACCGCACCCCTAGGTGCTCCTCCCACTGCTGAGAATCCGGCCGGTGAGGTCGAGATTACCCTGGTTGAGAATCACGAAGACGTCCGGACGGTCGGTGGACTGCATGACGTCGAGATTCCGCACGTCGATCTCGACGTAATGGGTGAACCTGCGGCCGGCCCACGGAACGCGCAGGAACGCGTAGGACAACTGCCCGAGCGTACGGGTGCCGGGCACGATGTCGGTGAGGTACTGGCCGTCGCCGTAGCGGGCGTCCTTGGGGTTCGTGGCGCGCAGGGAGGGCCACATCTGCCGGCTGGCGAGGATGCGCTGGAGGCTGGTCTCGTTCGTGTAGTGGAACAGGCGGGAGACGTAGCGGTTCAGGTTGCAGGGGATGAGCCCGAGGACGTCGGTCCACGCCGTGGGGTTGGGGACGTAGCCGTAGCAGTCGGGGGCGGCGATGAGGCCGAGCGGGTCGGGCGTGGTGTAGGCGGCGATGTCCGGGTCGTAGTGGCGGTGCAGGTTGTAGAACCACTGCGTCTCGGCGTCCGCGTACTGGCCGGGGAAGCGCAGCGGGGTGGGTGAGGGCGTGCCGTCGTCGTCCGCGCCCCACAGGGTGCGCCGCGCACGCCATACGGTCGCGCCGCCGTCGTCGAGCAGTTCGACGGGGGCGCCCACCAGGTCGGTGACGATGGCGTAGAAACGGCCGTCGGTGTCGTCGGGCGAGGCGCGTTCGGTCTGCGCCAGCGGCGTGTGGCCGCTGTAGTCCCAGGTCAGCGAGGTCCGTTCGGCGCCGTCCGCCGTGGTCTGCTCGACGAGTGTCGTGTCGTCCCAGGTGAAGCGGGTCTCCTCGGCGACCGAGCCGTCCGGTGCGAGGCGGTGTTTGGCGACGCGGCGGCCGAGGGCGTCGTACAGGTAGCGCCAGACGGTGCCGTCCGGGGTGGTGACGGAGGTGAGGCGGTCCTCGGCGTCCCAGGCGTACGCCCAGGTCTCGTCGGCACCGGAGAGGCGTTTGCGGCGGCGGCGCGTGACGCGGCCCGCGGCGTCGTACGTGTAGTGCACGGCTCCGGCGCGCTCCACGCGGGTACCGGTCAGTGTCACGGGCCGGTAGTCGGTGGCGCCGCCGCCGGGCGGGGGCGCGGTGCGCGTGGCGGAGGTGAGGCGGCCCGCGGTGCCGTACTGGTAGCCCTCCGCGCCCGCCGGTCCGTCCACGGCGGTGACACGGCCCGCCGGGTCGAGGGTGAACGAGGCGGCGCCGCCGCGTGAGTCGCGGACGGCGGTCAGGAGCCGGTCCGCGCGGTACTCGTGGGCGCGGCGCCAGCCGGTGGGGCCGGTGAGCGTCTGGGCGGTGAGGGTGCCGGCCGCGTCCAGCTCGTGGTCGAGGGCCGCCGGGAACGGGAGGCGCCGCCGCGTCTCGCGGCCCGCCGCGTCGTGGTCGAACGCGACGACCCGCCCCGCCGTCACGAGGCGCTCCGGCTGCCCGGCGGCGTCGCGGTGCCAGGCGCTGGTGTGTCCACTGGGCGTCGTGCGGGTCAGGGGGCGGCCGAGGGGGTCGTACGTGTGGGTGGTGCGCAGGCCGTCGACCGTCTCGGTGAGCGTGCGGCCGAGCGGGTCGTACGTCCTGGTGAGGCCGACGCCACCGTGCCGTGCGGCGAGCAGGCGCCCGGCGGGGTCGTAGGTGAACGCGGCGTCCACGCCGTCGCCCGTCTTGCCGACGAGCCGCCCGAGGCTGTCCCACGTGTACGTGATGCGCTGGCCCGCCGCGTTGACGCGCGCCGCGAGCCGGTCGGCTGCGTCCGTCTCGTAGGTGACCCGGCGGCCGTCCCAGTCGGTCTCGGCGCTCGGGCGGCCCGCCGCGTCGTAGGTGTACTCCCAGGTCAGGCCGTGCGGGCCGCGCGCCTGCGTGAGGCGGGTCTCCGCGTCGTACCGGAACTCCCAGCCGGAGCCGTCCGGTTCGGTGAGCGTGCGGACGAGGTCGAAGGGGCCGTACGTGAAGCGGGTCGTGCGGCCGGTCTCGTCCGTGTGCGCGGTGCAGTTGCCCTCGCCGTCCCACTCCCAGGCCATCGTGGCGCCGAGCGGGGATTCGTGGCGGGCGAGGAGGCCTTCGGGGGTCCAGGTCAGGCGGGTGACGGCGCCCAGGGGGTCGGTGATCTCCGTGGGGCGGCCGAACGCGTCGCGCCGGTAGCGGGTGACGGCGCCGAGCGGGTCGGTGACCTCCACCGGCAGTCCCGCGGCGTCGCAGCGCACGGCCGTCGTGGCGCCGGCGGCGTCGGTGACGGCGAGGAGGGCGCCGCGTCCGTCGTGGCGGTACACGGTGCGGTCGCCCGCCGGATTGACCAGTTCGGTGCGGTTGCCGCGCCCGTCGTACGCCCGGCGCCAGACCGTGCCGTCCGCGTCGGTCACCTCGGCCGGCAGGCCGCGTGCGTCGGCGCGGACGGTGACCTCGTGCCCGTCGGGGCGGACGACGGCGGCGAGCGAGCCGTGTTCGTCGTAGCGGTAGGCGGTGGTGTGGCCCAGGGCGTCGGTGTGGGTGAGGAGCCGGTCGTACCGGTCCCAGGTGTGCTGGGTGGTGTTGCCGAGGGGGTCGGTGACGGTGCGGAGCTGGTGGCAGTCGTCGAACTGGTAGGTGGTGGTGTTGCCCAGGGCGTCGGTGAAGAGGGTGCGGTGGGCGTCGGTGTCGTAGGCGACGCGGCTGGAGAGGATGCCGTCCTGGCCGGTGGTGGCCACGCAGCGGCCGGCGTCGTCGTACGCGTAGCGGTACCAGGTGCTGTTGCGGTCGCGCCAGCCGGTGAGGCGGTGGTGGTCGTCGTAGGTGAGGGTGAGGGGGAGGCCGGAGGTGTTGGTGACGTCGGACAGGTCGCCATGGGTGTCGTAGGCGTAGCGCAGGAGAACGGGGTGCGCCGGGTCGCTGAGCAGCGTCAGCCGGATGATGCGGCGGCCGGTGGTGGTGACGGCGATGTGGTGGCCGCCGTGGTGCACGATGTCGGTGGGGGCGCCATGATCGTCGTGGCGGATGCGTATCTCGTTGCCGTTGCGGTCGGCTATGGCGGTGAGGGGCAGTTCGCCGCCCCTGCGGCCGGGGACGGGTGCGAAGCGCAGGAGGCGGCCGGTGTCGTGGCGGTGGACGGTCAGGGGGGTGGCGGGGCTGCCGTCCCAGGTCAGTTCCCAGCGCGGGCCTTCGACGGGGAGGACGGGCGCGCCGGGCAGCGGGCGCGGGTAGTCGAGGACGCGGCCGTCCTCGGTGACCAGGCGCGCGCCGGTGTCGTCCAGGATGAGGCGCTGGTCGAGCGTCGAGGTCCAGGAGGGGCCGAACCAGCGGCCCTGCCGCATGCTGCTGCGGTGGTGCCGGGTGAGGATCAGCGGGAGGACGCCGGGGAGTTCGATGTCGGTCGCGTCCATGACCACTTCGCCGGTGGCCATGTCCACGGGGTCGGTGCGGCAGATCAGGTCGTCCCCGCCCCTCGCCATGCTCCGCAGGAGCTGGCCGAGGCCGCGGACGCCCTGGGTGATGCCGCGTAGTCCGGTGCGTGCG
>NZ_JBJZOH010000029.1:0-60254 GCF_047200595.1 Streptomyces sp. MS19 | reverse complement strand
CCCACGCGGCAATGCGGTCGCGTAGATCGTGTAGGGCTGGGATGTCACGGCGAGAACGGAAAGGCTTGACCTTCTCGCCCTCGGCCCGGCGCCGCATGCGGATCACGACCGACCGGTCCATGACCGTGTCGGGCAGGTCGCCGATTCCCGCGATGGCCGCCATGGCGAAGGTGGCGAAGCGGTGCGGGGTGTGGGCGTTGCCGACGACGCGGGTCACGTAACGGCCCCGCTGGTGACCGGCGTTGAGCAGGCCGCGCGTCTCCTCGTTCTTCTCCGCGACCTTCGGGCCGAAGATGGTGTCCGCCTCGTCCACCAGGAGCGTGGGCGGGTTGTCCTCGTTGATCGACCGGAAGATGGCCGCCGGTGTGGTGTTGATGGTGAGCATCGGTTCGTGGACCGTCTCGGTCAGCACGTCGAGGAGACGCGACTTGCCGCACCTCTTCGCCGGTCCCACCACCGCCAGCCGAGGGGCGTGCTGCCACGCGGGCTGCAGGTGCGTCGCCGCCACCCACAAGGTGATCGCGTCCAGCGCCTCCGGCGAGGGAGGGATCACGAACTGGGCTATCCGTGCGCGCAGTTCGTCCAGCAGCTTCGAGCCGTAGGTCGGTTCCGTGTCGGGTATCTCCACGAGTTCGCTCGGCGTCCCCGCCTCGTCGGCGCTACGGGCGTCCGCATCACCGCTGGGGCTCGGATCGGCGCGGTCAGCCTGCGTGGCGCGCAGGTGTGCGCCGGGTCGGCCGGGGATGGCCGCTGCGGGCCAGATGGCCTGCGCGGGGGCGGAATAGGGCTCGGGGTTCTCGGGTTGCACTCGGCAGCTCCTCGTCTGGCGGTGGCGGGCTCGCACGCCCTTGCCGCCGGGTCGGTTCTTCCAGGGCCGTTCGGGGTTGCTCGGGCCTCCGGCGTTGCACCGCCGGGGGCCCACCCCTTTCTCGCGGGCGCCAGGCCATCGCGAGGGAACACGGACCGTACGTCCACGCCCGGCAACAGTCCAGCGCTTCTGTGTCAGCTCAGCGCAGAATGGTCTGCTACGGTCCCCCGCTCTCACGCGGCCAAGCCCAGCAAGGCCAACAGGTCTGCAGTCACCACCCGGTAGGCATTGCCCAACCGCAGCACCTTGCACGGGTACTGGCCGCGCTTCGCCAGCTCGTACCCCTTGCTCCGCCCGAGCCCCAACGCCCGGTTGCCCGTCTCCAGGTCAACAGCGGCGGGAAGCTCCAGCAGCTCCTCGCGGCTCATGCCCTTCACCCGGCCGCCGGCTTCGTTCTCACGCATACGCGCTCCATCCATGCCTGAGCCCTCGGCGAACACGACGATCGCGCTCGTCTCCAGGCCATGGAATCAACGCTAGGCAAGCTAATGTGTCTTCATGACACAATGCCGTTCCGACCATAGATACGAGAAGGACACCGAGGTCGACGACCTCGAATGGGAGGACCACGTCATGGCCACCGTGGCCGGCGAGGTCCGCAGACGGCGGAAGGAACTGCGGTGGAGCGCACAGGATCTGGCCGACAGGTGCGAGGAGATCGGCTACCCGATCCCCCGCAACGTGATCGCCAACATGGAATCCGGCCGCCGCGCCGTCCTCCCCCTGGTCGAGGTCATGGTCCTCGCGAAAGCCCTGCACATGTCCCCGATCGGCCTGCTGTACCCGGTCGGTTACGTCGCCGAGGTCCGCCAACTCCCCTACGAGGACCCGCGACCGACCTGGGACGCGTTGCAGTGGTTCACCGGCAACTCACCCGCCGAGGGCGCCACCGACTACATGCTCGACCACTTCCTGGTGCACGACCTCGAACTCCGCTCGGCCCTGGCCGCCGTGGAGAGCGAGGACTACGAACGCTGGAAGGTCAGGACCGCCGCGAACCGCGTCCAACGGGAAGCTGCCGAGCGCGCGTTGGCCCGATACGCCGACCAGGCAGCCGAAGCCAAGCGCGAGCTGCTCCATCACCGCGAAGCCATCCGCGAAGGCGGCGGCACCCCACCGCACCTGCCCTCGCAGCTCGCCGACATCGACCCGCCCGATACCGACCCCACCGAGGAGAACGATCTTTGAAGGGTTCCACCCACCGCCGCTGCTACTGCCGCGACGCCCACACCGGCAAACCGCTCGGCAAGAAGTGCCCGAAGCTCTCCAACCGCAAGCACGGCTCATACTCCATACGCCAGGAGCTCCCACCCCGCGAAGACGGCACCCGTCGCTCCTTCAGCCGCGCCGGCTACGACTCCCTCAAGGCGGCCCAGGCCGACCTCGACCACGTCCGCGCCCTGCTCGGCCTCGCCGACACCGACGACGCGGAGGGCCTGGCCCAGATCGCCGACTTGCTGGAGAAGGTGGCCGACGAGAAGGCACCGCTGCCGGACATCGAGGCGACCCGCAGGCGCCTCAGCCACGGCCTGGACCTGACGAGCCGACTCACGGTCGGCCAGTGGCTGGACATGTGGCTGGCGGGCAAGAAGGGGCGGCAGAGCGCCATCAGCCGCGACGAGAGCAACATCCGGGTGCACCTGAAACCGAGGATCGGGCACCTCCGGCTCGATCGCCTCCGGGTCAGCCACCTGTCGGAGATGTTCGAGGCCATCGCCGAGGCCAACGTCGAGATCGCCGAGGGCAACGCAGCCCGCCGCAAGGCCTTCGAGGACCTTGCCCAGATCCCCTGGAAGGGGCGCGAGCACCGTGCCCGCCGCAAGGCGATGAAGGCGGCCATCGCAGAAATGGAGCCGTACCGCCGCATCGTCGGACCAGCCACGCGCCAGCGCGTCCGCTCCACGCTGCGGGCTGCGCTGAACGCCGCGATCGCCCAGCAGCTCATCACCTTCAACCCGGCCGCCCATGTCGAGTTGGGGGCGGGCAAGCGACCCGAGCGCATCCTCCACTGGAAGCGCACCGGTGAGAAGCCGTCGCCGGTGATGGCCTGGACGTCGGAGCACACCGGGCTCTTCCTCGACCACGTTGCGGAGGACCGCCTGTACGCCCTGTTCCACCTGATCGCGTTCCGCGGGCTGCGGCGGGGTGAGGCGTGCGGGCAGAAGTGGACCGACACCAACCTGGACGCCGGTCTTATCACCGTTGCCAAGCAACTCGTCGTGGACGGCTGGGAGGTGTACGAGGACGACCTCAAGACCGACGCTGGCGCGCAGACCATCGCGCTCGACTCCGATACGGTCCAGGCCCTCAGGCGGCACCGCGCCCAGCAGGACAAGGGCCGTAAGGAGTGGGAGAACGCCTGGGTGGGGACCGGACGCGTCTTCACCCGGAGAACGGCGAGCTGCTCCACCCCGCCAACGTCACACGGCGGTTCATCGAGCTGTACGAGGAGATCGACCTGCCGCCGGTCCGGCTCCGCGACCTACGCCACGGTGCTGCGACCCTCGCCCACGCGGCCGGGGCCGCCCTGAAGGGCATCCAGGAGATGCTCGGCCACTCCTCGATCACCATCACGGCCGACACGTACACCAGCCTGCTCCCCGAAGCGGACCTGGCGATCGCCGAGGCCGCAGCCCGGCTCGTTCCACGTGCCCGCGCGACCTCAGAAAACACCGCCTCCGAAGCGGTGGAAGAGCCCGACGACGCGAAGCATCCCGACCCGGAGCCCGTGCCGGATGATGCTGATCCGTTGGGAGGAATTTTGGAGATCGACTCTCCGTCCGCTCACGCAAACGGCCCCGGACGAGGAGTCCGAGGCCGAGTAGAAGCCCTCCCTAGGGGAGAAACCCCAGGTCAGGGCGGTGATGCGTGGTGCCCCCGGCAGGATTCGAACCTGCGACACCCGCTTTAGGAGAGCGGTGCTCTATCCCCTGAGCTACGAGGGCGTGGGACGGGGACAGCTTAGCGGATCGGGTCAGTGCGGGGGGTGCCAGCCGAGGGTGGGGGCCAGGTGGGTGGCGATGTCGGTCAGGATCTGGACGTAGTCGGCGTGGTCGAAGGTGAAGGGGAGGGGGAAGACCACCTCCTCGACCTGCTGGAAGGCCGGGTCGGCGTGGAGTTGTTCGGCGATGCGGGAGGAGGGGCCGACGAGGTCGGGGGCATACATCATCCGGCGGGGGCCGTGGGTCGTGGTGGTGCGGGGGAGGCGCTCGGCGGCGTACGCCTCGTACTTCGCGCGCTGTTCCGGCGAGGCCGTGTCGGTCGGGATCACCACGAGGCCCTGGGAGACGCGGGCGCGGTCGCCGGCCGGGTGGTGGGCGCGAAAACGGCGGATGTGGGAGAGCTGGATCGCGGCGAAGTCCTCGGACTCCTCGGCCTTCACGACATTGCTGGTCAGCAGGTTCATGCCCTGCTCGCCCGCCCACTGCGCCGAGCCGAGGCTGCCGCCGCCGTACCACATGCGGTCGGCGAGCCCGGGGGAGTGGGGCTGGACGTGGGCGGAGAAGACCTCGATGCCCTCGGTGCCGCTGAAGTCGCTGGCCGGTGCGCCGCGTACGAGGTCGAGGAGGCGCCGTACGCGCCGGTGGCTGAAGTCCTCGGCGTCGGCCGTGTCCGGGTAGAGCGCGTCCCGTACGCGGTCGAAGTGCATCGGCGGGCCGACGCTGACGCCCGGGTTGAGGCGCCCGCCGGACAGCACGTCCACGGTCGCCAGGTCCTCGGCGAGCCGCAGCGGGTTCTCCCAGCCGAGGGGGATGACGGCCGTGCCCAGCGCGATGCGGGTCGTGCGCTGGGTCGCGGCGGCGAGGACGGCGACGGGGGAGGAGATGCCGTGCTGGAGGTGGCGGTGGCGGACCCAGGCGCTGTCGAAGCCGAGCTGCTCGCCCAGTTCGATGATGCTCAGCACCGACTCGTGGCCGCCGCGCGGGGCGGCGGGGTCGAAGAGGCCGATCGTCAGGAACCCCAGGCGGCGCAGGGGTCGGGAGTGCGGTGGCACGGGGGCTCCTCGGTCGTCCGTCGGGCGGGGCCCGGCCCGGTGCCGGGGCGGCTCGATTCTGGCAGCCGAATGTTGCGGGAACGCGTGCCGCGACGAGGAGTTGGCAGGTGGCGGGCGGGGTGGGCGAAAAAGCGGGTTTCCTGGCGCGAGTTCGCGGAACCCGTAGAACAACGGAGAAAGCAAGCCCCATCCGGCCGATGCAGTCGCCGGGTGACCACCTTGGAGGTCAACCATGCTGAAGGCCATCGGAGATGTGTTCCGCCAGATCGGTGGCGCCATCGCCACCGTCGTCACACTGCCGTTCCGCGCGGTGGGCCGGCTGTTCGGCGGCGCGTCGAGCTCGGCACACGGGCACCACTGAGTCTCCGTACACACTGTGAACCCGCCCCGGTGGCGATCGACCCGTCACCGGGGCGGTGACGTGCCCGCGCGCGGGCGGCCGGTCGTGCCTCAGGGCCCGACCGGCTCCCGCCATGCCGGGCGCACGACGGGCCCGGCGTCCGGCAGCGGGATCTCCGGCAGGGGCGAGAAGCCGTGCCGGACGTTGAGGCCGAGGAGCCGGGCCGAACTGGACTCGGCGTACGTGCCGACCCCGTCGAGGTCCGCCCGCTCCAGCACCCCGCGCAGCAGCGCCCCGCCTATGCCGCGCCCCTGACGGCCGGGGCGTACGGCGCAGTACGCCACGTGGTAGTGCGCCGGCGCGTACGGATGCCGGCCCGCCAGGGTGTCGAACGCCGTGACCGCGCGCTCCGCGTACGGCCCCACCGCCGCCTCCAGGCGCGCCGCGAACCGCGCCGCCCGGTCGGCGGGCGGACGGGGCGGGCCCGGCGGGACGTACAGCAGCACGCCGTCCGCCGTGCCGTCGTCGTCGGACACCAGCGTCTCGCCGTGGGCCGCGAGGTGTTCCGCGAACAGGACGTCGAACAGGGCGGGCAGCAGCGTCCTGCGGCGGCGTTCCTCGGGGAAGATCCAGCGCATGACAGGCTCCGCCTGGAACGCCTGGGACAGCAGCTCGATCACCACGGGCCAAGCCTCCCCCCGCCCGCGCCCGGACAGGCCGGCGCGGCGCCCCGTTCACCGCATCGGGTGAAGATGGGGGCGTGGACCGAGACGCGGCCATGGTGGGGCACTGGACCAGCGAACCGTTCGACTACGGCGCGATGGAGAGCAGCGCTCTCGCCCTCCTGCCCGACGGCGGGGGCTGGACCGTGTACGCGTCCGTGTCGGGGACGCTGAGCGTCACGCGTTTCCTGTGGGGCTGCCCGCGCGCGGGTGTGCTGGAGCTGCGGATGACGCGGATCGTGGAGGGGACCCGGGCCAGCAGGGACGACGGTGGGTTCGCGACGGTGGAGACGGACGAGTCGTGCGACGAAGCGCTGCGCACCGGGTACGCGTTCGACAGGGTGCGGGGCGGGGACGGCGCGGTGGTGGAGGCGGTGCGTTTCGAGGAGCCGGTGGAGTACTGCGTGCTGTACGCGCGGGGTGACCGTCGCGTCACGGCGGACCAGGACCCGTCGTGGTCAGTCGTCGGACGCGACCTGCCGTAGCGTGCGGCCGGTGCGCGCGGAGCGTGCGCGGACCGGGTCGGGCGTGCCGTGGTCCGAGGCGTGGCTGTCGTCGCGCTTGACCAGCAGCCATGCCTCGCCCTTGCCCTGCCGGAAGCGGGTCAGCGCGTAACCGCCGCGCAGCTTGCGCCCGTTCAGCTCGAACGACAGGTGCCCCCGGCGCAGCGCGTCCGCGACGGACGAGCCGCGCTCCTGGTGCCACGTGCCCTCGTCCCAGATGATGACGGTGCCCGCGCCGTACTGGCCCTCGGCGATGGTGCCCTCGAAGTCGCGGTAGTCCAGCGGGTGGTCCTCGGTGGGCATGGCGAGGCGCTTGTCGTGCGGGTCGGTGGACGGGCCCTTGGGGACGGCCCACGACTTGAGGACGCCGTCCGCTTCGAGGCGGAAGTCGAAGTGCATGCGGCTGGCGTCGTGGATCTGCACGACGAAACGGGGCTCGCCGCCGTCCGCCGAGCCGCCGCCCGGCTCGCGGGTGCGGTCGAAGTCGCGCTTGCGCCGGTACTCGGACAGCTCCCCGCCGCCGTCGTCGTCCTGACGGCCGCCCTTCGCGTGTCCCTGCGCGCTCACCCCTCCATGCTGGCACCGGCCCGCCGGGTCCGCACGCCCGCACGCCCGCGCGGCGGGCGGGGCGGGCCGGGGCGGCGGATGATGGCCGCATGGCGCGGCAGGAGCGGGACCACGGGGCGGGGGTCGCCGTACGGGAGCCGGCGGGGCGCCGGGTGCTGGGCGCGGCCGTGTTCGGCTCGGGCATGGCCATGCTGGACGGGACCATCGTCACGGTCGCGCTGCCCCGTATCGGCGCCGATCTGGACGTGCCGCTGTCCGACCTCCAGTGGACGCTCAACGCTTACATGCTGACGCTTGCCGGGCTGATCCTGCTCGGCGGCGGCCTGGGGGACCGCTATGGGCGGCGCCGGGTGTTCGTGATCGGCGTCGTCTGGTTCACCCTGGCGTCGCTGCTGTGCGGCATCGCCCCGAACGGGAACGCCCTGATCGCCGCGCGTGCCCTCCAGGGGGTGGGTGGCGCGCTGCTCACGCCGGGGTCGCTGGCGCTGATCCAGGCGACGTTCCGTCCGGGGGAGCGCGCCAAGGCGGTCGGCCTGTGGTCGGGGCTGGGCGGGGTGGCGACGGCGTGCGGGCCGTTCCTGGGCGGCTGGCTGGTGGACGGGCCGGGCTGGCGGTGGATCTTCTTCATCAACGTGCCGTTCGCGCTGGTCGTGCTCCTGCTGACGCGCGGGGTGCCCGAGAGCCGTGACTGGGACGCGTCGGGGCGCTTCGACGTGCTGGGCGCCGCGCTGGCCGCCCTCGCGCTGGGCGGCGTCACGTACGCGCTGATCCAGCGGACGGTGTGGGTGGCGGCGGTCGGTGTGGTGGTCGGCGCGCTGTTCGTCCTGCGTGAACGGCGCGCGCCCCGGCCGATGCTCCCCCTGGACGTCTTCCGCTCCCGCCTCTTCACCGCGGCCAACCTGGTCACCCTGTGCCTGTACGCGGCGATCGGCGGTGTCTTCTTCCTGCTGCCGACACAGCTCCAGAACGGCCTCGGCTACTCGGCGCTCACCGCCGGGGTCGCCACCCTCCCGACGACCCTGCTGATGACCGCGCTCTCCGGGCCCGCCGGTGCCCTGGCCCAGCGCATCGGCCCACGCCTGCCCATGACGGTCGGTCCGCTGATCGCCGCCGCCGGACTGCTCCTGCTGCACCGCGTCCACCCCGGCGGCTCGTACTGGACGACGATCCTCCCGGGCGTCGTCGTGCAGGGCCTCGGCATGAGCCTGTTTGTCGCACCCTTGACCGCTACGGTCCTCGCCTCCCTGGAGGACCGGCGCGCCGGGGTGGCCAGCGGGGTGAACAACGCCGCCGCGCGCGTCGCCCAGTTGTTCGCCGTCGCGGCGCTCCCGCTGGTGATCGGCCTGTCCACCGACGACTACCGGGACGCGGGCGCGGTGGACGCCGCTTTCGGCCGGGCGGTGCTGGTCTGCGCGGGGCTGATGGCGGTGGGCGCGCTGGTGTCCTGGTTCACCGTGCCGGGGGAACTGGTGCAGGCGGAGAAGGGCCGCCCGGACGGCGGCCGCCAGGGTGGCGAACGCCCCGCCGCGCCGCAGTGCCGCACGCACTGCGCCGTCTCCTCGCCCCCGCTGGAACCCGGCCCGCACCACGACCGCGCGCGCTGACCCCGTAGGCCCCGGCGGGAGGCCCGTATTCGCGTCGCACTCCTGCGCGAGCGGGGCGATAGTGGGGCCATGACATCCTCGCCGGGGCTGTGGTCGCGGAACTTCGCCCTCTTCTTCACGGCGCGCACCGTCGCCAAGCTCGGCGACATGATGCTGCCCGTCGCCCTGGCGGCCGGGCTGGTGGCGCAGGGCGGCGGGGCCGGCTCGGTGGGCGCGGCGCTGGCGTCGTTCACCGCCTGCTTCGCGGGGTTCGTCGTCTTCGGCGGGGTGATCGCGGACCGGTTCGAGACGCGGCGGCTGATGATCGGCGCGGACGTGGTGCGCGTCGTCACCCAGTCGGTGACGGCGTGGCTGTTCTTCGCGGGGCAGGCGCAGCTGTGGCAGCTGTGCGTCTTCGGTGCGGTGAACGGGATCAGCGCGGCGATGTTCCAGCCGGGCGTGGCGAGCACTGTGCCTCGTATAGCGGAGGACGTGCAGGGAGCGAACGGGGCGGTGCGGACCGCCGAGTCGGCGATGGCGGTCCTCGGCCCGGCGACGGCGGGCACGCTCGTCGGTGTCACGTCACCCGGCGGGGTGTTCGCCGTGCACGCCTGCACGTATCTCGTCAGTGCCCTGTGCCTGCTGCTGCTCCGGCTCCCGGCGCAGCAGCGCGGTGAGCGGGGCACCGGCACGTTCCGCGCCGACCTGGTGGAGGGCTGGCAGGAGTTCCGGGCCAGGACGTGGATGTGGGGCGTCATCCTCATCTGGATGCTGCTGATGCTGATGGCCTGGGGACCGGCCGTCCCGCTGGTCGCGACCCTGATGATCGGCGAGCACGGCGAGGGCGCGTACGGCCTGGTGAACTCGGCGCTCGGCGCGGGCATGGCCCTGGGCGGGCTGCTGGCCATGCGGTTCCGGCCGCGCTATCCGCTGCGTGTGGGGGCCGTGGTGCTGTTCGGGTACTGCCTCCAGCCGCTGACGGTGGGCGCGGGCATGCCGCTGCCGGTCGTCATGGGGGGTTTCGTCATAGCCGGGGCCGGCATGGCGTTCTGGGGCGTCATGTGGGCCACGTCGGTGCAGACACAGGTGCCGGGCGCGGTGCTGAACCGCATCCACGCGTACGAGGTCGCCGGTTCCCTGGTGATGATGCCCGTCGGCCAGGCCCTGGCCGGGCCCGCTGCGGGGGTGTTCGGTGCGGACGAGGTACTGCTCGCCGGGGCTGTGGCGTGCGTCGTGGGGCCCGCGACACTGCTGGCCGTCCCCGCCATCCGGCGGCTGCCGCGCGTCAGCGGCAGCAGGCGTCACCCGGTGCCGGTTCCGTCGCAGCGGCGGGTGGTCAGCAGCGCCGAGGGCGAGCAGCGCGGGTGAGGACGTCGGGGTCAGCCGCGCAGCGGGCAGGGCAGGCGGGGATCGGTGTGGTGGGGCGAGCGGCCGATGACGTCCGGCGTGAGGTACCCGGTCCCGCGCAGGTACCAGCCCGCGTGCACGTCGCCGCCCCAGGCGAGCGCCCGTGCCGCCTCCCGGCCGAACCAGTCGGCCGCCGCGTCCGGCGCGCCGAGGGTACGGGCCACGGCGCCGGAGGGCCGCAGCAGCCAGTCGCTGATCCGCAGGGGTGTGCACGGGTCGGCGAGGAAACCGGGCGAGGGCGGCGTGCCGGGTGCGGCGGCGGGGCGCCGGTCGGCCTCCTGGCCGAAGACGCGGTGTTCGCCCTGCCAGTGGTAGGCGTGGAAGTGCGCGGGCGGCATGTCCCTTCAGGCCGGCCGCGCGCGCCCGGGGCTGGAGAGCCGGAACAGAGACGGCCGCCCGGTCGTTACCGCCACACAGCCGAGGAAAGGTGAGGACCATGGACGCGCTGTACACCGCCGTCGCCACCGCGAACGGCCGCGAGGGCCGCGCCGTCTCGTCCGACGGGCAGCTCGACGTCGGCCTGGCGCTGCCGCCCGCGCTCGGCGGCGACGGCCGCGGGACCAACCCGGAGCAGCTCTTCGCCGCCGGGTACGCCGCCTGTTTCGCGAGCGCGCTCGCGGGGGTGGGGCGCCGGGAGAAGATCGACACGGGGGACGTGTCCATCACCGCCGAGGTGGAGATCGGGCAGGACGACGCCGGGTTCGCCCTTGCCGTGACCCTGCGCGCGGAGCTGCCGGACCACCTCTCGGGCGCGGAGGGCGAGCGGCTGGTCCGGCAGGCGCACGAGGTCTGCCCCTACTCGCGCGCGACACGGGGCAACGTGCCGGTGACCCTCGTGGTCGAGTAGCGCGCCGGGGCGGGCCGCGGCGGGTGGGCGGCGGGCGCGCGGGCGCTTCCCGCCTGGGCCGCCGGACCGGGGCGGCCCTCCGACGGCGATCCGGTTGGGAAGGACCGCCGCGTGCTCGGCTCGCACGCCGACGCGGACGACGCGGTCCAGGAGGCGTGGCTGCGCCTGTCCCGCCAGGACGCGGGCGCCTTCGACAACCTCGGCGGCCGGCTGACCACCGTGGTCGGCCGCATCAGCCTCGATCTCCTGCGCTCGGGCCGCACGCGGCCGACGGTTTCCCTCGACGACCAGCCGTCCGGGGGAGGGTCGCGTCACCGGGATCACCGCCGTGGTCGATCCGGCCGAACTCGCCCTCATCAGCCTGCCCGACGCGGTGTGACCGCCCACCGCCCGGCGGCACGCCGGCCGACCGGAACGGGCGACGGGCGTCAAACGCGCAGGCGCCCCCGCCCCCCGTCCCCCAGGTGTTCGACTCCCGCCGCGCCCCCGCTGCCCGTCGCCGCGCGGGCTGTCCGGGCCGCACCCCGCGCCCGCGCCTGCCCGACTCACTCCCGTCACACGGCCCGCCCACCGCCACCACCGCCCCGTACAACCCCACCACCCACGGCCACCCCGCCCGACGGGCGCCGCCACGCACCGCACCCCGGGCCCACCACTCCCCGCCGCAGGTCAACGCCGCCATGACCGGCCCCCGCACCCGACACCCGCGGCGCATCACCCCGTACGCTCCGTCCGCCGCCCCCAGGCCAACCGGCCCGTTCCCCCTCGGTACCACCCGCCGCACCCGGCCCCGCGCACCCGCCGCCCGTTCCCCGGCGGCCACCCCATGACGCCCGGCTCCCGCGCCCCGGCCCCCGCCCGTGGCAGCCGGTGCGCGTCCCGCCCCTTCATCCTGGCGTGACGGCCACCGCGCAGCCGGGGACTTGCCGCGCAGCGGAAGGAGACACGTTCATGCCGATCGTCACCGCCGGGAACGCCCGGGTCCACTACACGGTCACCGGCACCGGGCCGCCCCTCGTGCTCGTCCACGGCACGGGCGCGCTCGGCGCGGAGGGCACCTGGAGCGGGATCGCCCCCGCCCTCGCCGACCGGCGCACCGTGATCGCGCCCGACCTGTCGGGCACCGGCAGGACCGAGGACGACGGGGCGCCGCTCACCGTCGAGGGGCTCGCCGCCCAGGTGGCGGCCGTCATCGGGCACGCGGCAGCCGGCCCGGCCGCCGTGCTCGGCTACTCGCTCGGCGCACCCGTCGCCGCCGCGCTGGCCGCGCTGCGTCCCGACCTGGTGGCCAGCCTGATCACCGTCGCCGGGTGGGCGCACACGGAGGGGGACGCGTACCTCAGCAACGAGTTCGCGCTGTGGCGATTTCTGGGGGACCTGGACGCCGAGGCGTTCGGCCGCTGCGTCACCATGACGGGCTTCAGCCGCGGTTTCCTCTGCGCGCTCGGCCACGACGAGGTGGAACGGCTCGTCCGCGCCATGCCGCCGACGCCGGGGACGCTGCGGCACGTGGACCTCGACCGGCGCATGGACATCCGCGCGCTGCTGCCCCGCGTACGCGCCCGCACCCTGGTGATCGGCTGCGCGCAGGACGCGACCGTGCCGGTGGAGCACAGCCGCGCGCTGCACGCCGCCATCGCGGGGGCGCAGTACGCGGAGATCGACGCGGGGCACGCCGTGTTCTTCGAGCAGCCGGAGGAGTTCGTCAAGCTGGTGCGGGACTTCGTGCCCGCGTCCTGACGCCGCCGCCCGCGGCCCCGCCCCGCCGCCGCCCGCCGTCAGACCGCCGGTTCCGCGGTCTCCGACTCGGTCATGACGGTGTCCCCGAGGATCGTCGCGTGTTCCAGGACGTCTTCGAGCGGGTCGTCGATCTGCCCGGTCCCGATGAGCGCGAAGCGCGGTCCGATGCGGGTGTCGCCGGCGTAGTGCTCGTCGGCCGCCGCGGCGCCCGCGCCCAGGGCCGCCGCACCCGCCGTCGCGAGGGCCAGCAGCGGCAGTCGTGCCGGCAGTCGTGTCCAGAGGGTCCGGTTGCTGGTGCTGTGCATGTCCACGCCTTTCCGACGCCCCCGCACCGCGCGGGAGTTCGGTCTGCTCATCAGGTGGGCGTCCAGAAGGTTACGGTTTCACCAGGTCGTATTACCGTGCGTCAGGTGACTACTGCATCCCGCCCCCGCCCGCGCGTGACCGTGGCCGTCCCCCTCCTGCTGGCCGCCGCCCTGCTGGCCGCCTGCGACCAGGCACCCGAACTGCCCGGCACCGACCCCGCACCGCCGTCCGCGACCGGAGGCGGCGGCACCACCGCGGGCACCACCCTCCCCGGCCTCCCCGAACCGGCCGAGGCCCGCGCACTCCTCGACGGCCTCACGGTCGCCGACGCCGGCTCGATGAGCGGCTACTCCCGCGACCGCTTCCCCCACTGGACCGAACGCGACGGCTGCACGGTCCGCCAGCTCGTCCTCGAACGGGACGGCGAGGACGTGACCGCGGACGACGACTGCCGGCCCGCCTCCGGGACATGGACCAGCGCCTACGACGGCGAGACGTTCACGGAGGCAGGCGACCTCGACATCGACCACATGGTGCCGCTCGCCAACGCCTGGCGCTCCGGCGCCGACGAGTGGACCGACGACGAGCGCGAGGCGTTCGCCAACGACCTCGACGCCCCGCAGCTCCTCGCCGTCAGCGCCGCGAGCAACCGGTCCAAGGGTGACCAGGGGCCCGACGAATGGCTGCCGCCCGCCGAGGACTTCCACTGCACCTACGCCGTGGCCTGGACGGCGGTGAAGGACACGTACGGCCTCACCGTCACCGCCGCGGAACGCGACACCCTCGCCGGACTCCTCGACGGCTGCGCCTGACCGCGCGCGGGGGCGGGGACGGGGCGGGAGCCGGGGAAACCCGTTTCGCACCACGGAACGCGGCGTTATGATCCCGCTGTTCACGTTTTCGGGTGCGACGGCCCGCCGGCCGTCCCCGCGCGGTCCCGTCCCCCCGCCCGGCCGGCACACGGGCCGCACCGGGAGCCGAGGAGGCAGCGGTGGATCTGTCCAGCGCGCACAGTTACCGGCTCGACTGGATCACCAGCTTCGTCGCCGTCGCCAGGCACGGCGGCTTCTCCGCCGCGGCCAAGGCCCTCTACCGGTCGCAGCCCCGCGTCAGCAGCCATGTCGGGGAGCTGGAACACGTCCTCGGCGCCCGCCTGTTCGACCGCTCGGTCCAGCCGGTCGCGCTCACCCCCGAGGGGCGGGCGCTGCTGCCGCACGCCGAGGAGATCATCGCGCGCCTCGCTGTGTTCGCCGAGGTGGCGGGCGGCGCGGACGGGGCGCTCCGCGGCGAGGTGCGGATCGGGATGTACCCGAGCGCCGCCGCGTACGCCTACCCGCCCCTCGTACGCGCCCTGCGCCGGCGCGCGCCGACCGTGCGCACCACCCTGGCCGAGGGCCCCGCGCTCTCGCTGGAGAGCGGGCTGTCGGACGGCGAGATCGACCTGGCGCTGCGGCCGGTCCTCCCGCTGGTCCGCGACGACCGGCTGACGTACCGGCGGCTGTGGAGCGAACCGCTCGTCGCCGTCGTGCCGCACGGCCATCCGCTGGCCGGGCGCGGGCCGGTGACGCTGGCGCGGCTCGCGGCGTTCCCGCTGGTCACGATGGGGGAGCCGGCCGAGGGAGCGCCCCGGCAGTTCGAGACGAACCTCGCGTTCGCCGAGGCGGGCGTCCGGCCCGAGATCGCCTTCGAGACGACCCAGCCGCAGACCCTCGCCGCCCTGGTCAGGGGCGGGCTCGGCATCGGCTTCACCAACGCGCTCGCCATGACCACGGCGAACTGCGAGGGCGTCGAGCTGCTGCCCGTCGCCGAGCGCCACATCCGGCGGCACGTCGCCGTCTGGTGGCGCGCCGACCGGCCCGAGTCCCCGCTGCTGCCGCTCGTGCGGGACGTGATCGCCGGGCTGCCCGCGCCCCGGCTGGCCGAGGTCGCCGACCCGTACGACCCCTACGACCCGTACGACCCCTACGGCACGGCGGACGCCGTGGCCTGACGCCCGGGGTATCGCGACAACGGATGGCCCCCATTCGGGTACGCCCCACCGCGGCACCGGGCACCGCGCGACCAGTCCCCAGGCGGCGTACCCGGGGTTACGGTGACAGCCCCGCGCCGAAGGAACCGCATGACCGCATCACACGAGCCGCCGCCCCCCGCCGCCCCCCGCAGCGCCGCCTGGTTCGGCACCGAGGGGCGCAACGGCTTCATCCACCGCTCCTGGCTGCGCAACCAGGGCCACGGCCCCGAGGTCTTCGACGGACGCCCCGTCATCGGCATCGGCAACAGCTGGTCGGAGCTGACGCCGTGCAACGCCCACCTGCGCGACCTCGCCGAGGCCGTCAAGCGCGGGGTGTGGCAGGCCGGCGGCTTCCCGCTCGAATTCCCCGTCATGTCGCTCGGCGAGCCGCTGATGCGCCCGACGACCATGCTCTACCGCAACCTCCTCGCCATGGAGACCGAGGAGACGCTCCGCGCCAACCCGCTCGACGGCGTCGTCCTCCTCTCCGGCTGCGACAAGACGACGCCCGCGATGCTGATGGGCGCCGCCAGCGTCGGCCTGCCCACGCTGATGGTGACCGGCGGGCCGATGCTGAACGGCAAGTTCCAGGGCCGCGACATCGGTTCGGGCACGGACGTGTGGCGGCTGAGCGAGGAGGTGCGCGCGGGCCGCATGTCGCCCGCCGACCTGACCGACGCCGAGGCGTGCATGTCCCGCAGCAGCGGCCACTGCATGACGATGGGCACCGCCTCGACCATGGCGTGCATCGTCGAGGCGCTCGGCGTCCAGCTGTCCGGCGGCGCCGCGATCCCGGCCGTGGACGCGCGGCGGCGCGCGATCGCCCAGGAGTCGGGGCGGCGGATCGTGGCGATGGTCGGGGAGGACCTGCGGCCGTCCGCGCTGCTGACGCGCGAGGCGTTCGAGAACGCGATCCGCGTCAACGCCGCGCTCGGCGGCTCCACGAACGCCGTCGTCCACCTGCTCGCCCTCGCCGGGCGCGCCGGGGTCCCGCTCGCGCTGGACGACTTCGACCGGCTCGCCGCCGACGTGCCGGTCCTGGTGGACCTGATGCCGTCCGGGCGCTTCCTGATGGAGGACTTCTACTACGCGGGCGGGCTGCCCGTCGTCCTGCGCGAACTCGATCGCATGGGCCTGCTGCACGGGGACGCGATGACCGGCGGCGGCCGCACGGTCGGCGAGGAGGTCGCGGGGGCGCGCTGCTGGAACCGGGAGGTCATCCGCACGGCGGAGGAACCGTTCCGCCCCGCCGGGGAGGGGACCGTCGTGCTGCGCGGCAGCCTCTGCCCGGACGGCGCCGTCCTCAAGGTCTCGGCCGCCTCGCCCGGACTGCTGCGGCACCGGGGCCGGGCACTCGTCTTCGACCGCGTCGAGGACTACATCGCGGCGGCCGACGACCCCGGCCTGCCGGTGGACCCCTCGACGGTGATCGTCGTGCGCGGCGCCGGGCCGCGCGGCTACCCGGGCTTCCCCGAGGTGGGGAACGTGCCGGTGCCGAAGGTGTTGCTGGAGGCGGGCGTCGAGGACGTGCTGCGCATCAGCGACGCGCGCATGAGCGGCACGGGGTACGGCACGTGCGTCCTGCACGTCGCGCCCGAGGCGGCGGTCGGCGGACCGCTGGCGCTGGTGCGGACGGGCGACTGGATCGAGCTCGACGTCGCCGCCCGGCGCCTCGACCTCGCCGTGGAACCGGCGGAACTGGCCGCACGCACCCCGGCACCGGTGGCCACGGAGATCCCCGCGCGCGGCTGGGCGCGGCTGTACGTGGAGCACGTCCAGCAGGCGGACGCGGGCGCCGACCTGGACTTCCTCACCGGCGGCAGCGGGGCCGCCGTGCCCCGGCACTCGCACTGACCGCACGGGTCACAGGAGGGCCGGTCACAGGGGCGTGCGGTAGTTCTCCGCCTTGTCGAGCGTCGCGGTGAAGCGCGCCCACTGCTCAGCGCCTTCCGCCGTGGGGCCCACGGTGAAGTCCTCCGGGTCGAGGAAGTCGAGCCGTTCGCGTGTGGCGGGATCGAGGTCCCGCCACGCCGCTTCGTCCTGCGGTGACCGAGCCACAGTTGTCGCACACCCAGATGTTGTTGTCCACGCATCGCCTGCCGCCCCCGACCTGCCCCGTTACGGACAGCGGCCGTGGGAGAGACCGACTGTAGCGTGCCGCGCGGGGGCGCGGCAGCCCCTGACGCCGCGCGGTGACGCGTACGCCCGCGCGGCGTCAGGGGTGGTGCGTACCGATCAGGCCACGCGGGTCAGCCGTTCGCCGACGGCGGGTTCCGCCAGGTCGCCGACGAGGGCGACCGGCACCTCGGTGCCCGCGACCGTCAGCGTCCCGACCTCCGTGCCCGCCGCCGCGCTGCCCGGCACGCCGTCCTCGGCCGGGGTGAGCGTCAGGTCCACGCTCATCCCGTCCCAGCCGACGGCCGTCACGTCCTCGGTGACGGCGACGGGTGTCCGGCCGCCGAGCCCGTCGTCCACATAGCCGACGACATCACCCGCCGACAGGATCGTTTCGGTCCGCAACTGTTCCTGCGCGAAACGGATCAGGGTGTCGCTGGCCGCGATCGCCCCGTCGAGTATGGAGTTGTTGAGCGGGTCCTGGTCCACGACGGCGCCGACGATGAGGCGGTGCTCGTCCTCGCCGACCGGCTGCTCGACGGCGAACAGCAGGTTGCCGCCCGCCGCGGTCGTCGTGCCGGTCTTGATGCCGACGACGTGGTTCATCGGCACGAGGCCGTTCCAGTTGTAGTGCAGCTCGTCGTACATGTCCGTGTACGAGGGCTGGCGCGCGATCTCCCGGAAGATCCCGTCCCGCATCGCGGCCTCGCCGAGGATCACCTGGTCCGCCGCCGTGCTGACCGTGGTGTCCTCCAGGCCGCTCGGGTCGGTGTACGTGGTGTTCTCCATGCCGAGTTCGCGGGCGGTCTCGTTCATCTTCTCGACGAACGCCTCCTCGGACCCGGCGTCCCAGCGGGCGAGCAGGCGCGCCACGTTGTTCGCCGACGCGATCAGCAACGACTGGATCGCCTCGTACTCGGTGATCTCGTCACCGGCCTGCACATCGACGGTGGACTCGTTCTGCGCGCTGAGACCGCTGTCCTCCTCGGCCTGCTGGTCGATGGGGATCAGCTCCCCGAGCCCGGCCTCGTCGGTGATGGGGTGGTCGCGCAGGATGATGTAGGCCGTCATCACCTTGGCCACCGAGGCTATGGGCGTCGGCTCCTGCGCGCCCGACGAGCCGAACGAGCCGATTCCCGCCACCTCCAGATGCGCCTGGCCGGAGGAGGGCCAGGGCACGTCAGGCGCGCCGCCGTCGAACGTGAACGTCTCCGCGGCCGTCAGCCGCAGCTCCGGATCGGGCAGCGGGCGCAGGAACTGCGCGACCGCGACCGCGATCACCAGCAGCAGGACGACCGGCGTCCAGATCTTCACCCGCCGGGCGGCGGTGCGCAGGGGCGTGGGCGGGGGCGGCGGCCGGTTGGTCAGGGCGGCGAGCAGCTCCAGCGGGTCCTTGGGCTCCTCGGCGGGTGCGTCCGCCGACTTCAGCGGGACGTACGTGCTGGCCGGGGGCTCGGTCGTCCCGGTTGCCGAGGGCGGCAGCCGGAGCGACGTGGTCCTCCGGTCGGCGGGCGGCTCGTCCGCTTCCTCCGGTGCGCCCTCCTCCCCGGTGGCCGAGGACGGCAGCCGCAGGGAGGTCGTCTTCCGGTCGGCCGGGGGCTCCTCCGCCGTGTCGGCCGGGACGCGGAGCGCCGTGGTCGGCTGGTCCACCCGCTTCCCCGGCAGGGCGAACATGGCCGTCGGCTGGTCGACGGGACGCCCGTCCCCCTCGCCGTCGTCCTCCTCCGGCTGTCCGGCCTCCCCCCGGGGCTTCTCGCCGGGTTCTTCCTCCGACGCCTCCGCCGCCTCGCCATCGGCCTGCCCGGAGGCCTCCTCCGAGTCCTCGTCCTCGTCCTCCTCGGGCTCGGGGCCGCTCTCCGCCGCCATGGGAACGCGCGGATCGCGCGGGGCGGGGAGCTTCAGGGCCGTGGTGGCCTGTTCGGCCTCCTTGCCCGCCTGCCCGGCGCCGCCACGGTCCGCGCCGTCCGCGCCGTCCGGGGCGGAGAACGCCCGGCCGGCGGGCGCCGCCTCCTCCTCGGCGCCGCCCTCGCCCTTCCCGGCGTCACCAGCGCCGACCGTGCTGTGTGCACTGTCCGTGCTGTCCGCGTCGGCGTCCCCCGCCGTGGCGTCGGACTCCCCGGTGTCCACCGGCTCCTCGGCCTGCCCGGTCTCCGCGGTGCCCGTCGTCTCCGGGCTCTCCGCGTCACTACGGTCTTCCGCCGTGTCCACCCCTGTGCTGTCCTTCGTCACGCTCTCGTCCCCGGGAACCTCCGCACTCCGGGGAACCTCCAAGGCCCTCCCGGACGTCTTCTCCGATGACTCCCGCTCCCGCTCCGAAATGTCCGGGGACCTGCCCGACACCCGTGCCTCCCTGCAAGTCGTTCTCGCCGCGCTTCGAAGTACCCGTCGGCCCTACCAGTCTGCCGGGTCCTGTGCACCTCGGTACGCCACGTCCGTGGCGACGGGTTTCTGCCGTCTGCCCATGAGGACGACAACGACATATCTACGGGTTCCCGCCCATAGCGACCACGCGCTCTCGACAGAACAATGTGAGAGGCGTCACCCTGTCTTTCATCCACGCGGGGAGGCATGGATGGGCAGGAGTCGTAGAACCATTCCGGAGGAGCTGCTGCTGCTGGCTCTGGACCCGGCGACGGGCACCACAGCACAGCCTCAGTCGCTCGACCTCGGCCTTGCCGGGGCGCAGCTCGTCGAGCTGGCCCTGGCGGGTCGGATAGCCCCTGATGGGGACCGAATAGCCGTGATACTGGCACGGCCGACCGGAGATCCCACCCTGGACTCCGCTCTGGAACTGCTGCGCAGGCGCGGCAGCCCGGTGCGGGCCGTCCACTGGATCGGCGGGCCCAGACTGGGACTTCGCCAAACCTACCTCACTCATCTGGAACGCTGCGGCATGGTGCACGCGGTGGAGAACCAGATGTGCGGGGTTCTGCCGACGACCCGGTACCAGGCGACGGACACCGCGGTCAGCAGGCAGATCCGGGCCCGGCTGGACAGCGCGATCCGCACCGGCACACCGCCGGACGCGCGGACCGCGGCACTCGCGGCACTGGCACACGCGGTCGGCCTGGGCAAGCACCTCTATCCCGGCAACGAGGGGCGGTCGTCCCGCTCCCGGCTGCGGGATCTGATCAGGCACGACCCGATGGGCGGCCTGGTGGCCCACGCCGTCATGGACGTCCAGAACGGTGCGGCGGGCCAGGCGGCCGCCGCACGGCGCCCGCAGCCCAGCGGCGCGCCACGCAAGGCGGGACACGCTCCGGTGACCGCGGCCATGGCCGTGGTCGGACAGCCGGGGCCTCCGGAGCAGATGCGGCGGAGAGGGGTGACACGGGCCGCGCCCCGCCCTTCGTTGTCGCACTAGAGGGCGCACCGGCGCACGCGCCGGGACGCCCACGCGCCACCACATGAACACGCGCGATACCGGACCACCGGGAGCCGCACAGTGAGCGTGGGGTGTGGCGACGGCCCCAGACGACGGCCGTAGCCACACCCCACGCTTGCGCGCGGCCACACACAGTCGCCAGTCTGATCATCACGCTGTCGCCAATTCCCTGCGGCGGCGCCCCGCCGGGTGGGACGCTGCTCCTGCGACAGGTATGTGATCGCTGACCGACGGAGGTGCAAGTCCGTGGCGGGCAATGTCAATCCCACTGTGCGGCGACGCAGGCTCGGCCAGGAGTTACGGCGTCTCCGGGAGGAGCGGGCCATGACGGCGGAGCAGGTCGCCGACCGGCTGCTCGTCTCCCAGTCGAAGATCAGCAGACTGGAGAACGGGCGGCGCAGCATCAGCCCGCGCGATGTCCGCGACCTCTGCGGTGTCTACGAGGTCGAGGACCAGCTGCTCGTCGACTCCCTCATGCAGATGGCCAGGGAGTCGCGCCAGCAGGGCTGGTGGCACGCGTTCGCCGAACTCTCCACCACCTACAGCGTCTACATCGGCCTGGAGACGGACGCCTCGTCCCTGCGGGTGTTCGAGCCGCAGGTCGTGCCGGGGCTGCTCCAGACCGAGGCGTACGCCGAGGCCGTCATCTCCGGGGCGCTGCCCGAGGTGGGGCAGGACGAGGTCGCCAGCAGGGTCCAGGTGCGGATGCGGCGGCAGCACCGCCTGTGGGACGACCGGAACCCGCTGCGGCTGTGGGCCGTGGTGGACGAGGCCGTGCTGCGCCGCGAGGTCGGCGGCCCCGCGACGATGGTCGAGCAGCTGCACCGGCTCGCGGAATGCGCCCAGCTGCCGAATGTGACGCTCCAGGTGATGCCCTTCTCCGCGGGAGCGCACCCCGGTGTGAACGGGCAGTACGCCGTTATGGAGTTTCCCGAGGCGAGTGATTCGACGGTCATTTACCTGGAGGGCGGCACGAGCGACCTCTATTTGGAGAAGCCGCACGACGTGCAGTACTACAGCGTGATGTACGAGCATCTGCGCGCCCAGGCGCTCAGCCCCGAGCACTCGCGCGCCTTCATCGCCAAGTTGACTGCCGATTACGGGAGTTAGGCAACGGGCACGGGGGTGCACGGGCGCCGGAATATACACGCCCGTCCCCGTGCGCGGTGGGGGAGTCCGGGAGGAACCATCCGGTCGGGTGACGATGTCCGTGGAATGCCGGGTGTGACGGCTACGGTCACGGCGTTACTACCGACCGGCACTTTCCGGAGCAGACACATGGCAATCGAGCAAGGCATCACGCGCACCTGGACGCGCTCCTCGTATTCCGCGGGCAATGGCGCCTGCGTGGAGGTGATGTCCCCGGCCCGCGGCCTGCTGGCCATCCGTGACTCCAAGGTCCCCGGCGGTCCCCGGCTCGGGTTCGCCCTCCGGCCCTGGTCGGCGTTCCTCGGTGTGATGGACGGGGCGGCACGCGTCGGCGAGCGCGCCTGACACACGCCCGGTGCCGTCCGGATGCCGTCCGTCACGCTCCGGACGGCATCCGGGCGCACCACGCACCTCGCGCGTTCTTGTGCGTCACGTTCTTGTCCACCGGCGACGCGGCCGATCCCCCGACCGGCGCGCCGCGGCGGCGGCCCGGCGGCCCGTGTGCGGCCCCGTCGGGCGGGGCATACGCTGACAACAGGGACAGCAGGGAGGTGACGTCATGTCCGAGACACCTGAGACACCCGGCACGCCCGGCGAGGGCGGCCGGAACGAGGCCCCGCAGGACCCGCCGACGCCGGACGGGCTGCTGCACAGCGGCGGCGACCGGCCCGTCGATCCCGAGGACCTGGTCAGGCTCAGTGGGCGCGAGCCCACCCCCGAGCTGATCGAGGAGGCCAGGCGCACGCTGGAGCGCGAGGGTCCGGCCGCCGTCGAGCGCTACCTGCCGTAGCGCCCCCGCCCGCGCGCGGCGGAATGTTCGTCCGCCCCTCCTGGTTGGTGCGGGGTACAGACAAGCACCGACCAGGAGGGCCTACGAGCGTGTCCGCAGGAGCCGAGGGGACCGACACAGCGACCGGGAGCAGCACGGAGGGCGCCGCCGCGCCGGCGGACGAGATCAGGGGCGTCCCGCTGGGCACGTCCCCGGTGCCGCTGTCCGTCCTCGACCTCGCGACCGTGGGCAGCGGGACGACGGCCACCGCCGCGCTGCGCGCCACCGCCGACCTGGCCCGCCTCGCCGAGCGGCGCGGCTACCACCGCTTCTGGGTCGCCGAGCACCACTCGATGCCCGGCGTCGCCAGCTCGTCGCCGACCGTGATCCTCGGCCACCTCACCGCCAGGACCGAGCGCATCCGCCTCGGCACCGGCGGCGTGATGCTGCCGAACCACTCGCCGCTCGTCGTCGCCGAGCAGTTCGGCACGCTGGAGGCCCTGGCGCCCGGCCGGGTCGACATCGGCCTCGGCCGCGCCCCCGGCACCGACGCCGCCACCGCCGCCGCGCTGCGCCGGGGCAGGACCGACGGCCCCGACGAGTTCCCGCGCCAGGTCGCCGAGCTGGTGCGCTTCCTGGACGACGACTACCCCGACGGCCACCCGTACGCGCGCGTCCACGCCGTGCCGGGGCCCGTCCAGGGGACCGCGCCCGGGGGCGTCCAGTCCGCGCACCGGCCGCCCGTGTGGCTGCTCGGCTCGTCCGGCTTCAGCGCCGAACTGGCCGCCCACCTGGGCCTGCCCTTCGCCTTCGCCAACCACTTCTCGTCGGCCAACACGCTGCCCGCGCTGGAGCTGTACCGGGAGACGTTCCGCCCCTCGGCCGTGCTCGACGCGCCGTACGCCCTCATCGGCGTCTCCGCGCTCGCCGCCGACACGGAGGCCGAGGCGTACCGGCAGGTGCGTACCGGCGCGCTGTCCATGGTCCGGCTGCGCACGGGCCGGCCCGGCCTCGTGCCGAGCCCCGAGGAGGCCGAGCACCACCCCTGGACGCCCATGGAGTCGGAGATGGCGGACGGCTGGCTCGCCAACGTCGTGCACGGCACCCCGGACGCCGTACGGGAGGGGCTCGACGCCCTCGCCAAGCGCACCGGCGCCGACGAGCTGATGCTCACCACCCAGGCGCACGGTCCCGAGGCCAGGCTGCGCAGCTACGAGCTGATCGCCGACGCCTACCGGTCCTGATCCTCGCCGCCGGGACCCGCCGCCCGTTCCAGCCTCCCCGCGAGGGCGGCGGCGTCCCGCGTGTACCCCGTCACCAGCAGCTCGCCGCCGTCCCGCAGCCGGATGACGCAGCGCACGTCGGTGCCGAGGGCGCGCGCGGCGGCGTGCGGCCGGTCCGACCGCTCCACGGACGCGATCCCGTCCCACGCCACGGCACGCTCGCCCCCGGGCCGCCGCCGCACGAGGCCCCCCTCGTGCAGCACGAAGACCTCGCCGCGCGTCCGCCGCGCCCGCACGGCGCGCGGAACGCCGTACCCGAGCCCGAGCAGCCCGAGGCCCAGAGGCGCGCCGGCGACGGTGTTCGGCCCCGAGGCGCTGTCCGACCCGAACCACCAGAGCAGCAGCGGAATCCCGGCCGCCACCCCGACGACCCCCACCGCCAGCGCCACCGCCGCGACCCGGGCGCAGCGCCCGCTGTCGGTCGGGTGCTCGCTCACCACGCCGCCGAGCGACGCCTGTCCCGCATCGGCCGTCATAACGGATCGCCACCCCTCGTCAGTTCCCGGTCACGTGGCGTCAAGTCTGCGCGTACGGCGGCCCGCCGGGCAACGCACCGGCGGGCATCGGCCGACAGATCAGCCCGAAGGGGTGGCAATCGGCGCCCGGAACGCCGTAATCCGGACCGATGTTGGTGACCCGGGAACGAAGTACTAGGGTTCGGCCGTTGTCTCTCGCGCTACCGAACGGGGAAGCACCATGGCACAGCGGGTGCACCGGCCGGGCGTGCCCGGCGACCTGAGCGGGCCACGCCGTCTCTGGGCGCGGGCCGCCACCCTGGGCCTCCTGGCCACGGTCGGCATAGGCCGCGACACATACGAGGCCACCGCGGACCGGCTGCACTGCGCCGACCCCGGCGGCAGCTACTGGTGGACGCTCACCCTGCACGGCGACGGCCGCGCCGTCTTCCGCGGCCAGGACGCGGACGGCAGCCAGGGCCACCTGCGCGCCGAGCCCGTCGATCTCCTCGCCACCGCGCCCGCCTGGCTGCCCCTGGACGAGCTGCGGCCCCGGCAGGCCGCCCGCGAACTCGGCTACGTCTACTGGTCCGACGGCGCCTCCTGGTCCCGCGCCCCCTACCCGGACGATCTCGCCGACGACGGACTCGAACTCTCCGCGGGCTGGGTCGGCGACGACGACGAGGTCGCCGAGGAACTGTGGGACGCGGCCGGCGGCGGCGACGAGATGGCCGACGCCGTCGTCGCGTTCCTCGACCGCGCCGAGGCCCGTACGGTGGACGCCGACGCGATCCGGGCGCTGCTGGCCGCCTGTTCGCCGAAGGAGCCGCCGTCCGTCGACGCCGCGCTGGCGTTCGCCGCCAGGGCGGACCTCACTTCCGCGGCCTGACGGCGGGTCACAGCCGGACGAGCCCGGCGCCGGTCGGCCGGAAACCGCAGCCTTCGAGGTAGAACTCCCGCCACTTCTCCTCGAAGTCCACGTGCAGCCACGCGCACCCGGCCGCCCGCGCGTGCTCCACGGCGCACTCCACGAGCGCGCGCCCCACCCCGCGCCGCCGTTCCGCGACCGCCACGACGGTGTCGAGCACGAAGGCGTGCCCGCAGCCGTCCCACGCCACGTTCACGAAGCCGACCAGCGCGCCGTCCGCCGCCCGCCGCGCGCACACCCACCCGAGGCTGAACCGCTCGACCTGGCCCCGCCAGTCGAAGTCGGGCGCCGGCGGATGCCCGAACCCCTCGGCGTGCAGCTCCTCGACCTCACCGTTCTCGAACGCGCCGCGCCATTCGCAGGCCACCGTGGTCACCGTCATCCCGCCACCGTAAGCGCGCCCCGCCGATCCGGACCCCGCCTTTCCGCCGAAGATCGTCAGGCCCCGGCCACTTGCTGCGCGCGCGGGGGCGCGTCACTCCGCCGGGGGGATGCCCGCGCGGCGGGCCAGGGCCACCGCGGCGAGGGTCGAGTGGACGCCGAGTTTGCCCAGCACGTTCTGCATGTGCGTGCGGACGGTGTGGGGCGAGAGGAACAGGCGCTCCGCCACAGCCTTGCGCCCCATACCGGCGAGCATGCAGCGCAGCACCTCCAGCTCACGCGGCGTCAGCGACTCGACGAGGCGCTCGTGCTCGCTGCGGTGGCGGCGGTCGCGGTCGAGTTCGCGCAGGACGCCGGTCAGCAGCGCCGGGGGCACGTGCGTCTCGTCCCGCAGCGAGCCCCGTACGACCAGCAGCAGCCGCGCCAGCGAACTGTCCTTCGCCACCCACCCGCGCGCGCCCGCCGCCAGCGCGCGCGCCGCGAGCCGCGCGTCGTCGGCTGCCGCGAGCATGACAGCGCGGAGGTCGGGGAAACGCTCCCGCACGGCCGTCAGCAGAGCGCCGTCCGCGTCGAGTTCCGCGTCGAGCAGGAGGACGTCGTAGGCGGGGTACCCGGTGCGTTCGAGCTGCTGGAACGCCGCCTGCGCGGTGCCCACGGCGGCGGCCTCGACGTCCGCCTCCGCCGTCAGGGCGGTCGCCAGGGACTCGGCGAAGATCCGGTGCCCGTCGACCACCAGCACCCGAATACGTTCCACTGCGCTGCCCTTCGAAGGCCCGGGAGAGCGGGGGACACGACGGCGCAGGGGCGCGGCGGGCATCGGCGGGCACGGGACACCGCGCCCGGCGGTCCTTCCGGACGTACGGCCGCCGCCGTACGCACCGATGCCGGTCGCGGGCACGCACCCGCCGCTCTCGCCCCCTGAGACAGCACCGGCCCCCACCGGTGCTGCCCTCAGAGTACGTGCGGCGCGCCGTCGCGGGCAGTGGTTTGACAGAAGTAACCCGTCGGGAACGCGGGGAAAGCCCAGATCGCGGAAGTCCCTCAGCGGGTGAGCCGGCGCGCGCCCGCGGACGGGACGGCCTCAAAGACGCGCGGCGCGGCGTACCCGGCCGCGGCGAACGCCTCCCGCACCGCCTCGCCGACGGCCTCGGCCGACGCCGCCTCCACGAGGACGATCGCCGAGCCGCCGAAGCCGCCGCCCGTCATGCGCGCGCCCAGGGCGCCCGCCTTGCCCGAAGCCTCGACGACGAGGTCGAGTTCGGGGCAGGAGACCTCGAAGTCGTCCCGCAGCGACGCGTGGCCCTCCGTCAGGACCGGGCCGATCTCGCGCGGGCGCTCCGCGTCGAGCAGCCCGATGACCCGCTCGACGCGCCGGTCCTCGGTGACGACGTGCCGCACGCGGCGGCGGACCACCGGGTCGTCGAGCCGCGCCAGGGCGTCGTCGAGACCGTCGGAGGGCACGTCGCGCAGGAACGGCACGCCGAGCGCCGCCGCGCCCGCCTCGCACTCCGCGCGCCGCCGGGCGTACGCCCCGTCCGCGTGGCTGTGCTTGACCCGCGTGTCCACGACGAGCAGCCGCAGGCCCGCCTCGGCCATGGCGAACGGCACCTGCCGCCGCGCCAGGTCGCGCGTGTCCAGGAAAAGGACCTCCCCGGCGGCGCAGGCGGCGGACGCCATCTGGTCGAGGATGCCGCAGGGCATGCCGACGAAGTCGTTCTCGGCGCGCTGGGAGACGCGGGCCAGCTCGTCCGGCGTGAGCCCGAGCCCGTTCAGGTCGCTGAGCGCCAGCGCCGTCACCACTTCGAGCGCGGCGGACGAAGACAGCCCGGCGCCCACGGGCACGTCCGAGGTGAAGTGGATGTCGGCGCCGCCGAGTTCGTGCCCGTCCGCGAGCAGCACCCAGGCGACCCCGGCCGGGTACGCGGCCCAGCCGGTGACGCGTCCAGGCGCCAGGTCGTCGAGGGAGACCTCGGTGATGCCGCCGTCGCCGTCCGCCGAGTGCAGGCGCAGCAGGCGGTCGGTGCGCCGGGAGACGGTGGCGACCGCGTTGTGGGGGAGCGCGAAGGGCATGACGAAGCCCTCGTTGTAGTCGGTGTGCTCCCCGATGAGGTTGACCCGGCCGGGGGCGGCCCAGCGCCCGTCGGCCGGCACCCCGTACACGTCCTCGTGCGCGGTCATCCCGCCTGCTCCTCTCGCTGCGCGAACGCCCACGCGTCCGCGATGATGCCGTCCAGGTCGGTCCGCGCGGGGCGCCAGCCGAGGCGCGCGCGGGCGCGGTCGGCCGAGGCGACCAGGACGGCCGGGTCGCCGGCGCGGCGGGGGGCCTCGGTCTCCGGGATGGGGTGGCCGGTGACGCGGCGGGCGCTCTCGACGACCTCGCGGACGGAGAAGCCGTTGCCGTTGCCGAGGTTGCAGATCAGGTGCTCGCCGGGGGTGGCGGCGTCGAGGGCCAGCAGGTGGGCCTCGGCGAGGTCGGCGACGTGGATGTAGTCGCGGACGCAGGTGCCGTCGGGGGTGGGGTAGTCGGTGCCGTAGACGGAGATGGCGGGGCGGCGGCCCTGGGCGACCTGGAGGATGATCGGGATCAGGTGGCTCTCGGGGTCGTGCCGTTCGCCGAACGTGCCCTCGCCGGTGCGGTGGGCGCCCGCGACGTTGAAGTAGCGCAGGGAGACGGCGGCGAGGCCGTGGGCGTGCGCCTCGCTGGTGATCATGTGGTCCACGGCGAGCTTGCTGGCGCCGTACGGGTTGGCGGGCGCGGTGGGGAAGTCCTCGGTGATGGGGCTGCCGGCCGGTTCGCCGTAGACGGCGGCGGTGGAGGAGAAGACTAGGCGGCGCACGCCCGCGTCGCGCATGGCGCGGAGCAGTTCGAGCGAGCCGGCGACGTTGTTGCGCCAGTACTTCTCCGGGTCGGTGACGGACTCGCCGACCTGGGAGGAGGCGGCGAAGTGCAGCACGCCGTCGAAGCCGCCGATGCCGAGGAGGCCCGCGGCGTCCTGTACGCGGCCCACGACCAGTTCGGCGCCGGGGGGCACGCCCTCCTTGAAGCCGGTGGACAGGTCGTCGAGGACGGTCACGCGGTGGCCCGCCGCCAGCAGCCGGGCGGCGACCACGCTGCCCACATAGCCCGCGCCGCCCGTCACCAGGTATGTGCTCACTTGTCCGTCGCCACCTCTCGCAGCCGGGCGGCAGCGGCCTCCGGCAGCACGTCGTTCACGAAGGCGCCCATCCCCGACTCGGAACCGGCGAGGAACTTCAGCTTCCCCGGGCTGCGGCGGATCGTGAACAGCTCCAGGTGGAGGGCGAGGTCCTCGCGGTCATCGATGCCGAACGGCGCCTGATGCCAGCCGGAAATATACGGTGTCGGCCCCGCGTCCTCGCCGAAGATCCGGTCGAAGCGGCGCAGCAGTTCGAGGTAGACGGCGGGGAACGCGGCGCGGGCGTCGTCGTCCAGGGCGCGCAGGTCGGGGACGCGGTGGCGGGGGTAGAGGTGCACCTCGTACGGCCAGCGCGCGGCGTGGGGGACGAACGCGGTCCAGTGCGGGGTGTCCAGCACGACGCGTTCGGCGGCGGCGCGCTCGGTGGCCAGCACTTCGTCGTACAGGTTGGCGCCGGTACGGGCGCGGTGTGCGCGGACGGACCGCAGGGCGCGCTCGGTGAAGGGGGTGACGTACGGGTAGCCGTAGATCTGCCCGTGCGGGTGGCCGAGGGTGACGCCGATCTCGGCGCCGCGGTTCTCGAAGCAGTACACCTGGCGTACGCCCGGGTGCTGGGCCAGCTCGGCCGTGCGGTCGGTCCACGCGTGGAGCACCAGCGCCGCCTGCTCCTCGGTGAGGTCGGCGAACGACGCGTGGTGGTCGGAGGTGAAGCAGACGACCTCGCAGCGGCCGGTGCCGTCCCCGAAGGAGGGGAAGCGGTTCTCGAAGACCGCGACCTCGTAGCTCTGCGCCGGGATCTCGCTCAGCCGGTCGCCCTGGCTGGGGCACAGGGGGCACTGGTCTGCGGGCGGCAGGTACGTGCGGTCCTGGCGGTGCGCGGCGTACCCGATGTGCTCGTCGAGGAGCGGGTCGTGGCGGATCTCGGAGCGGGAGGCGGCGGGCGCGAGGGGGCGGCGGTCGAAGGCGTCGCGGACGGCGTCGTCGTGCGCGTCGTAGTAGATGAGTTCGCGGCCGTCGGCCAGCCGGGTGGCGGTCCTCTTCATGAGCTGTCCAGATCACGCGAAGTCCAACAGAATCAAACAATAGGCAGCATACAGTGCGGCGCGGCGCCCTGAGGAGGCCCGCGGGGCACTTCCCGCGCGCACTCGGGCAAGCAACTTGCACAAGTTGCTTGCCGAAAACTACGGTGGCCCGTATGACCGAATCCGGACACGCGCCACCGCCGGACACCACCGTCGAGACCGCGCACCGCCTGAGCGTCGCCATCACCCGGCTGCGCTCCCGCCTGCGCGAGGAGTCCGGCACGCACGACACCGGCCTGTCCATCTCGCAGCTGTCCGTGCTGCGCCGCGTCCTCGACGAGGGACCGGTCACCGCCGCCCACCTCGCCGCCGCAGAACACGTCAGCCCCCAGTCCATCGCGCAGAACCTCGCCGCCCTCAAGGAGGCCAGGCTCGTCACCGCCCGCCGCGACCCCGCCGACGGGCGCCGCACCCTGATCACCGCCAACGCGAGCGGCGACGCCCTGGTGCGCTCCCTGCGCGCGTCACGCAAGGCCTGGCTGGTCCAGGCGATCGACTCCCTCGTCGGCCCGGAGGAACGGCCCGCGCTCGACACCGCGCTCGACCTGCTGGAACGGCTCGCCGCCGCCGACGTCCACAACGACGGCCGCACCACCGCGCGGAAGGGGAACGGCCGCAAGGAGGCCGCTCCGTGACCGGAGCACCACGCCGCGCCCCCGCCCCGCCCGCCGCGCCCGCCGCGCGTACGGACGGCGGCGCCCGCCCGTTCTCCTGGCGCTTCACCACCCCCCTGCTCCTCGGCGCCTCCCTCAACCCGGTCAACAGCTCGCTCCTCGCCACCGCCCTCACCCCCATCGCCGCGTCGCTGGGCGTCCCGGTCGGCCGGGTCGCCGTCCTCGTCGCGGCCCTCTACCTGGCCAGCGCCATCGCCCAGCCCACGGCGGGCAAGCTGGCCGAGGAGTTCGGGCCGCGCCGCGTCTTCCTGACGGGCGCGGCCCTCGTCGTCGCCGGCGGCACGGCCGGCGCCCTCGGCCAGGACCTCCCGACGCTCGTCGCCGCCCGCGTCCTCATCGGCGTCGGCACGTCCGCCGCCTACCCGACCGCCATGCTGCTGATACGGCGCCGCGCCGCCGACGCGGGACTGGCCGAACCACCCGGCCGCGTCCTCGGCGCCCTCTCCGTCGCCGGCCAGGCCACCCTGGCGCTCGGCCTCCCCGCGGGCGGCCTGCTGGTGGGCGCCGCGGGATGGCGCTGGACGTTCCTCGCCAGCGTCCCCTTCGCGCTCGCCGCCCTCGCGATGACCTGGGCGTGGATACCCCGCGACCCGCCCGTGGCGCGGCGCGGGAGCGCGCGGGAGGTCCTCGCCCGGCTCGACGTGGCGGGGATCGCCGGTTTCGGCGGCGCGATGACGGCGCTGCTCGTCTTCCTCATGGCGCTCCCCGAACCCGCCTGGGCCGCCCTCGTGCCGGCCGCCGTCCTGGCCGCCGCGCTGACGGCCTGGGAGCTGCGGGCCCGCGCGCCGTTCCTCGACGTACGGCTGCTCGCGTCGAACCTGCCGCTCGTCCGCACGTACCTGCGTGTCGCCCTGACCCAGCTCGGCGTCTACACGGTGATGTACGGCGTCACGCAGTGGCTGGAGGCGGGGCGCGGCCTGTCGGCGGAGCAGGCCGGGCTGCTGGTCCTGCCGATGAGCGGCCTCGCCGTCCTCGTCACGCGGCCGGTCGCGCGGCGGAACATGCTGCGCGGCGCCCTCGTCGCGGCCGCCGCCGCGTCCCTGGCCGGCTCGGCCGGGATGCTGCTCCTCGGCACGTCGGCGCCCGTCGTGGCCGTCGTCGGCGTGACGCTGGCCTTCGGCGTCACGGTCGGCACCCAGGCGGCGGGGAACCAGACCGCCCTCTACCTCCAGGCCCCGGCCGGACGCATCGGCACGGCCGCCGGGCTCTTCCGCACCTCCGCCTACACCGGCTCGATCGCGTCCTCGACGCTGACCGGCGTCGTCTTCCACGACGAGGTCACCGACGCGGGACTGCACACCATCGCCGTCGTCCTCATCGCCGTCAGCGCCGTCGTGCTGCTGATGGTCCTCACGGACCGCGCGCTGAGGAAGGACCCCACGCACCGCCCACGCAAGGAGCCCCCCACATGACCACCCCGCCCACCGCCGACGCCCGTACCACCGCCCTGCTGGTCATGGACCTCCAGCCGTCCGTCCTCGCCGCCCTCCCGGACACCGAGGCCGACACGCTGGTGGAACGGGTCGCCGACGCCGTCGCCACCGTACGGGCCGCTGGCGGCACCGTCGGGTACGTCCGCGTCGGCCTCAGTGACGCGGACCGCGCCGCCGTACCCGCCGCCAACACGTCGTTCTCCCGGCTCGCCGCCGACCCCGGCCGCCTGCGCGCCGACGCGCCGGACACGGCCGTCGACGCACGGCTGGCGCCCCTGCCGGGCGACATCCAGGTCCGCAAGACGCGCTACGGCGCGTTCTCCACGACCGACCTCGACGCCCGCCTCCGCGAGCGGGGCATCACCACGCTCGTCCTCGCCGGGGTCTCCACGAGCGGCGTCGTCCTGTCCACCGCCCTCGACGCCGCCGACCGCGACTACGGGGTCTACGTCCTGTCCGACGCTGTGGCCGACGCCAGGGCCGCCGTGCACCGCACCCTGGTCGCCGACGTCCTCCCGACCCGCGCCCACGTCCTCGGCACCGCCGCGCTGCGCGACGTCCTCACGCCCTGACGGGCACACACCGGGCCGAAACGTCATCCGGCGAACGGCAAGTGTTCGCCCTGCCGTTAGGCCGACGCAACGTCAGTCCGCAAGGGACTACGGTCATCCGGTATGAGAACGGATACACCCGACCCGTCACCCCCCGTGCCCGCCGGACCCCCCGCCCAGGGCCGCGCCGCACGCCGGGCCGCCCAGCGCAGGGCGGCGGCCACCAGGACGTCGCCCGCCGCGCTGGTCACGGCGCTGGTCGTCCTGCTCGCCGGGGCCGGTGCCCTGCTGCTGCTCGCACCCGGGGGGCCGGGGAGCCTGGGGGGCGGCGACGCGGGGCCCGTGCTGGTCACCGGCGGGGCGTCCGCCTCGCTGTACCGGACGCTGACCGACGCGCTCGCGGACGCGCCGCACCTCGTCCACGTCGCGCTGGAGATAGCGAGCGAGGGCAGCGTCGTCGTCCTCGGCCTGATCCTGCTGTGGACCTGCTGGCTCGCCCTGCGCCGGGGCGACGCGCGCACCGTCGCCGCCACCGTCCTCGCGGGCGTGGGCACGATCGCCGCGTACGCCACCAGCGAGACGCTGAAGCTCGTCGTGGACGAGGAACGCCCCTGCCGCGCCGTCAGCGGCGCCGACCCGGTCGCCGAGTGCCCGCCGCCGGGCGACTGGTCCTTCCCCAGCAACCACTCGACGCTGGCGGCCGGGCTCGCCATGGGCCTGGCCGTCCTGCGGCCGCGGCTCGCGCCGGTCGTCCTGCCGCTCGGCGCCCTGGCGGGCCTGCTGCGGGTGGCGGTCGGCGTCCACTACCCGCACGACGTGCTGGCCGGCTTCTCCCTCGGCGCATCCGTGACGGCCGCCCTGGTGCTCGCCGCCACAGCGCTCCTGGCACGCCTGCTCGGCCCCCTCCTGGAACGCTGGGGCCCGCGCCTCGGCCTGGCCACCGCGACCGCGACCGCCACCGTCCTTCCCCGCACCGACGGCCCCGGCCAAACCGGTGACGAGGCCCGCTACACGACGCCCCCCACCCGCGAACCCGACGGCCGCCCACGCTGACACCCTCCGCGCCCGCCCCGCCGGTCCGGCGCCGACCCGATGTGCGGCGGTGGCCGCCGAGCGCCGCCGCACGCGGGCGCGCCCGGTGGCGCGTCAGGGACGTCCGGGCCCGACGAGCTGGGCCGACGAGCTGGGCCGGCGCGCGCAGACAGGCGACGACACCGGCGCCTTCCCGCCCGGCCGGCCCTACGACGGTCCCACCCGTGAGGCGCGGCTCACGGGCCCCGGCCCGGCCGCGCTCTGCTTCGCCGACCGGCTGCCCGAGAACGCGGACGCCACCTGGCCGCTGCCCTACCTCCCCCAGGGCACGTACCGGTCCGAGGACCTCATCCCGCCGAGCAGATCCGCGCCATGGCCGAGCGCCGCCCCGGCACCACGCCGGGCGGTGGCGTACCGCCGGCCGAGACCGGCGGCTGATCGGGTGTGGGACCTCACGATGACCGCCGTCCGGCCCGGTCACCAGGGCCGGGGGCTCGGAACGGCCCTGCTGCGGCACGTCGAGGAAGAGCTGCGCGGCGACGGACAGCGGCTCCTGCCCGTCGACACCTGCGGCACCCCTCGGTACGACCGTGCCAGGACGTTCTGTGCCGGATGCGGCTATGCCGAGGAGGACCGGGTGCGGGACCACCGGGCGGACGGCGACGACCTGCTGGTCCTCCGCAAGGCCCTGACGCGCACGGCGGACCGCGCACGCCGCCTCCGGGCACCGGAGGGTCAGCGCGGTCGTCGGAGATGGTCGAGAAGGCCGGTGCGCACGGCGAGTGCCGCCGCTTCGAGGCGTGAGGTCGTCCCCAGTTTGGTCAGCAGCCGCTGGACGTGGGTGCGCGCCGTGCTCGGGGCCACGCCGAGCCGTTCGGCGATCCGCCGCGTGTCGTCACCCTCCACGATCCGGGCGAGCACGGCCGCCTCGCGGTCCGTCAGCAGGGCCGCGAGCCTGGCGCCCTCCGCGTCCGGCGCGAGCCGGGGGTGCAGCAGTTCGGCGAACGCGTCGCGCAGCAGTTGCGGCGCCACCGCCGCCTCGCCCGCCTTCGCCTTGATCATGGCCCGTTCCACCCCCTCTATGCGCTCGTCGTGCCGCACGTACCCGCGCGCCCCCGCCGCGAAGGCCGCCGCCACGCCGTGCGGTCTCGGGACCGGACCGAGCACCACCACGGCCACGCGCGGACTCTCCCGCCGCATCCGCAGCAGCGGGTCGAGCGCCCCCGGCGCCTCCGGCGCGGACGAGCCGAACAGCGCGACATCCGGCTGCTTGCTCACCGACAGCTCGCACAGCCGCGACACCGGCGCACCGGCGCCCAGCACCCGGTGGCCGCGCACCCGCAGCGCCGAGGCCAGCGCCTCGGCGACCAGCCGCCGGTCGTCCACCACCACCACGCGTACGTTCATGGCCTCCACCCCGCCCCGGTCGTCGCGCTCAGCTCCCCGGCCGGTACGGCGGGGGAGCGACGGCGCCCGCGCACCCGCCGCGCGCGAGGGATCTCGCGGGCGCGGGCGGGTGTGCCGTCGCTGCGCGGCGGGCGCCGGTCGTGCGGGAGACGGACGCCCGGCGGTCCCGACTCCTTCTCGCGTGCCCCCCGGCCGGACGCCGCCGCCGCGGACGGCGCCATGCCGCCGGGACCGGACGTCGCGGCCGGCCCCTCCGGGCCGCGAGTGACGTACTGATAGGCCATGATTCTCCCCTGCGCCACCCCGGAGGGCCGGATCTGGCCACCCGCCGCCCGCCCGCGCCCGCCTACCGGTAGACGAGCAGCGCCGGCGGTTCCTCGTCCGCCGCGCCGGCGCTGAACGACTGGTTGAGCAGCATCAGGGTGCCGTCCCGCCACACGGGTATCCGGTCCACGGGGAACAGGCCGGACATCAGCTCCCACTCGTCCCTGCGGGCGGCGCGGTCCAGGGCCATCACCGCGGTCGCCTCCTCGGTGGCCGGGTCGATCGCGACCACCAGGCCCTCCAGCTCCTGCGTGCCGGGCTGGTAGGCGAGGACCTTGCCGTCCACGGAGTCGAACGGGCGTATCCCCCCGCCGTTGACGGCCGGGACCTCGTACTCGCCCTGGCCCGTGGACAGGTCGAACGAGACGACGGCGGTGTTGTCGTAGGGCACGTTCGTCCCCAGGTAGAGGTGCCCGTCGAGGACGACGCCGAGGGGGCAGTCCGCCAGGGTGTTGATGCGGCACGGGGAGACGTAGCGGCGGTCGTCGTAGTCGAGCCGCGCGGCGACCTCCTCGTGGGCGTCGTCCACGACGAGGATGCCCTCCTCGCCCGCTCCCGTCTCGTCCGTGTCCAGCTCGGCCGTGACCACCAGGGGGTCGATGGACAGGACCGCGCCGACCGAGAACGGCCGGTCCTCGTACGTCGTCCCGTACTCCCACCGCCACAGCTCGTCGCCCGCCGCGTCGGTGGCGCGGATCGCGCCGCTGTCCGCGTCCCCCGACGCGTCGCGGCAGATCATCTGGGAGACCAGGGCCCCGTCGATGACGGCGTAGGAGCCCTCGACGCAGCGCTGGGTCTCCAGCGAGGAACGCCAGATCCGCTCGCCGTCGGCGATGCTGTACCCGCCGCTGCCGACGCCCCAGCCGACCGCGACCGTGTCGCCGAGCAGCGCCGGGTAGCTGTACTTGCCCGGCTGCATGGCGTCGTCGCCCAGCGGTATGGACACGATCTCCTCGCCCGCCTCGATGTCCACCACGGTGACGGCCTCGCAGTCGCGGCCCTGGAGGACGGCGATGCGGCCCGCGTCGGCGGTCGGCGACGCGTTGCACGTGCCGCCCGACAGGTCGAAGGGCAGCTCCCAGCGCTCGGCCCCCGTCTCCAGGTCGTACGCCACCAGCGCGTCGTGCATCAGCCGCACCAGGGTGTCGTCGGTGAACCAGATGCCGCGCGCGTCGACGACGATCTCCTCCTCGGGGATCTCCGGCGCGGGCACGTTCCACGCGAGCGACGCCGTGACCGGCTCGGCGGGCAGCGTCTCCCCGTCCTCGCCGCCCTGCCCGTCGTCGCCGGACGGCTGGGCGGCCGGGGTCCCGCCGCCGTCCCCGGTGAGGTACCAGACGAGGCCGCCCGCCGCGAACAGGACGGCCAGGACGAGGGTGACGACCAGCACGGTCCGCGCCGGGTCACGCCGCCGCCCGCCACTGGAGCCGGAGCCGGAGCCGGAGCCGGAGCCGGGGCCCGGACCGGGAACGGGCGTCACCGGAGGGGGAGTCGTGCCGTACGGCGCGCCGGGCGGGCCGGGCGGGTGTGGCGTGACGGGCGGGTGCGGCACCGGCGGGCCGAAGACGCCGTCCGCCGTCTCCCGCCCCGCGACGGCGTACCCGTCCGGCGGCGCGGGCGGGAAGCCGTACCCGGCGGGTGGCGTGCGCGGGTAGCCGTACCCGGGCCGCCCCGGTGTCTCCCCGGCCGGGGCGTCCATCCTCGGCGGCGGCCCGAACGAGCCCTCCGGCGGTGGTGTCGGCTGCGCCATGCGTCCCCCTGCTCACCGTGCCCGGTCCGGAACGGCCGGGCCACGCGGTGTGTTTCCGTCGCCCACCTGTTTACCACCGGCCACCGACAGTCGCCCCGCCGGTACCGCCGGGGACCGCCGGGGACGCGTCCGGCGGCGCCCATCGGCCCGCTCTCCGGGCCCCGCCGGACGCGGTGCGTCGCGGGGCGGTGGGAAGGCCCGCAGCGCGGCCCCGGAGGCCCGTGCCCCAAACGTTCCTCGTACCGGGCGCACTCGGGGCGATGCGACAACGCGGCGAGGTTCCAGTCCACACGCAGGCAGTCCGGCCGCTCGCGGTTCCCCCGGCCTGGCGGCCTGGGGGCACCGCCCAGCCGTCAGGCCGGGGGAGCGGCGCGAGCAGGCGCCCGCCCCCTTCGACGACGCGTCTCAGCCCTCGTCGGACAGTTCGAGCCAGCGGTTCTCCAGCTCGTCCCGCTCCTCGGCCAGTTTCCGCAGCTCCGCGTCGAGGTGCGCGATCTGCTGGAAGTCGGTCGCGTGCGCGGCCATCTCGCCGTGCAGTTCGGCCTCCCGCGCCCCGATGCGGTCGAGCCGCCGCTCGATCCGCTGGATCTCCTTCTGCGCCGCCCGCGACAGCTGCGCGGGCTTCGCCGCGACCGCCGCCACCGGCGCGGCCCGCGGCGCGGCCGCCACCGCCCCGGCCGTCTGCCGCGCGCGCCGCTCCAGGTACTCGTCGATGCCGCGCGGCATCATCCGCAGCGTCCCGTCGCCCATCAGCGCGAACACCGTGTCCGTCACGCGCTCCACGAAGTACCGGTCGTGGCTGATGACGACGAGCGAGCCGGGCCAGCCGTCGAGCAGGTCCTCCAGCTGTGTCAGCGTCTCGATGTCGAGGTCGTTGGTCGGCTCGTCGAGGAAGAGGACGTTCGGCTCGTCCATCAGCAGCCGCAGGATCTGGAGCCGCCGCCGCTCGCCGCCCGACAGGTCGCCGACCGGCGTCCACTGCCGCTCCTTGCCGAAGCCGAAGCGCTCGCACAGCTGGGACGCCGTCATCTCCCGGCCCTTGCCGAGGTCCACGCGCGCCCGCACGTTCTCGACGGCCTGGAGCACCCGCCACGCCGGGTCGAGTTCGCCGACCTCCTGCGACAGGTACGCGAGCCGCACCGTCTTGCCGATCGTGACCCGCCCCTCGCTCGCCTCGCCCGTCGCCATGGCGCGCAGCAGCGACGTCTTGCCCGCGCCGTTCACCCCGACCAGGCCGATCCGGTCGCCGGGGCCGAGCTGCCAGGTGAGGCCCGTCAGCAGCTCCCGCCGCCCCTCCCCCTCACCGACCCGCAGGGTGACGTCCTCCAGGTCGTACACGGTCCTGCCGAGGCGGGCGCCGGCGAAGCGCATCAGCTCGGCGCTGTCGCGCGGCGGCGGGACGTCCTCGATCAGCGCGTTCGCCGCCTCGATGCGGAAGCGCGGCTTGCTGGTGCGGGCGGGCGCGCCGCGCCGCAGCCAGGCCAGTTCCTTGCGCATGAGGTTCTGCCGCTTGGACTCCTCGGCAGCGGCGACGCGTTCGCGCTCGGCGCGCGCGAAGACGTAGTCGCTGTACCCGCCGTCGTACGCGTGGACCGCGCCGCGCTGCACGTCCCACATGCGGGTGCAGACCTGGTCCAGGAACCAGCGGTCGTGCGTCACGACGACCAGCGCGGAACGCCGCGTCCGCAGGTGGGCGGCGAGCCAGGAGATGCCCTCGACGTCGAGATGGTTCGTCGGCTCGTCGAGGACGAGCAGGTCCTGCTCGGCGATCAGCAGCTTGGCGAGCGCGATGCGCCGCCGCTCGCCGCCGGAGAGCGGGCCGACGACGGTGTCGAGCCCGGCGGGGAAGCCGGGCAGGTCGAGCCCGCCGAACAGGCCGGTGAGCACGTCGCGGACGCGCGCGTCGCCCGCCCACTCGTGGTCGGCCAGGTCGCCGATGACCTCCTGCCGCACGGTCGCAGCCGGGTCGAGGGTGTCCGTCTGGGTGAGGACGCCGAGGCGCAGCCCCCCGGAGTGGGTGACGCGGCCGTCGTCGGCGGGTTCCTGGCGCGTGAGGATGCGGATCAGGGTCGTCTTGCCGTCGCCGTTGCGGCCGACGACGCCGATGCGGTCGCCCTCCCCGACGCCGAGCGACACCCCGTCGAGCAGGGTGCGCGTCCCGTAGACCTTACGGATGGACTCGACGCTGGCGAGATTCCGCTGTTCAGGCATAGGAGACGATGGTAGTCGCCCCGGGGGCGGGGGCTGTTGTCGCACGGGCGGTACGGCAGGCGCCGGACGCGGCCAGCGTGCCGGCCAGGGTACGGGCGGCCTCTGCGTCGGCGGTCAGGAACGCGACGGTGGGTCCCGACCCGGAGACGAGACCGGCCAGGGCGCCGCCGCGCAGGCCCGCGTCCAGGGTGTCGGCCAGCGGGGGCCGCAGGGACAGGGCGGCGGGCTGGAGGTCGTTCGCCCGGGGGAGCGCGGCGGCCAGGGCGTGCGGGTCGCCTGCGGCGAGCGCGGCGAGGAGCGCCGGGTGCGGCTCGGGCTCGGGCACGGGGGTGGCGCCGCGCAGCCGGTCGCACTCACGGTAGACGGCGGGGGTGGACAGTCCCCCGTCGGCGAGGGCGAAGACCCAGTGGAACGTGCCGCCGACCGGCAGTTCCGTCAGCTGCTCGCCGCGCCCCCGGCCGAGCGCGGCGCCGCCGACGAGGCTGAACGGCACGTCGGAGCCGAGCCGCGCGCACAGGCCGAGCAGCACGTCGCGCGGGGTCCGCGTGCCCCACAGGGCGTCGCAGGCGAGGAGGGCCCCCGCCGCGTCGGCGCTGCCGCCCGCCATGCCGCCCGCGACGGGGATGTCCTTGGCGATGTGGAGCCGGACGGCGGGCTTGAGGCCGTGGTGTCCGGCGAGGAGTACGGCGGCGCGGGCGGCGAGGTTCGTGCCGTCGAGCGGGACGTCCTCGCTGCCGGGGCCGGTGCAGGTCAGTTCGGGCGCGCCGGTGTCGGCGGGGCGGGCGGTGACGTGGTCGTACAGCCCCACGGCCAGGAAGACGTTGGCCAGGTCGTGGAAGCCGTCGGGGCGCGGGCCGCCCACGGCGAGCTGGACGTTGACCTTCGCGGGGACGCGGACGGTGACGGCGGGTGCGGGCTGCATGGTGCGGCTCAGTCTAGGGCTGTGGCCGGGGAGGTTTGCCGGGTTACGGCTCCCCCAGCCTGGCGGCTGGGGGAGGTGCATCGCAAGGCGCCGGATCGCAGCTCGTACTCGGCCGTACCCGCGCGATTCGGCAACGCGGCGAGGCTCCCCCAGGCCCGGCGGGCGTCGTGAGTCGGTGAACCTTTCCGGTCACAGCACTCGGGGCGGCGGCGGGGGCGTCAGCGCCGCCGGGAGCTGTGCGAAGAACGCCACGGCGTCCGCCCGCCACAGGCCGCGCCAGCCCGCCGCCTCGGCGGCGGCGGCCCGCGCCCAGCGCTGCATGTCGGCGCGCAGCGACGCGTCCACGCCCCGGCGCACGGCGATCTCCCGTATCCGCGCGACGGTCTCCGGCGCGCACTCCCGGTCGCCGAGCGCCGCCTCGACGGTGGCGCGCTCCGCGCGATCGGCGGCGGCGAGCAGCGCGCGCACCGCGTACGTGCGCCGTCCCTCGCGCAGGTCGGCGCCGGCGGGCTTCCCCGTGGCGGCCTCGTCGCCGAAGAGGTCGAGCCAGTCGTCGCGCAGCTGCCCGAGGACGCCGACCGGCACCGCGTAGCGGCGCAGCCGTTCCGTGTGCGCCGCCGGGTCCTCGCCCGCCGCGATCAGCCCGAGGCGCAGCGGGGCCAGCACCGAGTAGCGCGCCGACTTGAACTCGCTGACGACATGCAGCAGTTCCTCGTCCGGCAGCGGGTGGAAGTCGCGTTCGAGGTCGGCCATCTGCCCGGCGACGGTCTCGGCCCCGGCGCGCACCAGCACCTCCGTCATCGCCTGCCGCACGGACGCCGGCGCCGGGGCGGTGAGCACGGCCTCGACGGACAGGAACGCCGCGAGGTCCCCCGCCAGCACGGCCAGCCCGAGCGCCGTGCGCTCCCCGTCCGGGAACCGGGCGGTGGGGAACTCCGCGCGGTACGCGGCGTGCACGGACGGGGCGCCCCGCCGGGTGGCGGAGCCGTCGATGATGTCGTCGTGCACCAGGCCGTGGGTGTGGAGCAGTTCGACGGCGACCGCCGCCTCGTCGAGGCCCGCCGGGCGGCCGTCGCCGTCCTGTACGAGCCGCGCCGCCTCGTACAGCACGGCGACGCGCAGCCGTTTCCCGCCGCGCAGCGACTGGTCGCGCAGCAGGTCGAGGGCGCGGCGCGGGAAGCGGGTGAGCGGCGGGACGTCGAAACGTTCCTCCACCCCCGCGAACCACGCCGCGAACAGCGCCTCGAACCGCGCCCGGTGCCCCGCGACGCGCGCCCGCGCACCGGCGGGCGCCGTCACCGCCCCGCGCCCGGCCGGTGCTCGGCGAGCCGGGCGAAGTCCGCCACCGTCAGCGCCTCGCCGCGCGCCGTCGCCGGTACGCCCGCCGCCCGGCACGCCTCCTCGGCCGCCGCCGGGGACCCCGCCCACCCGGCCAGCGCCGACCGCAGCGTCTTGCGGCGCTGCGCGAACGCCGCGTCCACCACCGCGAACACCTCGGCCCGGCCCGCCGTCGTCACCGGCGGCTCGCGCCGCTCCAGCGCGACGAGCCCCGAGTCCACGTTCGGCGCGGGCCAGAACACCGTCCGCCCGATCGCCCCGGCCCGCCGCGCCCGCGCGTACCAGGCCGTCTTCACGGACGGCACCCCGTACACCTTCGACCCCGGCCCGGCCGCCAGCCGGTCGGCGACCTCCGACTGCACCATGATCAGCCCGCGCTCCAGGCTGGGGAACGCGGCGAGCATGTGCAGCAGGACGGGCACGGCGACGTTGTACGGCAGGTTCGCGACGAGGGCGCGCGGCGGCGGCCCCGGCAGCTCCGTCACGCGCAGCGCGTCGTCGTGGACCAGCGCGAAGCGGTCGGCGCGCTCCGGGAGGCGCGCGCCGATGGTCGCGGGCAGCGCGGCGGCGAGCACGTCGTCGATCTCGACGGCCGTCACGTGCGCCGCCTCCGACAGCAGCGCGAGCGTCAGCGAGCCGAGCCCCGGTCCGATCTCCAGCACGGTGTCCTCGGGCCCGACGCCGGCCGCGCGCACGATGCGGCGCACCGTGTTCGCGTCGATCACGAAGTTCTGCCCGCGCTGCTTGGTGGGCCGCAGGCCGAGCGCGGCGGCCAGCTCGCGGACGTCACCCGGGCCGAGGAGGGCGTCGGTGGCGGTCATGCGAAGACCCGCCGCGTGTTCTCGGCGATGTGCCCGGCCAGCTCGTCCTCGGACAGCCCCTTCACCCCGGCCATCGCGCGCAGCGTGACGGGGATCAGGTACGACGCGTTCGGCCGCCCACGGAACGGCGCGGGCGTCAGGAACGGCGCGTCCGTCTCGACCAGCAGCAGTTCGGGCGGCGCGGCGGCGAGCGCGTCCCGCAGCGGCTGCGCGCTGGCGAAGGTCACATTGCCCGCGAACGACATGAAGTACCCGGCCTCCGCGCACACCTCGCTCATCGCTGCGTCCCCGGAGTAGCAGTGGAAGACGGTGCGGCGCGGCGCGCCCTCCTCGCGCAGGATGCGCAGCACGTCCGCGTGGGCGTCCCGGTCGTGGATGACGAGCGCGACGTCCCGCTCCTTCGCCAGCCTGATGTGGCGGCGGAACGAGCGCTGCTGCGCCGCCGTGCCCTCGGGGCCTGTCCGGTAGTAGTCGAGCCCCGTCTCGCCGATGGCCCGCACCTCGGGGTGCTCGGCGATCGCCGCGATCTCGTCCAGCGCGGCGTCGAGCGCCGCCGGGCCGTGCTCGGCCTCGATACGGGCGGCCTCGTTCGGGTGCAGCGCGACACCGGCCCAGATCGCGTCGTGCCCGGCGGCGGTCTTCACCGACCAGCGGGCGCGCTCCACGTCGCAGCCGATCTGCACGAGGCGCGGCACGCCCACGGCGGTCGCCTTGGCCACCGCCTCCTCGACGCCCGGCGTCTGCATGTCGAGGTGCGTGTGCGAGTCGGCGACCGGCACGGCCAGCGGCTCGGGCAGCGGCGGCGGGACGTTCTCCTCGGCCTTGGCCTTGGCGGACTTGGGCATGCCCCCGATCCTACGGTGGCCCCGCCCGCCGCCCCGCCCGCGCTGCCGGGACGTGCCCCGCTGCCCCGGCGGGCGTGGCGGTGCGGCTGATGGTGGGCCCTGTCTGTCGCGCGATACCGGTGTCGGGGGGCGGGAGAACCCTGCCGCGTCGCGCGCGGTGGGGCTCGCCCGCCCGCGCGCCGGTCAGGCCCGCTTGGCCGCCACCACCGCGTCGAACACCGCCCGCTTCGGCACCCCCGCCTCCCGCGCCACCTCCGCGATGGCCTCCTTGCGCGCCTGCCCCGCCTCCTCGCGCCCGGCGACCCGCCGCGCCAGCTCCGCCGCGTCGGCGGGACCGCCGCCGTCCGCCGCCGGATCGGCGCCCGCGACGACGACGGTGATCTCGCCGCGCACCCCCTCGGCCGCCCACGCCGCCAGCTCGTCCAGCGGCCCGCGCCGCACCTCCTCGTACGTCTTGGTCAGCTCCCGGCACACGGCCGCCCGCCGCTCCCCGCCGAACGTCCGGGCCATCGCCGCGAGCGTCGCCGCGAGCCGGTGCGGCGACTCGAAGAAGACGAGGGTGCGCCGCTCCTCCGCCGCCTCCCGCAGCCGCGCGTCCCGCTCGCCCGCCTTGCGCGGCGGGAACCCCTCGAAGCAGAAACGGTCCACCGGCAGCCCGGAGAGCGCCAGCGCCGTCAGCACGGCGGACGGCCCCGGCACCGCCGTGACGCGCACGCCCAGCTCCACCGCCGCCGCCACCAGCCGGTAGCCGGGGTCGGAGACGGACGGCATCCCGGCGTCCGTCACCAGCAGCACGCGCGCCCCGCCCGCCAGCTCGCGCGCCAGCTCCGGCGTACGCGCCGCCTCGTTCCCCTCGAAGTACGACACGACGCGGCCGCCGATCCGCACATCGAGCCCCTGCGTGAGCCGCCGCAGCCGCCGGGTGTCCTCGGCCGCCACCACGTCCGCCTCCGCCAGCTCCCGCGCCAGCCGCGGCGGCGCGTCCGCGAGGTCGCCGATGGGGGTCCCGGCCAGTACGAGAATGCCTGTCACGCCCCACATCCTCACCCATCGCCCGCCCCGCCCGTCACCTCCGGGCGGCGGCACCCGCCCGGGGGCGCGCGGGCGGATGCCAAGATGGCCCGTGATGAGCAGCCAGACCGCGCCCGGCACGGAGCAGGCGACCCCGCCGGCGCCACCCTCGGAGACTCTCCCGGAGAGCAGCGCCCCCGGCACGGCCACGGGCTGGGAGCGGAGGCTGCGCCGCTTCGGCTGGACGGCCCGGCTGCCCGCCGGTGTCCGTGAACGCCTCGTCCCCCCGTACCCCGAGCCGGGCACCAGGCTGTGGCAGTACTTCGGCCTCGCCGGGGCCACCGCCGCCCGCCTCGCCCGCTGGACCGGCTGGGGCGGCCCGCTGCTGGTGGCGCTGCTGGCGGGCGTGCTGCGCTTCGTGAACCTCGGGTCCCCCGACGCGGTGATATTCGACGAGACGTACTACGCCAAGGACGCCTGGTCCCTGCTCCAGCACGGGTACGAGACCGAGTGGCCCGACGACGCCGACGAGCGGATCATCGCCGGTGACATCCCGGCCGCCGACGCCGCCGCGTACGTCGTCCACCCGCCCGCCGGGAAGTGGGTCATCGCGCTGGGGGAGTGGCTCTTCGGCCTCGAACCGGTCGGCTGGCGCTTCATGACGGCCGTGCTCGGCACCCTGTCCGTCCTGCTGCTCTGCCGCATCGGGCGGCGCCTCTTCCGTTCCACCTTCCTCGGCTGCCTCGCCGGGCTGTTCCTGGCCGTGGACGGCCTGCACTTCGTGATGAGCCGCACGGCGCTGCTCGACCTGGTCGTCATGTTCTGGCTGCTCGCCGCGTTCGGCGCGCTGCTGGTGGACCGCGACAAGGCGCGCGCACGCCTGGCCGCCGCGCTGCCCGAGGGCGGTGACGGACTGCTGCGCCCGGACGCGGACATCGCGCGCCGCCTCGGGCTCGGCGCCCGGCCGTGGCGGGTGCTGGCGGGCGTCTGCCTGGGCCTGGCGTGCGCGACGAAGTGGAACGGGCTGTACGTGCTGGCCGCGTTCGGCATCATGACGGTCCTGTGGGACGCGGGCGCGCGCCGCGTCGCGGGGGCGCGCGCGCCGTACCGCGTGATGCTGCGCAAGGACGCCCTGCCCGCGTTCTGCTCGCTCGTCCCTGTGGCCCTGGCGGTGTACCTCGCGTCCTGGGCGGGCTGGTTCGCCACCTCGGGCGGCTACTACCGCGACTGGGCCGCGACCAGGGGCGCCGACAGCGCGTGGAGCTGGATCCCCGCGCCGCTGCGCAGCCTGTGGCACTACAGCAGCGAGGTGTACAGCTTCCACGTCGGCCTCACCTCGGAGCACAACTACCAGTCGAACCCGTGGAGCTGGCTGGTCGCCGCCCGGCCCGTCACGTACTTCTACGAGTCGTCCGACGCGGGCCAGGACGGCTGCGGCTACTCCAGCGGCTGCTCCCGCGAAGTCCTCGCCCTCGGCACGCCGATGCTGTGGTGGACGGCGTGCTTCGCGCTCGCGTACCTCTGCTACCGCTGGCTGCTGCGCCGCGACTGGCGGGCCGGCGCTGTGCTGTGCGCGGTGGCCGCCGGATACCTGCCCTGGTTCATGTACCAGGAGCGCACGATCTTCTACTTCTACGCCGTCGTGCTGGCGCCGTTCCTCTGCCTCGCGGTCGCCATGCTGATCGGCGCACTCCTCGGACCGCCCGGCAGTACGGAACGCCGCCGCGTCACCGGCATCGTCGCCGCAGGGGTCCTCGTCCTGCTCATCGTGTGGAACTTCGTCTACTTCTACCCCATTTACACCGGTACGGAGATCCCCCGCGACGGCTGGCGCGCCCGCATGTGGCTGGACAGCTGGATCTAGCCGATTCCCCTACGCCCTGAGCAACAGCTCCCTTCATCCGGAGGCCACCATTTATCTCTCGAAGGTGCAGATCGACGGTTTCCTCGGATTCGTCGGGGAAAGGGCGGTCGAGCTGGAGTTCCCGCGCCGGAGAAATGGGTATGCCGGGTGGACGGTACTGGCGGGACGTAATGGATCGGGAAAGACCTCGCTGCTGCGGTGCATGGCGCTCTTGCTCGCGGGCCACCGCGTCGTCCCGGCCCTGGCGCCGGACTACGCCACATGGGCTCTCCCCGCGCGCACGGTGGCCGGGATGCAGGCCGAGTTCTTCATGGACGCGGCGGACCTCAAGCAGCTACGGGTGCCCGATCCGCCCCGGCACCCGGGTGTGCACGCGCGGACGGCGCTGCGCATCCCCCCGCCGGAGACCCTCAAGAGGTCGGGGACTTCGGTGCGGTTCCAGCTCTCTCCCCGGTGGTCGCAGGTGCTGTCCGAGGGCGGCGCCGTCGGTGGTGAGGTCGAGGAACTGAGAATGGACGAGGAGATCTTCCCGGCCTCGTTCGCGGCCGGCTACGGTCCTTTCCGCAGGCTCTCCTCGGAATTCCCCGACCCGCTGTCCACGCATGCCACCCTGCGTGATCCCTCGGACCTGGCGGAGAGCGCGGGGCGTTTCTCGACGCTCTTCCAGGAGGACGCCTCCCTCGGGGAGAGCGTTTCGTGGATCGTCGGGACGTATCTCAGAAGTCTGGAGAAACGTGCGGGGGCCACGCGCCTGTTGGAAACCGTTCTGGAACTCCTGTCCGACGGTCTTCTGCCGGACGGCTACGAGATCGCCAAGGTGGACTCGGACGGCCTCTGGGTCAGGCACTGCGGGCTGAGCTTCCCGCTGAAGAGGATGAGCGACGGCTACCGGACCGTCACGGCACTTGTGCTGGACATCGTGCGTCACCTGCACGACTTCCACGGTGCGCTCAGAGCGAGACGGTCCAGGAGCGGCATCGCGGTCCACGTCCCCGGTGTGGTGCTGATCGACGAGATCGATGCCCACCTGCACGTCAGTTGGCAGCAGCGGATCGGGGAGTGGCTCAAACAGCACTTTCCCAAGGTGCAGTTCATCGTGACCACGCACAGCCCCTACATCTGCCAGTCGGCCGACCCGGGAGGTCTGATCCGGCTGCCCGGCCCCGGGGAGGCACGAGGTCCCGAGGTGGTGAGCGAGGCGACGTACCGGAGGGTTGTGTACGGCAGTGGCGACGACGCCGCGCTGTCCGATCTCTTCGGGCTCGACAGCCCGTACTCCCGCCAGGCCGATGAGGCGCGGCGGCAGCTGATCGATCTGGAGGAGAAGGTCTTCTCCGCGGCGGCCACCGAGGCGGAGGTGCGGCGGTATCACGAGTTGAGCGAGCGTCTCACCAGCACACTGGAGGCCCGCGTGGACGAGGTGTCCGGCCGCCTCGGCAGAAAGTCGTGATCCCGCTTCAGCGGCCGGATCTTCCGAAGGCGCTGGACAGGCGGCTGGCAGACCGGACGGACAGGCTCCGCGCCGCCGCCGCTGGAGTGGAGACCTCGCGCAAGGCATGGCGGTCTGCGAGGACGATCCGCCGGGATGTCAGGTCTGTTCTGGACGACATGGCAGCGGGGTTCTCCCGGTGCATGTACTGCGGAGACAGTCAGGGCACGGCCATCGATCACTTCCTGCCCATTGCCGACGATCCGCTCCGGGCGTTCATATGGGCCAACCACTTCCTCGCCTGCTCGCACTGCAACAGCAATGAGAAGCGGGATCAGTACCCGTGCGACGCCGCGGGATCGTGCCTTCTGGTCGATCCCTGTGTCGATGACCCTTCCGCGCACCTCCGTCTGACACTCCCGACAGGTGAGTACACCGGGATCACGCGGAAAGGCCGGGAGACGATCCGGGTCTTCGGCCTTGGGCGCCCCTCGCTCGAAAGGGGGCGCGCCAAGGCGTTCGTCCGCTGCCGGTCCATGCTGCGTGACTGGCTCAGGCTCATGGAGCGGGATGCCCCCGGGGAGGCGCGCGAGGTCCTGGAGTCACTTCAGGTACAGCCCTTCGCCGATGTCCTCCACGCCATGGTGGGCCGGGCCGATGCCGCGGGCGCAGAGGTGGTCTTCGGCCCTGACGTGACCACCGCACTCAAGATGATCAGGGGAGACGCGGGGCCGGGGGCGTTGCCCCCGCCGGCGGCCTGACCGCCCGGGACCGGGGAGCCCAGCCCCACGATGTGGTGCGTATCCTTTGGCCAATTCGCTGGACAGCTGGATCTTAGGCCCCACCCGCACCACAGTGTGACGAAGATGTGACGCCAGGCTGTGCCCGTGTCTACCCGGTGTAGCGGTTATGCTGCGGCCAGGCCGCCGGATTCCGGGGCATCTCAGTGAGGCCCGCGGGGCCTCCTCCAGGGGCAGGACAGGGCGTAGCGATGCGGAGCGGACAGCGGATCGCCGTCACAGCGGGTGTCTGTGCGGCAGTTGTCTCGGTGGTGGGGTTCGGCGCGTACAGCCTGCTGGGCGGTGACGACGACGAGGGAACGGCCAACGTCGCGTCCACGTCCGACAGCACGCCGTCCGGCACACCCACCGAGGAGCCGGAACCGGTCACCGACGAGGAGGTGCTGGCGGCCTCGGCGGCGTTCTTCGACGCCTGGACGCTGGGCGACACGGCCACCGCGGCCGGGCTGACGGACGACCCGCAGTCCGCCCGCGTCGTGCTCGACGCGCTGGCCGAACGCGCCGGGCTCGCCGGCCTGGCGCTCGAACCGTCCGCCCCGGACGGCGCCACCGTCCCGTTCGCCGTCTCCGCGACCGTCTCGCTGGACGACGACGAGGTGGAGCCCGCGCCCTGGGAGTACACCTCCGCCCTGGAGGTCGTCCGCGAACGCGGCACCGGCGAGGCCGTCGTCGCGTGGGACCCGGCCGTCATCCACCCGGCGCTCGACGACGACCAGCTCATCGAGGCGGGGCCGGTCGACGAACTGCCGCCCGTCGAAGTCCTCGACGTGAACGGCGACGTCCTCACCGCCGAGGACCACCCGTCGCTGACGCCGATCCTGGCGGACCTGCGCGAGCGCTACGGCGACGCGTCGGGCGGCACCGCCGGGGGCGAGCTGCGGATCGTGGACGCCGAGGGTGAGACCGTCGAGCGGCTCCTCGAACTGGCCGAGCCCGCCCCGGGCCAGGTGCCCACCACCATCGACCCGGTCCTCCAGGCGGCGGCCGAGGAGTCCGTCGCCGCGCGCGGGAACGCGTCGGTGGTCGCCGTCCAGCCGAGCACGGGCGCGATCCAGGCGGTCGCCAACGCCCCCGCCGACGGCATGAACACGGCGTTCGAGGGCTCGTACGCGCCCGGCTCGACGTTCAAGATCGTCACCGCCTCGCTGCTGATCGACCGCGGCCTCGCCTCCGCGAACGCCGCGCACCCGTGCCCCAAGTACTTCGAGCACGGCGGCTGGCGCTTCCAGAACCTGGACGAGTTCGAGATCGAGGGCGGCACCTTCGCCGACAGCTTCGCCGCGTCCTGCAACACCGCCTTCATCAGCCAGGCGCCCGAACTCGCCGACGACGACCTGGGCAACCAGGCGCGCGACGTCTTCGGCCTCGGCCTGACCTGGTCGATCGGCACGACGTCGATGGACGGCACGGTGCCCACGCAGTCCGACGCGCAGATGGCGGCCTCCCTCATCGGGCAGGGCGGCGTCCGCATGAACCCGCTGAACATGGCGTCCGTCTCCGCGACCGTGCAGAGCGGCGTCTTCCGCCAGCCCTACCTCGTCCCGCCGTCCTTCGACAACCGCGCGCTGGCGCAGGCGCCGCGCGGCCTGTCCGGCTCGACGGCGCAGGAGCTGCGGTCCCTGATGAACCGGACGGCCGTCAACGGCTCGGCCGCCGAGGCGCTCGCCGGGCTCGGCGGGGACATCGGCGGCAAGACCGGCTCCGCCGAGGTGGACGGCCAGGACCTGCCCAACGCCTGGTTCACCGCCTACCGCAACGACCTCGCCGTCGCCGCCCTCGTCCCCGAGTCGGGCCACGGCGGGACGAACGCGGGCCCGGTCGTCGCCGAGGTCCTGCGCGCCCGCGGCTGACCACCCCGGCCGTCAGCGCGCTGTTCGATTCCTGAGGCAGCCGTTTGATCAGCCGCAGACGCCGCTCACGGTGGTGGACGGCCCGTTGACCAGTGTCCGGTTCGCCGTGGAGGTCCAGGAGACCGAGGGGCCGGCGGCGGAGGGGACGGTGAGCGCGGTGATGTCGGTGCTGCTCCAAGTGTGCGCGAACGCGCCGCGCGCCGTGAGGTCGCCGCACGCGCCCGTGCCCTGGAAGACGAGCGCGGACCTGCCGGTCGCCACGTTCGTGTCCGTCGCCGAGGACTCCGGCTCGATCAGGAAGCTGACGCCGTAGGGCCCCTCGAACTCGGTGTCCTCCGACGACACGTTGGGGTACTGGGACGTGAGGCCGCTGTGGTGCACCACGCGTGTGATCGGCGTGACGGGGCGGCTGAACCAGGTGACGACGCCCTGGGCGCCCGTCATCGCGTACGGCGGCGGGACCGTGGTGAAGTCCCAGTCCGTGACGGCGACCCAGCGGTCCTTCCCGGCGACCGTCGCGATCCAGTAGACGTCCGGCGCGGCGACCGCGACGGGCCCGGTGGTGGCGGTGCCCGCGGTGCCGCCGACCCGTACCAGGCAGGCCTGTTCGGCGAGGGCGCGGTCGGCCGCCGCCTCGTCGGGCGCGTCCGCGACGATGTCGAGCACCCGCGCGGCGCCCCGTCCGGTGTCGGCCCGGAACTCCGGTACGCAGCCGCCGTCCCCGTCCGCCCGCGCGGGGGCCGCGGCCGACGCGGCGAGCACGGTCAGCAGGGCGAGGGCGGCGACACCCGTACGACGCACCACGGTTACCTCCTGGCACACGCATCGACAAAGCAACATTGTGCTCCCGTTGGTAGGGTCCGCGCCAGGAGGGTGCATGGAGCAACCAGCGGGACGTCACGGCAACCAGTGGGAGACGGTGGCGCGGCTCGTCGCCTGGCTCGACGCGCACGACCCGACCGACCACGCCACCTCGCGCCTGCTGCGGCTCTACAAGATCGCGGAGGAGGCGGGCGAGGTCGCGGAGGCCGTGCAGGGCGTCATGGGAACCAACCCCCGCAAGGGGCGCAGCCATTCGTGGGCCGACGTCGAGGACGAGGTGTGCGACGTGATCGTCTCCGCGATGGTCGCGCTCGCCTCCGTCACCCCGGACGCCCCCGCCGTGTTCGCCCGCCGCCTCGACGCGGTGGCCCGCCGCGTCCTGGACGGCTGAGAGGGCTCAGCGGCGCGCGGCGCGCGGGTCGAAGCCGAACGGCAGCTCCAGCCGGTGCGCGCGCAGCAGTTCCTCGTCGGCCAGCAGGTCGGCGGTCGGCCCGTCCGCGGCGATCACGCCCTCGCTGAGCACGACCGAGCGCGGGCACAGCTCCAGCGCGTACGGCAGATCGTGCGTCACCATCAGGACGGTCAGGTCGAGCGAGCGCAGGATGTCGGCCAGTTCGCGGCGCGCGGCCGGGTCGAGGTTGGCCGACGGCTCGTCCAGCACCAGGATCTCGGGGTCCATCGCCAGCACGGTCGCGACAGCGACGCGGCGGCGCTGCCCGAACGACAGGTGGTGCGGCGGCCGGTCCGCGTACTCCGCCATGCCCACGCGCTCCAGCGCCCGCGCCACGCAGCTCTCCAGCTCCGCGCCGCGCAGCCCCGCGTTGGCCGGGCCGAACGCGACGTCCTCCCGGACCGTGGGCATGAACAGCTGGTCGTCCGGGTCCTGGAAGACGATGCCGACGCGCCGCCTGATCTCGGCCAGGGTGTCCTTGCGCACCGGCAGCCCGGCGACGCGCACGCTGCCCGCGCCCGCCGTGAGGATGCCGTTCAGGTGCAGGACGAGGGTGGTCTTGCCCGCGCCGTTCGGCCCGAGGAGCGCGACGCGTTCGCCGCGCCCCACGGTCAGGTCCACGCCGAACAGGGCCTGGTGGCCGTCCGGATAGGCGTACGCCAGCCCCGAGACGTCGAGGGACGGCGCGGGGGCGTGCTCGGTGCTGCTGCTCACAGGGTCCATCCCAGCACACACACCACGAGGGCCGACGCGGGGAGTGCGACCGCCCGCGCCCACTGCGCGCGGCCCGCGGCGAGCCGGTCCACGACGGGCATGCTGCCCGCGTACCCCCGGCTGAGCATGGCGAGATGGACGCGCTCGCCCCGCTCGTAGCACCGGATGAACAGCGCCCCGGCCGTCTTGGCGAGCACGCCCCAGTGGCGCGGCCCGCGCGCGGTGAAGCCGCGCGACTCGCGGGCGACGCGCATGCGCGCCAGTTCGTCCGAGATCACGTCGGCGTAGCGCAGCATGAACGACGCGATCTGCACCAGCAGCGGGGGCAGCCGCAGCCGTTGCAGCCCCAGGAGGACCTGCCGCAGCTCGGTCGTCGCCGCGAGCAGGACGGAGGCGGCGACGCCCAGGGTGCCCTTGGCCAGGACGTTCCACGCGCCCCACAGGCCCGACTCGCTCAGCGACAGGCCGAGCCACTCCACGCGTGGCCCCGAGGCGACGAACGGCAGCAGCACCGCGAAGGCGACGAACGGCACCTCGATCAGCAGGCGCCGCAGCACGAACCCGGCGGGCAGCCGCGCCACCGCCGCGACGCCCGCGAGGAACGCGGCGTAGACCCCGAAGGCCCACACCGCCTCCCGCGGCGTCGCGACGACGGTGAGGACGAACGCGAGGACCGCGACCAGCTTGCAGTGCGCGGGCAGCCGGTGCACGGCCGAGGTGCCGGGCCGGTACAGCCGCGCCGCGCCGCCGCCGCGCCCGGCGGGACCGTGGGAGCCGCTCACGGGGTGACGGTCTCCCGGCGCCCGGCCGCCTCGCCGTCGTTCCCCGCGCCGCCGCTGCCCGCCGCGCCGTGCCCGGTGCGGCGGCGCACGGCGACGAAGACCCCGGAGCCGACCGCGAGCGTCACGGCGACACCGGCCGCGCCCGCCAGGCCGGTGGACAGCCGCTCGTTGTCCACGTCTCGCACGCCGTAGTCGGCCAGCGGCGAGTCGGCCATGCCGTGCTCGCGCGCCTCCTCGGCGATGCCCTCGTCCGTGGCGACGCGCTCCAGGCCGTCCGGCTCGGCGGACGCGTAGAAGCTGATGAACGCGGCGCACACCACGGCCACGCCGAGACCGCCGAGCCACAGCGGGCGCAGGGAACGGGCCGGTGCGGCGGCCGGCTCGGGTTCGGGCGCGGGCGCCGGGGCGTCGGCGCCCGCGCCGCCGCGTATGACCAGGGCGGGCCGCGCGACGGAACGGGCGGCGCGCACCAGGTCCGGCCGTACGGCGAGGACGGCGCCGACGGTCGCCGTCGTGATGACGGCCTCGCCGATGCCTATCAGGACGTGCACCCCGACCATGGCGGCGAAGACGCGGCCGATGGACACGTCCGCCGTCCCGCCGACCGCGTACAGCCCGGTGAACGCGATCGCGGCGACGGGCACGGATATCAGCGCGGCGGCGAAGGTGGCGACGGCGACCGGGCCGCGCGCCCCGTTCCGGCGCGGCAGGACGCGCAGCAGCCCGTGGAAGACCAGGTGGGCGACCACGGCCGTGACGACGCCCATCACCGTGATGTTGGTGCCGAGCGCGGTCAGCCCGCCGTCCGCGAACAGGAGGCCCTGCATCAGGAGGACGACCGCCAGGCAGAGCACGGCCGTGTACGGGCCCACCAGGACGGTCGCCAGCGCGCCGCCCAGGAGATGGCCGCTCGTGCCGGCGGCGACGGGGAAGTTGAGCATCTGGACGGCGAAGATGAAGGCGGCGACCAGACCGGCCAGCGGCGCGGTGCGTTCGTCGAGTTCGCGCCGGGCGCCGCGCAGGGCGACGGCGACCGCGCCGGCGGCGACGACTCCGGTCACCACCGACACCGGGGCGTTCAGGAACCCGTCGGGGACATGCATGCCGGTCTCACTCTCTCGGGGACTTCAAGCGGGGACTTCAGGCGGGGACTTCGGGCGGGGACTTCGGGGGCGGGTACATCAGGGACGTTTCGAGCGACGTTCGATCATAGGACGCTCTTGCGAAGGCTTCGCAAGAGCGCGTCGGTTACATCTGGTCGAACGTGCGCGGGCCCGCGCGCCCTCCCGCGCGCCGTCCCGCGCCCCCTCCGCCCCCGGAAACGCCGCGGAGCCCGGCCCCGCGCCGCCGCTCTCGCGGTGGTCACGGGACCGGGCTCCGTCACACGACACCCGGTGCGGCCCTGCGGCCGGGGGTCGGTTCAGCCCACGGACGCGGTGGCGTTCTCCCGCTCCGGCTCCAGGCTGTCGCGGCCCTTGCCGTTGGACTTCAGATAACGCTCCAGGGACTCACCCTCCACGTCGACGTTGGGCAGCGCGCGGTCCAGCCACTTCGGCAGCCACCAGGCGCGTTCGCCCACCAGCCCCATCAGCGCCGGAACGATGGTCATGCGGACGACGAACGCGTCCAGCAGGACGGCCGACGCCATGCCGAGGCCCATCATCTTGATCATCGACTCGCCCGAGACGGCCGCGAAGGCGCCGAAGACGCTGATCATGATGATCGCCGCGGCGGTGACCACCCGCGCGTTCAGCCGGAAGCCGGTCACGATGGCGTCGTGCGCCTCCTCGCCGTGGACGTGCGCCTCGCGGATACGGGTCACGAGGAACACCTCGTAGTCCATCGCCAGGCCGAAGATCACACCCACCATGAAGATCGGCATCATGCTCATGATCGGACTGGTCTCCTCGACCCCGATCAGGCTCGCCGCCCAGCCCCACTGGAAGACCGCGACGATGATGCCGAGCGCCGCCAGCACGGACAGCAGGAAGCCGAGCGCGGCCTTCAGCGGCACCAGCAGCGACCGGAAGACGAGCACCAGCAGGACGAACGCCAGGCCGACGACCAGGGTCAGGTACGGCACCAGCGCGTCGTTCATCACCTGCGAGAAGTCGCTCTGCGCGGCGGTCTGCCCCGACACCAGCAGCTCGGCGCCGGTCCGGTCCGCGAAGTCGTCCGCGAAGTCGCCCCGCAGGTCGTCCACCAGGTCGGTGGTCTCCGGGCTCGACGGGCCCGACTCGGGGAAGACCGTCACGGTCGCGACGCTCCCGGACTCGTTCAGCACCGCCGGCGTGGTGGTCACCACGTCGTCGTAGCCCTCCAGGTCGGCGGCGAGCGTCTCGCCCGCGGCCGTGAGGTCCACGCCGTCACCGCCCTGGAGCACCATCAGCAGCGGCCCGTTGAACCCGGCGCCGAAGCCCTCGCTGAGGGTGTCGTACGCCTTGCGCTGCGTGGTGTCGGGAGCCGCCACCTCGTCGCCGGGCAGGCCCAGCTCCATGTCGGCGACCGGCAGGGCCAGCACGCCGAGGCCGAGGACCGAGCCCACGAGCACCAGCCCGGGGCGGCGCAGGATGGCACGCGACCAGCGCACGCCCATGGGCTCGTTGCCGTTGCGCTGGAGGCTGGCGGGGACGTGCGTCTCCGGGTTCTGCTTGCGGTGGCGGCGGCCGAAGATCCTCTTGCCGATCATGCCGAGCGCGGCGGGCACCAGCGTCAGGGCGATCAGCACGGCCAGCGCGACGGCGGCACCCGCGGTGATGCCCATCTTCGTGAGCAGCGGCACATTGACGATCGCCAGGCCGCACAGCGCGATGATGACGGTCAGGCCGGCGAAGACCACGGCCGAACCCGCCGTGCCGACGGCGCGTCCCGCCGCCTCCTCGCGGCTGTGCCCCTCGACCAGCTCCGCGCGGTAGCGGGAGACGATGAACAGGGCGTAGTCGATGCCGACCGCGAGGCCGATCATCGTGGCCAGGATGCCGGTGGTGGCGGACAGGCCCAGGGTGGCGCTCAGCGCCGCGATGCCCATCGTGCCGACGCCGACACCGATCAGCGCGGTGAGCAGCGACAGACCGGCGGCGACCAGCGAGCCGAAGGTGATGACCAGCACGACCGCGGCGACCAGGATGCCGACGGCCTCACCGCCGCCCATCTCCGTCGGGCCCATGGCGACCAGGCCGGACGCCTCGACCTCAAGCCCCTGGTCACGGCCGTCGTCCATGATCTCGACGAGGTTCTCGTGCTCCGCCTCAAGGTCCTCGTCCATGTGGAAGGCGTCGGTGTAGCTGACCGTGGCGAACGTGGTGGTCCCGTCGGGGCTGACGGTGCCGCCCCCCTCGGCGAACGGGTCGGTCACGTTGGCGACGAGGTCGTTGTCCGCGGCCTCGCGCAGGACGTCCTCGACGGCGGTGCGGTGCGCGCCCTCGGATATGGAGCCGCCGTCGGGCGCGCGGAAGACGATGCGCGTCTCGACAGCCTCCGCGTTGGCCTGCGGGAACTCCTCCGCCAGCACGTCGAACGCCTGCTGCGCCTCGGTGCCGGGCAGGGTGAACTCGTCTTCTGGCGGGGCTCCCGCGGTGGCGGCGCCGGTGCCGATGCCGACGAGGATCGCCAGCCAGGCGAGCCCCACCCACCAGCGGCGCCGGAAGGCCAGTCGGCCGAGTTTGTACAGGAACGTGGCCACGGGGCAGGTTCTCCTGTCCGGATGTCGTGTCGTGTCTGTCGTGTCTTGGGCGATGGAGTGTGAAACCGGGAAGTTCACAGCTCATGGGGCGAGACGCCCGGCCGGTGCCCGGAAGGTGAGTCTCCGACCGGATTGTGACTCGAATCACAAAGCGGTGGGCGGAAGGACTTGCCGGTGCAATCGGGGAACCGAAGCATGGGACATGTGAGTCACACATCCGAGCCATCCGAGCCAGACCGCACGGACATCCCCGCCGCCGGTGACGGGACGGGCGGGCCCGACCCCGACGGGTATCTCCGCTTCCCGCACCTGGGCGGCGACATGCTCTGCTTCGTCGCCGAGGACGATCTCTGGCTGGCACCGTTGCCGAGCCGGGGCCGCGGCAGGGCGGAACGCGCCTGGCGGCTGACTGTCGATCGTACCCGGCTCGCCGCGCCGCGCTTCTCTCCCGACGGCCGCTCCATCGCGTTCACCAGCTGGCGCACGCTCGATCCCGAGATCCACCTCGCCTCGGCGGACGGCGGGCAGGTGCGGCAGCTCACGCACTGGGCGTCGTACGACACCCGCGTCTGCGGCTGGACGCCGCCGGGCACGCCGGGCGGCAGCCGCGTCCTCGCGGTCGGGTCGCACGGGCAGCCGTTCGCGTACGTCACCTGGGCCTACACCGTGCCGGTCACGGGCGGCCCCGGCGACCGGCTGCCCTGGGGGCCGGTCGCGGGTATCGCGGTCTCCGGTTCCGGCGACGGCACGGGCGACGGGCGGCACACGCTGCTGCTGACGGGCAAGGCGCCGCACGAACCGGCCGAGTGGAAGCGCTACCGGGGCGGCGCGACGGGCCGGCTCTGGTACGACGGCGCCCGCCTCCTGGACGGGATCGGCGGCCACCTCGACAGCCCGATGATCGTCGGCGACCGGATCGCGTTCCTCTCCGACCACGAGGGGATCGGCAACCTCTACTCCTGCCGCCCCGACGGCTCCCAGCTGTGGCGGCACACCGACCACGACACGTTCTACGCACGCCATGCCTCCACCGACGGGCGGCGCGTCGTCTACCAGTGCGCGGGCGAGCTGTGGGCCGTGGACGAGCTGGTCCCCGGCTCGGTCCCGCGGCGGCTGCCCGTGCGCCTCGGCGGCCCGCGCACCGGCCGCCGCCCGTACCAGGTGCACACCGCCGCGCACGTGGACGGGCTCGCCGTGGACACGACGGGCCGCGCCAGCGCGGTGACCGTGCGCGGCGGTCTCTACTGGCTGACCCACCGCGACGGGCCCGCGCGCGCCATGGCGGTCGCCGACGGCGTACGGGTCCGGCTGCCCGAGATGCTCGGCGACACCGGGCGGGTGGCCTATGTCACGGACGCCGAGGGCGAGGACGCCATCGAGGTGGCCCACCTGCCGCGGGCCGGCGGCGGGCGCGACCCCGTACGGGTGGCGGCGGGCGAGCTGGGGCGGGTGCGGGAGCTGGTGTCCTCGCCGGACGGTTCGGTGATGGCCGTGGCGGCGCACGACGGGCGGCTGCTCGTCGTGCGGGTGCCGCGGGAGGAGGAGGAAGAGGAGGAAGCGGAGCAGCAGGAGGGACAGGAGGAAGCGGAGGAGCCCGGCGTGGACGCCGGGGAGGTCGCCGAGGGGGTCGTGGAGATCATCCGCTCCGTCAACGGCCCGGTCCGCGACCTCGCCTTCTCGCCCGACTCCGCCTGGCTCGCCTGGGCCCAGCCGGGCGTCGGCCGCACGCTGACACAGATCAAGATCGTCAAGCTGACCCGGGACGACCGGACCGTCCTCGATGTGACGGACGGCAGGTTCGAGGACGAGGAGCCCGTCTTCACGAGTGACGGCCGCTACCTCGCGTTCCTCTCCTGGCGTGGCTTCGACCCGGTCTACGACGTGCACACCGGCGACCTCTCCTTCCCCCTCGGCTGCCGCCCCTACCTGGTGCCGCTCGCCTCCGCGACCCGCTCCCCGTTCGCCATCACGCCCGAGGGCCGGCCGGCGGCGGGCGGCCTCGACCCGGACGAGGCGGGCGGCGAGGACGGCACCGTGCACGTGGAGGCCGAGGGGCTGGGCAGCCGCGTGACGCCGTTCCCGGTCGCCGCGTCCAAGTACTCCTCGCTGCGCCCGGTCGCCGGGGGCGGCCTGGTGTGGCTGCGCTGGCCGATCTCGGGCGCGCTCGGCGAGACGTTCGTCAACCCGGACCACACCTCGGGCAGGCCGACGCTCGAACACTTCGACCTCGCCAAGGCGAAGCGCGCCGAACTGACCGACGACGTGGACTGGTTCGCCGTCAGCGGCGACGGGTCGCGGCTGGTCGTCAGCGAGGACAACGACCTGCGCGCCGTCCCCGCCACCGAGTCGGGCGACGGCGACTCGCAGGTCCACGTGGACCTGCGCCGCGTCGTGCACGTCGCCGACCCGGCGGCCGAGTGGCGTCAGTCGTTCGACGAGGCGGGGCGGATCGTCCGCGACCACTTCTGGGACCCCGGCATGTCGGGCGTGGACTGGGCGGCCGTCCTGGACCAGTACCGGCCGCTGGTGGAACGCGTCGCGAGCCCCGACGAGTTCGCCGACCTGCTGTACGAGGCGATGGGCGAGCTGGGCACGTCCCACGCGTACGTCACCCCGTCCCGCCGCGACGAGGGCCCACCGCACTACCAGCGCCCGCAGGGCCTCCTGGGCGCCGACCTGTGCCGCACCAAGGACGGCGCCTGGCAGCTCCAGCGCGTCCTGCCGGGCGACTCGTCCGACTCCCGGGCGCGCTCCCCGCTGGCCGGTACGGGTGTGCGCGAGGGCGCGGTGCTGACGCACGTCGGCGGGCGGCCCGTCGATCCGGTGACGGGCCCGTGGCCGCTGCTCGCGGGCACGGGCGGGACGAGCGTGGAGCTGACGTTCGCCGAGGAGGGCAACCCGCGGGCGCGCCGCCGCATCGCGGTCGTGCCGCTGATCGACGACAGGTCGCTGCGCTACCAGGACTGGGTGGTGCGGCGCCGGGAGATCGTGCGCGAGCTGAGCGGCGGCGCGTGCGGCTATGTGCACATCCCGGACATGGGCGGCTCGGGCTGGGCGCAGTTCAACCGCGACCTGCGCCTGGAGTTCTCGCGGCCCGCGCTGATCGTGGACGTGCGCGGCAACGCGGGCGGCAACATCAGCGAGCTGGTCGTGGAGAAGCTGACCCGCACCATCCTCGGCTGGGACCTGACGCGCAACGAGCAGCCCGTCTCGTACGCGTCGAACGCGCCGCGCGGCCCGGTCGTCGCGGTGGCGGACGAGGCGACCTCGTCGGACGGCGACATGATCACGGCGGCCTTCCGGCTGCTGGGCATCGGCCCGGTCGTCGGCACGCGCACCTGGGGCGGCGTCGTCGGGATCACCGGCGACCACCGGCTCGGCGACGACACGGACATCACGGTGCCGATGAACGCGGCCTGGTTCGGGGAGTACGGCTGGGGCGTCGAGAACCACGGCGTCGAGCCGGACATCGAGGCGCTGCGCACCCCGCTCGACTGGGCCGAGGGCCGTCCGATGGTTCTCCGGGCCGCCGTGCGCGTGGCGCTCGAACTGCTGGAACGCGAGCCCGCCGCCGAGCCGCCCGGCTACGAGGACGTCCCCGACCGCAGCCGCCCGCCGCTGCCGCCCCGCACGGCCGAGGAGGGGTAGGACGTCCCGTTACAGGCGGAAAAAATGCGGTACGTCCCCCGCCGTGCGACGCTGGTGACCCGGACCGACCTACCCGTGGAGGAGTGCGGCACATGGGCATCTCAGACCAGTTCAAGGACAAGGCCAAGGAGCTCCAGAACCGGGCCAAGGAGGCCATGGACGAGCGCAACGACGACCGCTCCCGGGGCGGTGACCAGGGGGACGGGAACAAGCGCGACGACATGGTGAAGCGCGGCAAGGAGCAGGGCCGCAAGGCCGCCGACCGCGCCAAGCAGATGCGGGACGAGCGCCGCGACGACGGCT